>NZ_CP016289.1:0-311311 GCF_001679785.1 Rhizobium leguminosarum
CCGAATTGCCGCCGGAAAGCCTGCAGGCGCTGAAGCTCACCTTCGGCTTCGTCGACGGTCCGCTCTGGCAGCAGTACCTCACCTATCTCGGTAGCATCTTCACCGGCGATCTCGGCCGCTCGATCAAGTATTTTCCGCTGCCCGTTACCTCGGTGCTTGGCCATGCGCTCGTCTGGACCGTCGGCCTGATGGGCACGGCGACGATCGTCAGCTTCGCGCTCGGCACCTTCCTCGGCATCGTCGCCGCCTGGCGCCGCGGCAGCAAGTTCGATGTTATCGTCTCCGTCGGCGCGATCTTCGCGACCTCGGTGCCGGCCGTCGTCACCTCGCTGATCGTGCTCTTCATCTTCGGCTTCACGCTCGGCTGGTTTCCGAACGGTTATGCCGCCGACCCATCGCTCGATCCGGCCTTCAGCCTGCAATATATCGGCAGCCTCACCTATCACGGCATCCTGCCGATGGTGACGCTCTGCACCGTGCTGATCGGCGGCTTCACCGTCACCATGCGCAACAACATGATCAACCTGCTCGGCGAGGACTATATCGTCATGGCCCGCGCCAAGGGCCTTTCGGACCGGCATGTGATGCTCTGGTACGCGGCGCGCAACGCCCTGCTGCCGACCGTCTCCAGCCTTGCCATCGCCATCGGCACCATCCTCGGCGGCTCGCTGGTGACGGAGGTCGTCTATAACTATCCCGGCCTCGGCAACATTCTCTACCAGGCGATCCTCGCCCGCGATTACCCCGTCATCCAGGGCCAGCTCCTCATCATGACCGCGACCATGCTGATCGCCAATTTTATCGTCGACGTCAGCTATGTGCTGCTCGACCCCAGGCTGAAGGGAGCGTGAGATGAAGACCCTGCTTCGAAACCGCAAGGCGCTCACCGGTCTCGTCATCATCGCCTTCATCGTCCTCGTCGCGATCGCAGCGCCCCTCCTGACGCAGTACGATCCCGCCGCCCGCACCGGGCGGCCGCACCAGTCGCCATCGCTCGACCATATTCTCGGCACCACCCGCATCGGCCAGGATGTCTTCGCCCGGCTGATCTACGGTGCCCGTACTTCGCTTGCCGTCGGCTTCGGCGCCGGCCTGCTGATCACCCTCGTCGGCACCGCACTCGGCATCATCTCCGGCTACCGCGGCGGCAAGACCGACGAGATCATCAGCTTCTTCACCAATATGGTGCTGGTCGTTCCGAACCTGCCGTTGCTGCTCGTGCTTGCCGCCTTCATCGGCCAGGCAAGCCCCCTCGTCATCGCCCTCATCCTCGGCGCCACCTCCTGGGCATGGGGCGCACGCGTCACCCGCGCCGAAACGCTCTCCGTCAAGCAGAAGGATTTCGTCAAATCGGCCGAGATGATGGGTGAGCCGCAATGGCGCATCATGACATTCGAGATCTTTCCCAACGTGATTTCAATCGTCGGCATCAATTTCATCGGCAGCGTCATCTTCGCAATCATCACCGAGGCGACGCTGGAATTCCTCGGCCTCGGCGATCCGAGAGCGATCTCCTGGGGCACGATGCTCTATAATGCACAGAAGGCCTCAGCCCTTTCGGTCGGCGCCTGGTGGGATATTCTCACCCCCTGCTTCGCGCTCGCCTTCCTCGGCATCGGCATGTCATTGCTGAACTTCGCCGTCGACGAGATCGCCAATCCGCGGCTGCGCACCGGCAATCATCTGAAGCGCTGGTCCCTGCTCGTTCGAACAGGGGAGGGCCGCCTGTGACGCAGCCGCTGCTCTCGGTGAGGAACCTCACCATCGATTATATCGGCGAGGAGAAGGATTTCCGCGCCGTTAGCGATGTCAGCTTCGATATCGCGCCCGGCGAGGTCTTCGGCCTTGCCGGCGAATCCGGCTGCGGCAAGAGCACCATCGCTTTTGCCATCAGCCGCCTACACAAGCCGCCGGCGCTGATCCGCAAGGAGAGCCGCATCCTGCTCGACGGGCGCGACGTGCTCGGCCTCGACCGCCAGGCGCTCGCCGCATTCCGCTGGCGCGAGGTCGCCATGGTGTTCCAGAGCGCCATGAACTCGCTGAACCCGGTGCTGCGCATCGAAACGCAGTTCTACGACATGCTGCGCACCCACAAGGGCATGAGCCGTGCTGCAGCCCGCGAGCGCACCGCCGAGATGCTGACGCTCGTCGACATCGCACCGGATCGCATGCGCGATTATCCGCACCAATTTTCCGGCGGCATGCGCCAGCGCATCGTTATCGCCATATGCATGGCGCTCGATCCGAAGCTCGTCGTCATGGACGAACCGACGACGGCGCTCGATGTCGTCGTCCAGCGCGAGATCCTGCAGCGCATCAACGAATTGCGCCGCAGCTTTGGCTTTTCCGTGCTGTTCATCACCCATGATCTCGGGCTGATGGTGCAGTTCTGCGACCGCATCGGCATCATGCTATCAGGTCAACTGGTGGAGCAGAACACGGCCGAGGCGATCTACAGGACGCCTGAGCATGACTACACGAAAAAGCTCTGGGCCTCCTTCCCCTCGTTGCATGGAGGAGTGCTGTTATGACGGACGCCATTCTCGCACTCGACAGCGTGACCAAAACTTTCGGCCATGGCTCCGGGGCCGTGCATGCGGCGCGCGCCATCTCGTTTTCGCTGCATGCCGGCCGGGCGCTGGCGCTCGTTGGCGAATCCGGCAGTGGCAAGACCACCTGCGCCCGCATGGCGATGCGCGAATATCTGCCGACATCGGGCCGGATTCTCTACAAGGGCCGGCCTGTCGAGGCGGCGAAATCCGCCGAAATCGCCCGCTACCGGCGCTCGGTGCAGATGATCTTCCAGGACCCCTTCGCCTCGCTGAACCCTGCCCACACCATCGCCCATCATCTGAGGCGGCCGCTGAAACTGCACCGCCCGGAGATCAAGGGGGCCGAGATCGACGTTACAGTCCGCGAACTATTGCAGCGCGTCAGGCTCGATCCCGATCTCGTCGCGCCGAAATATCCGCACGAGCTCTCAGGCGGTCAGCGCCAGCGCGTCAACATCGCTCGCGCCTTGGCCGTCAAGCCGGAAGTGATCGTCGCCGACGAACCGACCTCGATGCTCGACGTCTCCGTCCGCCTCGGCGTGCTGAACCTCTTGAACGAGATGAAGCAGGAGATGAATCTCGGCCTGCTCTATATCACCCATGACATCGCCACCGCCCGTTATGTCGCCGAGGACATCGCCGTGATGTATGCCGGCCAGATCGTCGAATGGGGCAGCGTCGCCAAGGTGATCGACAATCCGCTGCATCCCTATACAAGGCTGCTGCTCTCGGCCGTGCCCGATCCCGAAGTCCGGTTCGACGACCCGAAGGCCCGGCTGAGGCCCGACGAGGTCGAGGATATCCGCCGCCGTTCGGCCGTGCCGCAGGACGATATTATCGAATTCGAGCAGGATCATTTCATGCGGATGATCTGAAGCCGGCTTGCTGGCCTCATCTAGCGCCCTATGCTAGGGGACGGCTCCTTTCATGCGAGGCAAAACCGTCATGCTGCCCTGGATCCAGCTCGATTCCGCGACCATTCCCGGTGAAAACGGCGAATTGCGGCTGAAGCAGCGCGGCAACGAGTTTTCGATCATGCTCGGCGCCAACGAGCTGATGAACAGCCGCCTCAGCGGCTCGGAGGAGGCGCTGGCGACCCTTTCCTGGGATCGGATCAAGTCGCACGCCAAGCCAAGGATGCTGATCGGCGGGCTCGGCATGGGTTTCACCCTGCGCGCCGCTCTCGCCGTCCTCCCGGAGGATGCCAACGTCACCGTCGCCGAGCTGGTGCCGGCCGTCGTCGCCTGGGCGCGCGGGCCGATGGCCGAGGTCTTCCAGGGCTGTCTCGACGATCCGCGCGTCGGTATCCACCAGGGCGATGTCGGCGTGGCGATCCGTTCCGGCAAAGGCGCCTATGACGCCATTCTGCTCGACGTCGACAACGGTCCTGATGGCCTGACCCGCAAATCCAACGACCGACTTTACGATTTCGCCGGCCTTCGCGCCGCCGGCGACGCCTTGCGCCCCGGCGGCGTGCTCGCCGTCTGGTCGTCCGGTCCGGACCCCGATTTCACCCGACGTCTCAAGGACAGCGGTTTTGCCGTCGATGCGGTCAACACACGCGCCAACGGCAAACGCGGCGGCGCCCGTCACGTCATCTGGCTGGCGGTGAAGCCGGTTTAATGACCTTCAAGCAGACGCGATCCTGCGGGCGGCATTGATGGCGCGGCGGGCGCCGGAGCGCAGCTGCGCTGTCTCGGCGCCGGCAATGACCAGATCGAAGCCGAACTTCAGCAGCTCGCCGGCCCGCTCGCCGTCGCCGGCGAAGGCGCAGGCGAATTTGCCGTGGGAGCGGCAGCGCGAAACCGCATGCTGCATGGCGCTGTCGATCTCGGCGGCGTTCGGCGCCACCTGATCACCGTTCGAGAGTGCGATCGAAAGGTCTGAAGGACCGATGAAAATGCCGTCGATGCCGGCAACGCCGAGGATGCCGTCAATCGCCTCGAGTGCCGCCCGGGTTTCGATCATGGCGATGGCGACGGTGAGCGCATTGGCGTTCTTCAGATAATCATCGGCCGACAGGCCTGTATGGTTGAGCGCCAGCGAGGGTCCCCAGCTGCGTTCGCCGAGAGGCGGATATTTGGTGGTCTTGATGAAGGCTTCTGCGTCTTCGGCCGAATTGATCATCGGCGCGATGATGCCGGAGGCACCGGCATCGAGCAGGCGCGAGGCGGACGCGAAATCACCGACCGGTATGCGCGCCAGCGCCGGCTTGCCGGCAAGCCGAACCTGGGCGACGGCGTTCGCTGCCGAGGGCATGTCCCACATGCCGTGCTGCATATCCAGCACGATGGTGTCGAAGGCCTCCTGCGCCAGGTGATTGGCGAGCGTGGCGTCGGGAATACCGATCCAGGCGGAGATCATGCCACCTTGGTGGTGCCTGATCCGGTCCGCAAAGCCGTCGATTTCAGCTGCGCTCATGCCATTCTCCTCAATTCGACAGGCCGTTAGTCGCCAGATATTTCCGCTCGAGGAACTCTTGAATATCGAATTCCCTCAAAGCCATGCACGGGTTGCCGGCTCATCCCTTCCGGCGCAGCCGTGAAATAATGACCGTCACGGCAATCCCCGCCGCAGCCATGATGCTCCCCCAGAGAATCCAGATGCTTTGGTTGATCATGAAACTGGACGCGGGATAGGGAAAATAGCCACTTCCCTGGGCGATCCAGATGAGTCCCAAGAGGATCATGAGCAGTCCAACGACGTATCCGACGGTTCGCGACATGCTTCGGCCCTTCCCTATGAATCGATGCCACAATGTCGATCGGCGTCGGTCATGACAAGGCTTCTCTTCTGAGGGCGAACATATTCCGGATGCGATGAGGCACCGGCCTCGGTCCGAACGTCATGTGCGGCCGACTTCATCCACCAGCCAGCTGCTGAGCCTTTCGCTGTGAACATTTGCCGATCGCGGCGGTATCAGCCAGTAACCGCGGTCGCGGGCCTCGATAACAGGCCCGGCTTCCACCAGCATGTGCGTGGAGAGAAGCGTATCGACCAGCCCCATCCAGCCGATGGCCACGCCTTGCTCGCTGAGAGCGGCCTGGATGACCAGCGAGTAGGTGTTGAAGCTGACATCACCGCGGCCGGCATGGAGATCGCGAGTAACGGAGAATTCGGCAAAATAACTTCGCCAGTCGAACCAGGGAGATGGCGTCGGCGAGTCGAGATGAATCAGGATCGCCTTGGCAAGCTGCTGCGGATCGTCGAACGGGCCGTTGCGATCGAGAAAGCCTCGCGTGCAGACGGGCACCACCTTTTCCTGCAGCAGAAGTGATCCGACGGCACCGAATTCCGCCTTTGTGCCGAAAACCACCACCACGTCTGCGTCGTCACGAAAGCCGGGCTCAAGCCTCTGCGTCGCGACGATCTGTATATCCGTTTCCGGGTGAAGCTGGCGAAACGCGTGCATGCGCGGGATCAGCCAGAGCGCCGAAAAGGCATAGTCGGTTCTCAGTCTGACGACTGGCCTTTGAGCCTCGGTGCGGAAACTACGCGCCAGGGCATCGATGTCACCAACCGTCTTAGCGGCGATCTGGAAAAGCCGTTCGCCCTCCGCGGTCAACTCGACGCCGCGATGCTGGCGGCGCAGCAGGGCGACGCCGAACTGCTCTTCCAGCCGCCGAATCTGATAACTGACGGCAGGCTGCGTAAGGCCGAGACCTGCCGCCGCAGCCGAAAAGCTGCCGAGCCTTGCGACCTCAGCGAAGATGCGCATCCATCCCAGCTCAGGCACGCGGTCTGGCATAAAAATTCCTTTTGGCAAGCATCAAAAAAAGCCGGCTTTACAAGCATGATGATAGTAGTTTTGATAAGATCTGCAAATAGCAAGAGACGTCCCCTTCCAAGAAGATCGTCCGGCCTTTGAGCCATAGGAGACAATTTCACATGGCGCGTCCGAATATCCTCATCCTGATGGTCGATCAGTTGAATGGGACTTTCTTTCCCGATGGCCCAGCCGATTTCCTGCATGCGCCGCATCTGAAATCATTGGCGGAGCGCTCCGTACGTTTCACCAACGCCTATACGGCAAGCCCGCTCTGCGCACCGGCGCGGGCCTCCTTCATGTCCGGACAATTGCCGAGCCGAACCCGCGTCTATGATAATGCGGCGGAATTTGCCTCCGACATTCCGACCTATGCGCATCATCTGCGCGCTGCCGGATACCAGACCGCACTTTCCGGCAAGATGCATTTCGTCGGCCCCGACCAGTTGCATGGCTTCGAAGAGCGCCTGACGACGGACATCTACCCGGCCGATTTCGGCTGGACACCCGATTATAGCAAGCCCGGCGAGCGCATAGACTGGTGGTATCACAATCTGGGTTCGGTCACCGGCGCCGGCGTTGCCGAGATCACCAACCAGATGGAATATGACGACGAGGTCGCCTACCACGCCGCCCGCAAGCTGTTCGATCTCTCGCGTGGCCATGACGAGCGACCTTGGTGCCTGACCGTCAGCTTCACCCATCCGCACGACCCCTATGTCGCGCGCCGCAAATTCTGGGACCTCTATGAGGACTGCCCGTCACTTGACCCGGCGGTTGCGCCGATTGCCTTCGAGCGGCAGGACCCGCACTCGCAGCGCCTGATGAAAGCCTGCGATCACGAGGCTTTCGACATCAGCGATGAGCAGATCAGGCGGGCAAGGCGGGGCTATTTCGCCAATATCTCCTATGTGGACGAGAAGATCGGCGACATTCTCGGCGTCCTGGAGCGGAGCCGCATGGCTGAAAACACGATCATCCTCTTTGCCTCCGACCATGGCGACATGCTCGGCGATCGCGGCCTCTGGTTCAAGATGAACTTCTTCGAAGGATCGGCCCGCGTTCCGCTGATGATCGCGGCACCCGGCTGGCAGCCCAGGCGGATAGACCAGCCTGTCTCCACGCTCGACGTGACGCCGACGCTTGCCGGTCTTGCCGGGATCGATATTGCCTCATTGAAGCCGTGGACCGAGGGCGAGGATCTCGCAGCGCTTGCCGAAGGCACCGGCAGCCGCGGCCCTGTGCCGTTGGAATATGCCGCAGAGGGTTCCGAGGCGCCGCTCGTCTGTATCCGGGACGGACGATACAAACTCTCGCTCTGCGAGAAGGACCCGCCGATGCTGTTTAATCTCGAGGCCGATCCGCAGGAGCTCGACAATCTGGCGGCCGACCCAGCGCATGCCGAGATCTTGGCAAGGCTTGTCGAACAGGCCGGCCGACGCTGGAACCTTTCCGATTTCGACGCAGCCGTGCGCGAAAGCCAGGCGCGCCGCTGGGTGGTCTACGCAGCGCTGCGCAATGGGGCCTATTATCCATGGGACTACCAGCCGCTGCAGAAGGCTTCGGAGCGTTACATGCGCAATCACATGGATCTGAACGTGTTGGAGGAAAACCAAAGGTTCCCGCGCTAGAACAGGATGATTTTAGGCCGGGTCGGCCTAAAATGTGAATCCTGTTCTACATTATATAGTTAGAGCATGATGTCGTCCGAAAACCGCTTACACTTTTCGGCATCATGCTCTAGGAATGAACGAGAGGCGCTTCTGATTTAAGCCGTCCTGCGCGCCGGCGCCTCGCGCAGGAAATCCTCGATGAACGTCTTCTGTAGCAAGATGCCGTCCCATTCATCGGGGAAGAAGGGCGAGTCGTAGATCAGCGTGAAGGGACCGTCGTAACCGGCCCTCTCGCACATCTCCAGGCACGTGCGGTAATCCTCGGCATCGAGGCCGGCAGTGCCATAGTCGGCCTTGGCATGGCAGATTTCCGCCCGGCCCATGATATCGGCAAGGCCCTGATATTTCGCTGGCGCCGCCCAGTTGCCGAGGTCGCTGTTGAGGCCGACCTTGCCGTCCAGACGGTCCAGCAGCCAGTTCATCTCGACCGGCGATGGCAACAGGTCGAACCAGTTCTCGACGACGACGCGCACGCCGCTGCCTTCAGCCTTCCCGGCCAGCCAGTTCAGATGACGGGCGGCGCGGGTAAGGTTTTCCTCCGTCGGCTTCTGCTTGCCGGCAATGACCCGCATCCTCTCAGCCCCGAGGGCTGCGGCGATGTCGATCCACTGCGCCATCCATTTGACGTCGCGTTCAGCCGTCTCGGGATGGCTCGGATCACCGTCCTCGACGAGCAGCGTCTGGAACAGCACGTTCGAGGCCGCCATCGCATCGCGCAATTCGCCTATATAGGCGGCGTCGAGGCTCGGCAGATGGAAGGAACAGACCTCCAACCGGTTGACCCCGCGTGCCGAGAGCGCCGCCGGCACGTCGATCAGCGCCGCGGCGCCGGGGCCATAGGGCTCTTTCGCAGCAGCACTTTTGTCGGGATCGGGGCTATAGGCATGAACGGCGCCAAGCAGCCGATGCAGCGACCATGTCGAAACCGCGAAACGTCCGTTTTGCAAAACCTGCACTTGCTTTCCTCCGGGATTTCCTCATGCCATCAATGGCAACAAAAGCCAGCCAGTTCAATTGCCATCAGGCAAAATCGCCGCGGACAACCGCCTCGGCGGCAAGCGCTACACCCAGCAGCGCCTCGTCGCGACGGGCGGTGGCCGAAAGCAGCAGTCCAACAGGCATGCCGGCCTCGCCGATGCCGCAGGGAATGGAAACGCCGCACCAGTCGAGGAAATTGCCGAGTGCCGTGTTGCGCAACGTCTTGTTGTTCGTCGCGAAGAACAACTCGTCATCCTGCTCTAGCGGCCCGATCGGCGGAGCGACATGGGCCACAGTCGGAAAGGCGAGCAGCCGGTCGCCGACGAGGCGCTCGACATCGGCGATCAGGCGACTGCGCGCCTCGAGGATCGCCAGGTAATCCGGCAGCGTCGTCTTGCTTCCGAGACGGGTGCGCATGACGACGCGATGATCCATCCTGTCCGCGTCCGCTCCCGCCAAGCGTTCCTGATGAAGCGCGAAAGCCTCCGCTGTGACCAGTGGACCATATCTCGTCATTAGCTCGAATATTTCGTCGAACGCTGGGATGACGGTGCGGGCAATCTTGGCGCCCGCCTTTTGAAGACGTCCCAAAGCTGCCTCGAATGCGGCGACCACGCCAGCTTCAGCGCCATCGAAGACGATATTTTCAGGCACGACGAGTTCCAGCCCTTGCAGGGGATGCGTGGCGACATAAGGCGCCGTCAGGCCGCGCATCGCCGCGTCGATCCAGACCGCGTCCCTGACGCTGCGGCAGAGCGGTCCCAGCGAATCCAGGCTCTTTGCCAGCGGATAGACGCCTGCCATCGCGTGGCGGCCGCGCGTCGCCTTGTAGCCGACGATACCGTTGAAAGCGGCGGGAATACGCACCGAGCCGCCGGTATCGGTGCCCATGGCGACCGGAACCAACCCGGCCGCGACGGCGACACCCGCACCGGAGGACGAGCCGCCCGGAATGCGCGGCAGATCGGTGCCGCGCGGATTTGCCGGCGTGCCGTAATGCGGATTGATGCCGAGGCCGGAAAAGGCGAATTCGCTCATATTGGTGCGTCCGACGGCGACCATGCCCGCCTGCCTGAGCAAAGCGACGACAGCCGCATCGCGCTTGGCCGGCATGTCCTTTGCCAGAACAACGGAGCCCGCCGTCGTCGGTAGGCCTTCGATGTCGAAAAGATCCTTCCAGGCTATCGGAATGCCGTCCAGCAATCCAAGCGAGCGCCCTTCCCGCAGACGTCGCGATGAGGCGCGCGCCTCCTCCATCGCCCGGCTTTCGAGCAACGTGGTGAAGACCGCCTTGTCGGCATAATTCGCGATGGAATCGAAAACCGCCTCGGCCACCTCGACCGGATCGGCCGCGCCACCTTGAATGAGGACGGAAAGCTGCGCGACCGACATCGCGCCGAAGGATTTGCTCATGGGACTATCCAGAAGAAAGATGTTCCTCTCTGGACTACCGCGGATCATTCCGGTGAACCAGAGCTTCACGATATTTTGCATTTATTGGTACGATTTTTTGAACACTGAGTTTGAATATCGCCCCTTCAATTGCCACGATCGAAGACACACATGCTGCACGCATGCGGAAGCGGGTTCGGCACGAGGGTGAGAGTTTGCCCTAGAGAGACCGGCGCCGCATGTGTTGCAGGAGTAATTAAAATGACAGATTGTGAAACTTTAAGCCGTCGCCAGGATATGGTGACCCTCCATGTAAAAGAGGACGAAACCGCCGGTTTAGGCGAGCGCGATTATGTAGATCATGTCAGCGCCCAGAAACTTTCGGCCTTCGAGCGCATTGTCGTGGTCGGAGCGCTGGTTCTCTTGAGCTTTGCGGGTTTTGCCGCATATTCTTCCGGCAATACGGACCCGATGACGACATCGGCCATTGCCGCCCCGGCCGGCGATAACGTGCCGCAGCATCCGGCCTACGGCCATTGCCGCGACAGCAGCCCCTACGCTGAGAGGGTCTGCTGATAGCAAAACCACTGCATAATTCCTTAAATCGGAAACCGATTTAAGGATGAAATTATGCAGTCATTCAAAGTGCTACAGCGTCCTTTGCGCGTCTCAAAGACGCGCGGCGCTGTAGATCGCCGGGCGTGAAAACCTTGGCCCAAGCTGCATCGACAGCAGGAAAAGGGAAAAGGATCATGGCCGGCGACATCGACTACAAGCTTCTCCGCTTCATCGACGCCCAGAACGGCGTCTACGAACAAGCGCTCCTAGAGCTGAAAGCCGGGCGCAAGACCTCCCACTGGATGTGGTTCATCTTCCCGCAAATCGCCGGTCTCGGTACCTCGCCGATGGCCGAAAGATATGCGATCCGCTCAGCCGAGGAAGCGGCCGCCTATCTCGCCGATCCCATTCTCTCAAGCCGGCTGCTGCGTTGCGTCGAGGCGATCCTGTCGGTGGACGGCCGATCGGCGCACGAAATCCTGGGTTCACCCGACGACCTCAAGCTGCGCTCGTCGATGACCTTGTTTGCCGCGATCAGCGACCATGGTTCGCCCTTCCACCGGGTGGTGGAGCATTTCTATCAGGGAAAATTCGACGATCGGACGATGGAAATCCTCAATGCCAGCACAGACTGATTTTATACCAGTCGGCTTAAATCTGAATGCTGTTGCAAATTTAAGAGTTATCGGCCCGGCCTGCTCTCGAGCGTAGCAATTTCCTCGGAAATTTCGCTCAGCCGCTGACGCAAATCGCTGTCGGTGCCGTCATCGACCTCTTCCTCGCCGAAACAATAGCGCGCATCATGGAGCTCCAGCTTGGCTTCGAGCTCGGCGCGTTTGGCATACAGGCGTTTGAGATAGACGTAGTTCATCTCCCTGCCTCCACATCGCCCTCGGGTTAGTTTAAAAACGGCATGGAAGCGGTAAGGTTCCCCTCTTGGGCGGTCAGGCGAAAGAAGCGATCGCCGCGTGGCAGGCCTTGGCGAAATGACCGCAGCAACCGGCAGCGCCCATGGCCTGGCGGCTGACGCGCGCGCCTTCGAGCAGCAGCGTCAATGTATCGGCAAGAAGCTGGGGTTCGCGCGCGCCGGCCGCCGAACAGAGCGCGGCCAGACGATCACGCTGTTCGGCCTTGTGCCGCTCGATCATTTCGTGGGCCGGATGGCCCTCGCCCTTCAGCTCGATGGCGGCATTGGCGAGATCGCAGCCGGCGGGCTCGCCGTTCAGACATTGCGCCCGCATCTCCACCCAGGCGTCCAGCTGGGCGCGCGGATTGTCGGGATAGGCCGATTCCAGATCGCGCCAGATGGCACCCGCCTTTTCGGAGGCGCGGCGAAGCGTCTCGCAGACGAGCTCGTCCTTCGAGCCGAAATGCCGGTAGAGCGTCATCTTGTTGGTCAGAGCCGCGTCGGCAATGGCATCGACGCCGATGCCGCGGATGCCGCGCTCGCGGAAAAGCTCCGAGGCGGTCGAGACGATACGCTCCCGCGGCGGGATGCGATCTTCTGGAACGGCTGCGGAGATTTCGTTCGAAGTTTCTGATTTTTTTGCGGACGTAGTCCTTGACATCAATGTGACCGATCGGTAACAAATGCATTGTTACTTACCGGTAACACCGCGAAACGCGAAAGTCAATGCCGAGGGCATGGCAGCGGAAAGTGGAACACGGGCGACCGCCCACGAAAGGAGGACAACCATGACAAAGACCAGAGATGACCTGACGATAGCCGAAGCCCTTCGCGACCCCCTGATCGCCATGGTGTTGCGCGCCGACGGCGTAAAGCTTGAAGACTTCAAGCAACTCCTGGAGTCGGCCGCCCGCAAACGCGAACCGCGCTCGAAATCGGTGGGCAATATGATCGGAGCACTCGCAAGCCGCGCCAATCTGCCGGCAGTGCCCTGCTTCGGCTGAAGACGCCGCTTAAACAGCTTGGGGATCTCTCCCTGCCCCCGTCAAGGGCTGCCGTCACAACCAGACGGCGGCCTTTGCCGCTTTAAAGCATGTCGCGCAAAAGTGTGCAGCGGAATTGCGCGCTTTATAGGATCGGTTTGCCGCCGGTAACCGCGATTGTCGTGCCGGAGACATAGCTCGACAAGGGATCGGCCAGCATCACGTAGGCCGTTGCAAGCTCGGCCGGCTGTCCCGGGCGCTTCATTGGCACCTGCTTGCCGAAATTGCTGACGCTTTCTTCAGGCAGTGTCGAAGGGATGAGCGGCGTCCAGATCGGCCCGGGCGCCACCGCATTGGCGCGAATGCCTTTCTCGGCCAGAAGCTGGGCAAGGCCGGCGGTGAAATTCTGGATGGCGCCCTTGGTCGTCGCATAGGCAAGCAGCGTCGGGTTCGGATTGTCCGAATTGATCGAAGCCGTGTTGATGATGGCGCTGCCGGGCTTCATATGGGCGACGGCTGCCTTGGTCAGGTAGAACATCGCATGGATATTGACCTTGAAGGTCAGTTCCCACTCTTCATCGCTGATCTCGTCGATGCTCTTGAAACTCGCCTGATGCGCGGCGTTATTGACGAGAATGTCGATACCACCGAGCTCCTTGACCGCCGTCTCGACGATCTGTCTGCAATGGGCAGGATCCTGGATGTCGCCGCTGACGAGGATAGCCTTGCGTCCGGCCTGCTCGACCAGCCGTTTCGTTTCGTCGGCATCCTCATCCTCGTCGAGATAGGAGAGCACCAGATCGGCACCTTCCCTGGCATAGGCGATGGCTACGGCCCGGCCAATGCCGCTATCGCCGCCGGTGATGATCGCCCGCTTGCCCTTCAGCCGCTCGGAACCGCGATAGCTCTTTTCGCCATGGTCGGGAACCGGGTCCATCTGCGCGGTAAAACCCGGCATCGGCTGTTTCTGGGATGGGAAAGGTGGTGTGGGATAATTTGGCATCGTGACCTCCTGTGCTCAGGGGTCAAACTCGGGCTAAGGCTTGTTGTTCCAGCGGTGTTGCGGCGCAATGGCTTTTCGAGCAAAATGACAAAATTGGCCGGTCCTCGAGGATGCATCATGGCAAGCGTCACCCTGGCGCAGGCAAAAGCCCATCTCAGCGAATTGCTCAATCGCGTCGAAGCCGGCGAGGTCGTCGAGATATTGCGGCATGGCAAGCCGGTGGCGCGGCTCGTGCCCGTGAAGACGCGCAAAAAACCGATCGACGTCGAGCGGCTGAAGGCAATGACCGCCTTGATGAGGCCGTCGTCCGAACCCATCGATTCCGCGACTTTTATCCGCGATATGCGCGACACCGATCGCTACTGATTCCCTACATCGATGCATCGACTCCGGTTCCGCCTGCATGATCGAAAGCAGACAGGCGACGCGCAGCGATGGCTGGCAGAACGTCGATCCCAAGAGATCGCGGTCAAGCCGGCTGGTGTCAGCGATCATAAGGTTCGCCAAGATTCCTTGGCTATCTTCTGTTGCGATTTGCCTCTACGACAGCTATGCCATAGTAATGTAACATAATCGCGTTTTTCATGAGGTGCGTGGAATTGGACGGAAAGACATCCCCCGCGGTTTACTCCGAAGATGAGGGCGTTGCCGACGAGGCTACTGGCAAGGGCGCGAGGCGCGCACGCGTCAGCGGCATAGACCGGGCACTTCAAGTGATCGACCATCTTTACGAGACCGGATCACCCGCCGGCGTCTACGCCATCGCCAAGGCGGTGAAGGCGCCGCTGTCGACCGTTTACGTCATCGTCGACGATCTCGTCGAGAAGAACATGCTGACGCGCCAGGCCGACGGCTCAATCTGGCTCGGCGCGCGGCTCTACCATTACGGCCTTGCCTATGCCAGGTCGCTGGATTTCATGAGCATCGCTACCCACGAAATGCACGATCTCTGCCGCCAGGCCGGCGAAACCGTGCAGGTCTGCGGTCGTGACGGCGACTATATGCTGGTACTGGCCATGGCCGACGGCCCAAGCCATTTTCAGGTGGCGTCCCGCGTCGGCACAAGGGTGCCGCTGAACTGGACGGCCTCCGGCCGCCTGCTCGTCGGCCACCTGGCCGAGGAGGAGCGCATCGAATTGTTCAAACGCTGCGCCCGCTCTTCACCGACCGGCCGCGCCGAGATCGATCCAGGCACGCTGTCGGAAGCCGCCGGCAAGGCCTTCGAGTCGCGGCTGTCGATCCAGGCGGGAGAATCGGATTATGCGGTTGCCTGCATCGCCTCGCCGATCTGCGATCGCGACGGCCAGTGCGTCGCCACCATTTCCATCGTGCTGCCGGAACAGAAGGCGTTTTCCGACGAGAACCATTATACGGCGCATGTGCGCAGTTCAGCGGAGCGGATCGAAAAGCTGATGGGCTGGCGCAACCGCTGAGGATTGCGCCCTTCAGCGGATCCTACCTGTAGGAATAGCCGTGGCTGTGGCGCACCAGCTTGCGCGCCCGCGGCACATAGCGGCTGGCAGCGAAAGCATCGGCGCCTATTACCGCGTAGCGCGGCTCGAACAGCTTATTGAGGACCGAAACGTCGCCGTTGGAATCCGTCGCCTCGAGGTTGGAATCGACCAGGTCGAAAATGGTGAATTCGGCTTGCGAGCCGACCGAAAGCCGGTTCTCCATCGACAGCTTGATGACGGATGCCGGCGCATGGGTGACGGCTTCCACCACCTTGTCGAAAGGCATGCCGACGCTGAGGAGTTTAGACATCGTCGTCGCCAGATCCCAGACCGGGAAGTTCATCGAATGTCCGTGCAGATCGGTCGAGATCGAGAACGGCAGAAGCCCGCGCGCGATCGCCGCCTCGGCGACCTTGAAGGAGAAGGAGGCGCCGCCATGGCCGATGTCGAGGCGGATGCCCTCGGAGGCGCAGCGCTCGGCGAGATTGAAAAGGTCCTCGTCCTCCATGATGCTCGACCCGGCCTTGCCGTTGAAGCAATGGGTGACGACGTCGCCGGGGCCGAGAATCTCCAACACCTCGTCATAGAGCGCCGGCGGCTCGCCAACATGCACCATCATCGGCACTTTCAAGATCTTGGCGATCTTCTTGCCGAGCTTGACGGGAGTGACGCCCCAGGAGCCGGTGATGACATGGCTGGCGCGCACCTTGATGCCGACGATGTGCTCGCTGTTTTCGGCATAGACTTCGAGAATGCGATCGAGATCGATATCGCGGATATCCCGCAATTCCGCGACGCGGTTGCAGGCGACGAGGCCGATCGAGCCGAGGTTCAGGAAGGCCTTGATGCGTTCGCGCGAGGGCTCGATGATATATTCCCGGAAGCCATGGAAGTTCGCCTCACCGGCCGAACCGGCATCGACCAGCGTGGTGACGCCGCGCTCGACGCCGCATTCGGACGGGCGGATGGAAATATCGGTGCCGCCGTGCCAGATATGCACGTGCAGATCGACCCAGCCCGGCGAAATGAAGGCGCCTTTGCCCTCGATGCGCGTCACATCCTGCGAGACGGAACGCGACGGACCGATCTCGGCGATCCTGCCGTCGGCATTGACGAGAATGTCGGTTGCCCCCTCTGATGTGCCAGAACCGAAAGCCATCGGTTTGACATTGGTGAGGAGAAGCGGCTTCTTCGTCTGGTCGCCGGGCATGACATGCATTCCTTTCGAAGTCTTGGACCGAGATCGCTCCTCGGTCCTCCGTCTAAAATTCCATAGTTATGCTATATAAATCTTTATAATAGAATAAAGCCGAGGATGCCGCTGTCAAGAAAAATGACGCGGCTGACACCGCTCAGGAAATGTCAGCGGCGCGCTCCTTGCGAAGCGCGCCGATCTCGAAGATCCGGAAAATTCGCGTTTATTTTCAATCCCCAAGGATCGAATAGTCGAGCCTTTCCAGGTGCTCCGGATCAGCGATGGCGTCGATTGCGGCGATCCTGCCATCGGCGATCGTCAGCGCCACGACGACGCGGAGCTGGCCCTGGATCTCCACGACGAATCCAAGCTCACCGCCGACGATGGCGATTTCGGCTGCCTGCGCCCGACCCTTGAAGGCTTCGGCCACGTCAGTTGCGCCGCGCATTTCACCAATGGTGCCGAAGCGGGCGGCCGTCGCATCCGGCCGGAAGACGACGTCAGGGGCAAGCACCGCGATCAATCCCTCCAGATCGCCATTGCGCGAGGCCGTCAGAAAGGCCTCGGCGATCGTCCGCTTGCGGCCGAAATCGACATCAGGCGCTTCGTCCACCCCCTGCACCCGGCGGCGGGCGCGGCTTGCGAGCTGGCGGGTGGCGGCGGACGAACGGCCGATGATCGGCGCAATCTCGTCGAAGGGCAGATCGAACATGTCGTGCAGCACGAAGGCGACACGTTCGGCGGGCGCCAGCGTCTGCAGCACGACGAGCAGCGCCAGACCGACCGAATCGGCAAAGGCGGCTTCGCGCTCGGGATCGTTCGCCGGATCGGCGATCCCGGCATGAACAGGCGCCTCCAGCGGCTCCTCGCGCCGGGTCTTGCGGGCGCGCAGCATGTCGAGGCAGATGCGCGCCACCACCGTCGTCAGCCAACCGCCGAGATTGCCGACCCCTGTCGTATCGGTGCGGCCAAGCCGCAGCCAGGCCTCCTGAACGGCATCCTCCGCCTCGCTGCGCGAGCCGAGCATGCGATAGGCCGCGGCCCGCAGATGCGCTCTGTTCGCCTCGAATTCTTCAGTCAGCCATTTTTTCTCGTCCATTTGTCACATTCCTCCGCTGCGTTCCGTCAAAGCCATGACGCATGAAACCCGGCCGATGTGACAGCGCCGGCGGATCGTCGAACACGAAACGTATAAGGAGACATATCATGCAGGAGCGAATGGGAAATCCCGCCCTCGTCCTTCCCGCGGCCATGCAGGCGCTGGCGGCTCTCAGCAAGGTGCCGGCCGAAACCGGCCTTTCGCCCAAGCTGCTCGAACTCGTCAATCTGCGCGCCAGCCAGATCAACGGCTGCAGCGTCTGTGTCGACGGGCATCCGCGCATTGCAAAGAAGCTCGGTGAAACGGACGAACGGCTTTTCGCCATCGGCGCCTGGCGCGACTCGCCCTATTTCAGTGACGCCGAGCGGGCAGCCCTTGCGCTGACCGAGGCGGTGACCCGCGTCAGCGACCGCGCCGATCCGGTGCCGGATGATATCTGGGACGAAGCAACGCGGCACTATGACGGCAAGAGCCTTGCGGCACTCGTCATCGCCATCGCCAATATCAATGTGTGGAACCGGCTGAACATCGCCACCCGCCAGATCGCCGGGGCCTGGAAGCCGTAAACGGCGAGGTTGCCGGCAGCGCGTCACCCCTGCGCCGCCGGCAACCACCATCCCTAATCCACATGGCTTCAGGCCATGCGAAACAATCAGTCGTTCAGATGATGCCGCCGCCGCCGGCAGCGGATGCCGGGCGCTCGGCCGCCACTTGTCTGCGATAACCGCTGGCACGATAGACGGCGATCGGGTCGATCGCGCCGCCGGCCCTGCGGCGGGCTTCGGCCAGGATAGGCTCGACATCGGCGCGATAGGCACGCTTCAGCGTTTCCGATGCCATCAAGGCGTCGTTGTCGTCCTGGTAACCGGAGAGCGCCTTGCGGTCGACGAGCAGTGCCTGCGCATAGGCGCGGCGGATTTCGTTGGCGCTGTTGATCAGGCTTTCGATCGGGTCGGTGACATTGTGCGACTGGTCGATCATATGGGCCGGGTTGAAGTCGTTGACGCCGCGCTGCTCGGCATCGACCAGTTCGTTGAAAACCAGGAACAGCCGGTAGGGATCGATCGCGCCGGCGTCGAGATCGTCATCGCCGTATTTCGAATCGTTGAAGTGGAAACCGCCGAGCTTGCCGAACTGGATCAGCCGGGCGACGATCATCTCGATATTGGTGTTCGGCGCATGGTGGCCGAGATCGACGAGGCAATAGGCCTTGGGGCCGAGCGTCTGGGCGATCAGGTAGTTGGTGCCCCAATCCTGCACGATGGTCGAGTAGAAGGCCGGCTCGTACATCTTGTGCTCGGAGAAGAGCTTCCAATCGTCGGGCAGCGCCTTGTAAATATCCGCCATCGAGGCGAGGTAACGCTCGAAAGCCTTGGTGAAATGGCTCTGGCCGGGGAAGTTCGAGCCGTCGCCGATCCAGACCGTCAGCGCCTTGGAGCCGAGCGCCTTGCCGATCTCGATGCATTCGAGATTGTGCTCGACCGCCTGCGCCCGCGTCGCCGCGTCGGTGTGGCTGAGCGAGCCGTATTTGTAGGAATGGGCCTGGCCGGGCGCATCGGAAAAGGTGTTCGAATTCATCGCATCGAAGCCGAGGCCGAGCGCGTTACCCTTGGCCTTCAACTCCCGGGCATCCGCCTTGTCCCAGGGAATATGCAGCGAGACGTTCGGGGTCGCCTGCGTCAGCTGGTTGATGACGGCGCAATCGTCGAGCTTGTCGAAGATGCCGCGCGGCTCGCCGGTACCGGGGAAACGGGCAAAACGCGTGCCGCCGGTGCCGACGCCCCAGGAGGGCACAGCAACGAAGAATTCCGCAACCTTCCGGGTGACCGCCTCGATATCGACGCCGCGACGGGCAAGCGTCGCGCCCAGTGCCTCGTAATCGGCTTTCAGAGCGGTTGCCCGCTTGTCGTTTTCAGTCGCGACCAGATCTGGCGCAATCCTGGAATCTGTCATCTATTCCTCCCTGGTCGCGAACCATAGGGCACGGTTCGCGTTCAAACGCTTACATGTCTTCAAACGAAGGAGCTACGATGGACGTTGTCCGCATTCTTCTTGCGATCATCCTGCCGCCCCTTGGCGTATTCTTGCAGGTCGGGATCGGCCTGCATTTCTGGCTCAATATATTGCTGACACTCTGCGGCTATCTGCCGGGGATCATCCACGCAATATGGGTGATCCTCCGGAAATAGCTCTATCCGTTTGCTTTACGCGTTCCGGACGCAAACCGCTGCACATTGCTGCTGGAATTGCTCTAGCGCGTAAAACTCTGCACGTTTCCGGCATCGACGTTGATGATGTTGCCGGTCGATTTTGCCGAAAGGTCCGATGCGAGGAAATAGATCGCCTCGGCGATATCTTCCGGAAACACGTTGAGTTTCAGCATCGAACGCTTGCGGTAATGTTCCTCGAGATCGTCCACCTCGATCTTCGACGAGGCGGCGCGCTGCTCGCGCCATTCGCCGCTCCAGATCTTCGAGCCGCGCAGGACGGCATCCGGATTGACGGTGTTGACGCGGATGCCGGCATCCGCGCCCTCCAGCGCCAGGCAGCGGGCGAGATGGATTTCAGCAGCCTTTGCGGTGCAATAGGCAGACGCATTCGGCGAGGCGGCAAGACCGTTTTTCGAAGCGACGAAGATGACGTTGCCGCCGAGCGCCTGACGGCGGAACAGGCGGAAGGCTTCACGCGAGACGAGGAAATAACCGGTCGCGAGAATATCGATATTGCGGTTCCACGTCGCAAGTTCGGTCAGTTCGATCGGCGCGGAGGAGGCAATGCCGGCATTCGAGACGAGGATATCGATGCCGCCAAATTCGACGCAGGCGTCCGCGAAGGAGGCGATCACTGCATCTTCCTTGGTGACGTCGAGCCGGACGCTGCGCACGGCGTCAGCGCCGAACTTCTTGACGAAATCGGCTTCGGTGCCTTCGAGCGCTGCCTGGTCGATATCGGCAAGCACCACGCAGGCACCTTCGCCGACGAGGCGTGCGGCCGTCACGCGGCCGATGCCGCCGGCGCCGCCGGTGACGAAGGCGACGCGGCCGGCAAGGCTCTTCGGCTTCGGCATGCGCTGCAGCTTGGCTTCTTCGAGCAGCCAATATTCGATGTCGAAGGCTTCCTGCTCCGGCAGGCCCTGATATTGCGAAACCGTCGAGGCGCCGCGCATGACATTGATGGCGTTGACATAGAATTCGCTGGCGATGCGGGCCGTCGCCTTGTCGCGGGCAAAGGACAGCATGCCGACGCCGGGCACCAGGAAAATGACGGGATTGGCGTCGCGCATGGCAGGCGAATTGTCATGCTTGCATTCGTTATAATAGCGGGCGTAGTCGGCCCGATAGTCTTCCAGCGCCTTATCGAGACCGGCGACGATCGCGTCGACATCCGGCTTGGCCGGGTCGAAATCGACGATCAGCGGGCGGATCTTGGTGCGCAGGAAATGGTCAGGGCAGCTGGTGCCGAGCGCGCCGAGCGGACGCAGATCGCTGGAATTGACAAATTCGAGTACGGCGTCCTGATCATCGAAATGCCCGAGCTTGCGCTCCTGCTTGCCGATGCGACCGCGGATCTCCGGCATCAGCCGCGCGGCGATGGCGCGGCGTTCGGCAACGGCCAAGCTCTGCGTGACCGCGCCGCCGAAAATCGTCTTTCCCTCGGTCTTTTCGGCGAACCAGACGATTGCCTTGTTGATGATATCGAGCGTCAGTTCGTAGCAGGCCTTGGCGTCGTCGGCCCAGGTGAAGAGGCCGTGGCTTTCGAGCACCACGCCCTTGGCATTCGGGTTTGCGGCAACGAATGCGCCGAGGTCGAGGCCGAGCTGGAAGCCGGGACGGCGCCAGGGCAGCCAGCCGATCTCGTCGCCGAAGATCTGCTGCGTCAATTCCTTCGAATTCTTCGATGCGGCGATCGCGATGATCGCATCGGGATGCATGTGGTCGACATGGGTGAAAGGCACGAAACCGTGCAGCGGCGTGTCGATCGAGGCGGCACGGGCATTCAGGTTGAAGGTGCAGTGCGGCAGGAAGGCGACCATGCGGTCCTCGTCCTCGACACCCTTGTAGATGCCCTTCAGCGATTCCAGCTTATCCTGGTAGAGTGTCGCGAAACCGTCGAGCTTGATCGTGCCGACGTCGCCGCCGGAGCCCTTGACCCAAAGTACCTTCACCTTGCCGCCGGTCAGCGGATCGGTTTCCATCACCTTCGCCGAGGTGTTGCCGCCGCCATAATTGGTGATGCGCTTGTCGGCGCCGAGCAGGTTGGAGCGATAGAGCAGCTTGCCAGGCTCATCGAGGCCTGCCGCGTAAGCATCATCCCACCGGTTTTCCAGAAGCCGGACGTTCGCCGCCATATCATCCTCCCATATGAATCATCATCGGAACGCAAAGATCGCGCCCCTTTTCGCAGACGGTATCGCTCATCAAAACCGAGGTTGTCAATCGAAAACGATCAAATTCGATTATTGTGCAGCGCAATATGAAAATTTATGATCGTTTTTGATTGACACATTGTCATATGTGCGAAATAAACGATCGAAGGAGGAGCCCCATGCACGAACGCGAACGCCATCGCATCATTCTGAGCGCCGTTCAGGAAAAGTCCGTCGTGACGGTTCAGGATATTTCCGAACTGACCGAGGCTTCCGAGGCGACGATCCGGCGCGACATCGCGGCTCTTCATGTGCAGGGCAAGATCCGGCGTGTGCGCGGTGGCGCCGAGGCCGTTCATCCGCCGCAACTCGGCAATCTCGCCGGGCGCCCCTTCCGCGTTTCGGAATCGGTCAATATCGACAAGAAACGCGCAATCGCCCGCCAGGCGGTCGAGCTTTGCGATCCTGGCGACGCGATCATCATCAATGGCGGCACGACCACCTTCCAGATGGTGCATTTCATGGCGGCGCATCGCCTGCAGGTGATGACCAATTCTTTCGCCATCGCCGAACATCTCGTCAAGCATTCGAAGAACACGGTGACGGTGCCGGGCGGCGCAATCTATCGGGAGCAGAGCCTGATCCTTTCGCCCTTCGACAATGACGCTATCCGCAACTTCTACGCCCGCCGCTTCTTCATCGGCGCGCAGGGCATCGGCCCGCTCGGCATCATGGAAGCCGACGCGTTGATCATCCAAAGCGAGCAGAAGCTGATGCATCAGGCGGACGAACTGGTCGTCATGGCCGATTCCAGCAAGTTCCATCGCCGGTCGAGCCTCATTCTGTGCCCGCTCGAGCGTGTGTCTACAATCATCACCGATGACGGCATTCCAGAGGAAGCCGTCAGGATGATCGAGAATGCCGGCATCAGGCTCATTGTCGCGAGCCCGGTGGCCCAGGCAATCAAGGAGGATTCCTCGTCGGTCGCATAAGGCGCCGGGGAGGTGTGAAGAGTGTCAATCAAGTGGGAGGATGAAAACATGAAACTCGCAAAGAAACTCGCAATCGGCGTGGCATTTGCCGTCGCCATGATGGCCGGCACAGCCAGCGCTGCCGACATCAAGATCGGTCTTGTCGTCAAGTCGCTCGGCAACGGCTTCTTCGATGCCGCCAACAAGGGCGCGCAGGAAGCCGCCAAGGAACTCGGCGGCGTCGAGGTCATCTATACCGGTCCGACGACGACGACAGCCGAAGGCCAGATCGAAGTCATCAACTCGCTGATCGCCCAGGGCGTCAGCGCCATCGCTGTTTCGGCCAACGATCCCGACGCGCTCGTTCCGGCGCTGAAGAAGGCTGCGCAGCGCGGCATCAAGGTCATCTCCTGGGATTCGGGCGTGGCACCTGAAGGCCGTATCCTGCAGCTCAACCCGTCGTCCAACGAGCTGATCGGCAAAATGTGCCTGACGCTCGTCAAGGATCATCTCGACGGCGGCAAGGGTGACTTCGCCATCCTGTCGGCCACGACCACGTCGACCAACCAGAACATCTGGATCGACCAGATGAAGAAGCAGCTCAAGGATTTCCCGGGCCTCAACCTCGTCACCACCGTCTATGGCGACGATCTCTCGGATAAGTCCTATCGTGAAGCCGAAGGCCTCTTGAAGGCGAACCCGAACATCAAGGTCATCGTCGCTCCGACGACCGTCGGCGTTCTCGCCGCGTCCAAGGTCGTTGAAGACAAGGGCCTGGTCGGCAAGGTCTACGTCACAGGTCTCGGCCTGCCGTCCGAAATGGCCGGCGCGATCAAGTCGGGCGCGACGAAGGAATTCGCCATCTGGAACCCGATCGATCTCGGCTATTCCGCGACGCAGATCGCCTATCGCCTCGTCAAGGGCGAGACCGACGGCAAGCCGGGCAGCGAGATCGAAGCCGGCCGCATGGGCAAGATCAAGGTCGGCGACAATGGTGAAGCCGCCATGGCCGATCCGTTCGTCTACAATGCTTCGAATATCGACCAGTTCTCCAAGGTCTTCTGATCGTTAAGACCCCTTCTGGCCTGCCGGCCATCTCCCCCACAAGGGGGAGATAATCTGAAGCAACGCCTCCGCCCATCGCGAGCCTCGGCATCGCGATGGGTCAAGCCCCTCCCCCTGTGGGGAGGGGTTGGGGAGGGGTTTTCAAGGTGAAACGAATAATGCACGCCGCAACGCAAAAGCACGATGTCAGCCCCATGCCCGATACACCGGCCATTCTGGAAATGCGCGGCATCTCCCAGATTTTCCCGGGCGTGAAGGCGCTCGACAATGTCAGCATCGCGCTGCATCCCGGCACGGTGACCGCGCTGATCGGCGAAAACGGCGCCGGCAAATCGACCCTCGTCAAGATCCTGACCGGCATCTACAGGCCGAACGAAGGCGAGATCCTCGTCGATGGCCAGCCGGTGACCTTTGCCAGCGCCCAGGCCGCGATCGATGCCGGCGTCACCGCCATCCATCAGGAAACCGTGCTGTTCGACGAGCTGACGGTTGCCGAAAACATTTTCCTCGGCCATGCGCCGCGCACGCGTCTGCGCACCATCGACTGGCAGGCGATGAACAGCCGTGCGAAGGCGCTGCTGACCGCGCTCGAAAGCAATATCGATCCGACGATCCGGCTGAAGGACCTCTCGATCGCGCAGCGCCATCTGGTGGCGATCGCGCGCGCTCTGTCGATCGAGGCCCGCATCGTGATCATGGACGAGCCGACGGCAGCCCTTTCCCGGAAGGAGATCGACGATCTCTTCCGCATCGTCCGCGGCCTGAAGGAAAAGGGCAAGGCGATCCTCTTCATCAGCCACAAGTTCGACGAAGTGTACGAGATCGCCGATGATTTCGTCGTCTTCCGCGACGGCCGCGCCGTCGGCCAGGGCCGGCTCAAGGAAACGCCGCAGGACGAGATCGTCCGCATGATGGTCGGCCGCGACGTCGAGAACGCTTTTCCGAAGGTCGATGTCGCCATCGGCGGCCCGGTTCTCGAGATCCGCAACTACAGCCATCGCACCGAATTCCGCGACATCTCCTTCACCCTCCGCCAGGGCGAGATTCTCGGCATCTACGGCCTGATCGGCGCCGGGCGTTCGGAACTGTCCCAATCGCTCTTCGGCATCACCAGGCCGCTCTCCGGCAAGATGATGCTCGAAGGCCGCGAGATCACCATTCATTCGCCGCAGGACGCGATCCGGGCCGGCATCGTTTACGTGCCGGAGGAACGCGGCCGCCACGGACTGGCGCTGCCGATGCCGATCTTCCAGAACATGACGCTGCCTTCGCTTACCCGCACCTCGCGCCGTGGCTTCCTCAGGGCGGCAGAAGAATTCGCGCTCGCCCGCAAATATGCCGAGCGGCTGGACCTGCGCGCCGCTGCTCTTTCCGTGCCCGTCGGGACGCTTTCCGGCGGCAACCAGCAGAAGGTCGTCATCGGCAAGTGGCTGGCGACAGCGCCGAAGGTCATCATCCTCGATGAACCCACAAAGGGCATCGACATCGGCTCGAAGGCGGCCGTGCACGGCTTCATCAGCGAACTCGCCGCCGAGGGCCTTTCGATCATCATGGTCTCGTCCGAACTGCCCGAGATCATCGGCATGTCGGACCGTGTCCTGGTGATGAGGGAGGGTCTCGCCGCCGGAATTTTCGAACGCGCCGAGCTGTCGCCGGAAGCGCTGGTGCGCGCCGCCACCGGCAATGCATAAGGTAAGAGCATGGCAAGACTGATCAGAAAACGCGAAACTCTGCTGTTCCTCATCATCGTCGTGATGATCGCGATCTTTTCGACGCGCGCTGCCGATTTCGCAACGCCGGAGAATCTCGCCGGCATTTTCAACGATACCTCCATCCTGATCATCCTGGCGCTCGCGCAGATGACGGTCATCCTGACGAAATCGATCGACTTGTCCGTCGCCGCCAACCTCGCCTTCACCGGCATGGCGATCGCGATGATGAATGCCGCCTATCCCGACCTGCCGCTCATCGTGCTGATCCTTGCCGCGATCGTCATTGGCGCCTGCCTCGGCGCCATCAACGGCTTTCTCGTCTGGGCGCTCGAAATCCCGCCGATCGTCGTCACGCTCGGCACGCTCACCATCTATCGCGGCATGGCCTTCGTGCTCTCTGGCGGGGCGTGGGTCAACGCCCACCAGATGACGCCGGTCTTCCTGTCGGTGCCGCGCACGCCGATCCTCGGCCTGCCGGTTCTCGGCTGGGTGGGCATCGTCATCGTGCTTCTGATGTATGTCCTGCTCAGATACACCCAGTTCGGCCGCTCGGCCTATGCCACCGGCGGCAATCCGACCGCGGCCGTCTATGCCGGCATCGATACGGGCTGGACGAAATTTTTGGCCTTCGTTCTGTCGGGCGCGCTTGCCGGCCTTGCGAGCTATCTCTGGGTGTCGCGTTATGCCGTCGCCTATGTCGATATCGCCAACGGCTTCGAGCTCGACAGCGTCGCAGCCTGCGTCATCGGCGGCATTTCGATTGCCGGCGGCGTCGGCTCGGTCGCCGGCACGGTGCTCGGCGCGCTCTTCCTCGGCGTCATCAAGAATGCGCTGCCGGTGATCGGCATTTCACCCTTCACGCAAATGGCGATCTCCGGAACCGTCATCATTCTCGCCGTCGCCTTCAATGCCAGGCGAGAGCGCAACCGCGGCCGCATCATCCTGCGCGACCGCGCAGCAGCCGAGATCAGAACGGAGGCCGCAGCATGAGCACCGTGTCCACACACGAAAAACGGGTCATCCCCGACCGCCTCGGCACACCCTTCCGCCGCATCCTCGCGAGCTGGGAAGTGCTGCTCTTTGCCGTCGCCATCCTGATCTTCATCTTCAATTCGCTGGCCTCGCCCTATTTCCTCGATGCCTGGAACCTCTCGGACGCCACCTTCAACTTCACCGAAAAGGCGATGATCGCCTTCGCCATGGCGCTGCTCGTCATATCGGGTGAAATCGACCTGTCGGTCGCCGCAATCATCGCGCTCGCCTCGACGGCGATGGGCGCGGCAGCGCAGGTCGGCATCGGCACACCGGGCCTGGTCGCGATCGGCATCGGCACCGGCCTTGCCTGCGGCATCTTCAACGGCGTGCTGGTCTCGGTGCTGAAATTGCCGTCGATCGTCGTCACCATCGGCACGATGAGCCTTTTCCGCGGCATTTCCTATATCGTGCTCGGCGACCAGGCTTACGGCAAATACCCTGCGGATTTCGCCTATTTCGGCCAAGGTTATGTCGTCTGGGTGTTCTCTTTCGAATTCGTGCTCTTCATCGTACTGGCGATCCTTTTCGCCGTGTTGCTGCATGCGACGAATTTCGGCCGGCAGGTCTATGCGATCGGCAACAATGACTTCGCCGCCCGCTTCTCCGGCATTCCGGTCGAACGCGTCAAATTCATCCTCTTCCTGCTAACCGGCGTCATGAGCGGCGTTGCCGCCGTCTGCCTGACCTCACGCCTCGGCTCGACCCGGCCGTCGATCGCCCAGGGCTGGGAACTCGAGGTCGTCACCATGGTCGTGCTCGGCGGCATCTCGATCCTCGGCGGTTCCGGCACGATCGTCGGCGTCGTCATCGCCGCCTTCGTCATGGGCCTCGTCACCTTCGGCCTCGGCCTGTTGAACGTGCCCGGCATCGTCATGTCGATCTTCATCGGCCTGCTTCTGATCATCACCATCGCCATCCCGATCATCGCCCGCCGCATCAAGGTCATGAGCTCCCGATGACTTTAGAAAAACACGCCTTCAAAATGCAGCTCAATCCCGGCATGGAAGCCGAATACCGCCGGCGGCATGACGAGATCTGGCCGGAATTGGTCGATCTCCTGCACAAGTCAGGCGCCAGCGACTATTCCATCCATCTCGACCGCGAGACCAACACGCTGTTCGGCGTGTTGACGCGACCGGCCGACCACACGATGGCGAGCCTGCCGGACCATCCGGTCGTGAAAAAGTGGTGGGCTTATATGGCCGACATCATGGCGACCAATCCCGATAATTCACCGGTCCAGAGCGACCTGGTCACCGTCTTCCATATGCCATGAACGCCTCCTATCGCCGCATCGCCGTCCTCGACATCGGCAAGACCAATGCCAAGGTCGTCGTCCTCGACAGCGAGACGGGCGCCGAGATCGCCGTGTTGAAACGGCCGAATATCGCGATCAAAGCCGGTCTCTATCCGCATTACGACGTAGAGGCTCTCTGGTCCTTTGCGCTCGATGCGCTGAAGAGCCTTGCGCGCGAGCCAGGCTTCGACGCCATTTCGATCACAACCCATGGCGCCTCCGCAGCACTCCTTGCCCGGGACGGCACGCTTACCATGCCTGTCATCGACTATGAACACGAATATCCGCAGGAAATCCGCGACGCCTATACGCGGCTGCGCCCCTCCTTCGACGAAACCTTCTCGCCGCGCCTCGCGATGGGTCTCAATGTCGGCGCACAGCTGCACTACCAGAAGACCGCCTTTCCCGAGGAATTCGCAGAGGTGGCGACCATCCTCACCTATGCGCAATATTGGACGGCGCGGCTGACCGGTGTTGCCGCCAATGAGCTGACATCGCTCGGCTGCCATACCGACCTCTGGAACCCGAGGGAGGGCCGCTATTCCTCGCTCGTCGACAGGCTCGCCATCCGCGACCTCATGGCGCCGATCCGCTCCGCCTTCGATGCGCTCGGCCCAGTCCTGCCCGACATCGCCGCTGAGCTCGGCCTTGCCGCAGCCGTGCCGGTCTATTGCGGCATTCACGATTCCAATGCCTCGCTGCTGCCGCATCTGGTCCATCGGGAAGCGCCCTTTGCCGTCGTCTCCACCGGCACATGGGTCATCAATTTCGGCGTCGGCGGCGATCTCGATCATCTCGATCCGAAACGCGATGCGCTCGCCAATGTCGATGCCTATGGCCGTGCCGTCCCCTCCTCGCGTTTCATGGGCGGGCGGGAATTCGAGATCCTGTCGGCCGAGATCGGCCCTGTCGACGCAAAAGCCACTCAGACGGCAATCGGCCCGGTAATCGGAAAGGGCATGATGCTCCTGCCGAATATCGCCCCCGGTTCAGGACCTTTTCCGGGAAAGGCAAGTCGCTGGATCGGCGCTGAAGAGGCAAGCCGCGAGGAGCGCTTTGCCGCTGCCTGTCTCTATCTCGCCTTGATGACCGACGCCTGCCTCGGACTGGTCGGCGCCAGGGGCCCTATTATCGTCGAAGGGCCTTTTGCGCTCAATGGGACCTATCTCAAGCTGCTTGCCGCCTTGACCGATCGCGAGGTAATGGCCCTTCCGGGCTCGACCGGCACCAGCCAGGGTGCCGCCCTTCTCACCGGCATCCCGCCGGTATCGGGTGCCGAAACGCATGTTCCGCCGACCGCTATCCCCGGACTGACCGCCTATCGCACCCACTGGCACGCGGCGATGGAATAGGAGTCTTTCCAAAAGCGGCCTTGTTCGTCCCTGCCTTCTCGTTAGTGTGGCACCTCGAAAATCAGGTCGAGGAGATAGCATGACAGAGACATTCGATCCGCGCGCGCCTGCCACCCGGCTTCACAGCCTGCGCCAGGCCGGTCGGCAGGAGGCAACGAGCACTTTCGCTCTGCCAGCCGATCTGCATCAGGCGATGGAGGCGCAGAATTTGCTTGCCGCTGCGGACCGTATTTCGAGCAATGCCTGGAAAGTCACGGTCTCGCCGCAGGGCCAGGCGGTTACCGCTCCGCTGCATCCCTATGCCGAAGCCGTCTCAGGCGCTGACATTCCCTGGTATCCGGGCCTGAAATTCGAGACCGAGATCGCCGTCCGTCTCGGCAGCGACCTGCCGGTCCGCGCGGGCATTCCCTACAGCCGCACTGAGGTGGTCGAGGCGATTTCCGCTGTCTATCTCGGCGCCGAGCTGCTGGTCAGCGCCGTTAAGGAAAGCGGCAGCCTTTCGTTTCTGCTGTTCGTCGCCGACCGCCTCGGCAATAGCGGCTATGTGCTCGGTCCGAAGCTCGAAAAAAGCGTCGTCGATACCGCCGCTGGCACACCGCTCAAGGTCACTCATGCCGGCCGCACGATCTATGACGGTCCGGCCCAGCATCCGAAGGGCGATGTTCTCACCTGGCTCGTCGATTACGCCAATGATGGCTTGCGCCCCGAGACATCGCTGAAGGCTGGTGCGCTCATCACGACGGGCACGTTGAGCGGCGCGATCGAACTGACCGAACCCGGCGAGATCGACATCGTGTTCGGCGACATCAGGCTCAGCTTCTCGGTGTCGAAGGCTTGATTTGACCCTGGTTTTCCCCGGTTTGGTGCCGGATTTGGTAATTGCCATCCGGTTCCGCCTGCGGTAATAAACTTGAGTACAAATTGAATGTTTACTTCCGGCGCATGGCCGGAGGCGGATGTGGAAATGACGTTTCAACCGCGGATGCAGAACAAGATCCAGGGCTTCTCCGTCATCGGCGGCGTGCATCGCCGCCTCTGGAACGGCATCGTCGCCGATGTCTGGGACGTGGAATGCGCCTCCTATGCCGGCGGCTATTACGTCTCGCGCGATCCGCGGCTGTTCATCATGCTCGACAAGCGGGGACCGGGCAATTCGCGTATCAAGCTCACGCCAAAGGCGCAGGGCACCGTCCAGGACACGGAGATACGGCCGATCTCCTATGTGCCGGCCGGCATGGAAGTCTGGGCCGATCTGACCGACGTTCATTCGGTGCGCCACCTCGACATCCATTTCGACACGGAGACCGTGAGCCGCCGGCTGATGGAGGATATCGATCCGCGCCGTCTGGAAAGTCCGCAACTTCTGTTTTCCGATGAGCGGGTGCTGTCGCTGGCACAGCTGGTCGCCGCCGAATGCCTCAATCCGGAGCCGTTACACGATCTCTATGGCGACGGCCTGGCATTGGCGCTGATCATCGATGTCCTGAAGATTGCCAAGGCGATGCCGCGCAAACGCAGCAGGTTGGCCTCCTGGCAGCTTCGCCGCGCCACCGAATTCATCGAGGAAAATTGCCTGCGCAATATCCGCCTCGAGGAACTCGCCGGCCTCACCGGCCTGTCTCAATCGCATTTCAGCCATGCCTTCAAGGCCTCGACCGGCATTGCTCCGCATCAATGGCAGACCAATGCCCGGCTCGACAGGGCCAAGCGCCTGCTTGTCGAAAGCGAAAATGCGTTGACCGCAATCGCCGCCGAAACCGGCTTTGCCGATCAGGCGCATTTTACCCGCGTCTTCCGCAAGCATGTCGGCATCACGCCGGCGAGCTGGAAGAAGGCACAAGTTGCCTGATTGCAACGCTTGGCGGGCAATTGTTTGCAACGCGGAGAATTGCCCAAAAACGTTCAATTTTCCCCGATCGCGACAATCCACCCCGGTAAAACTGAGTTAATCACTCATCTTATTCAGGGCTTCGCCGCACGCTAAGCATCGCGCGGCACGAGTGGGGTAGAGGACATATGCGCGGGCAGACCAGGGGTCTCAATTTCAAGGTAATTCTTTTGGCAGGCGCCGCGGTCGCCGGCCTGATGGCGGGCTCCGCCGCGGCACAGGAAGCGAATTCGACTGAGCTCGCGCCGATTGTGATCCAGGGCGGCGGCGACACCGCCACCAGTCCGGTCAAAGGCTATGTCGCCAAGAACTCCTCCACCGGCTCGAAGAGCGACACCCCGCTCAACGAAATTCCGCAATCCGTCTCCGTCATCGGCACGGAGGAAATGGACGATCGCGGCATCACCAACAAGATCGACGAGGTGCTGCTTTATACGCCTGGTGTCACCGCGCAGCCCTTTGGCGGCGACGGCGATACGGATTGGTTCTACATTCGCGGCTTCGACGCCGGCCAGGCCGGCGTCTTCTTCGACAATCTAACGCTTTTCAGCTACAGCTTCGGCGGCTTCCAGCTCGATCCCTTCATGCTGGAGCGCGTCGAGGTGCTGAAGGGGCCCGCCTCGGTCCTTTATGGCGGAGCAAACCCCGGCGGCATCGTCAATCTCGTCCGCAAGCGCCCGCTCGACGAGCCGCTCTTCTATACCGAGATCGGCATCAACAGCAACGGCAACGCCTTCACCGGCTTCGATGTCTCCGACAAGGTCGGCTCCAGCGGAGCGATGAACTATCGCATCACCGGCAAGGTTGCCGGCGGCGACAATTATTCGGACTTTTCCGAGGATCTGCGCGGCTTCATCATGCCGCAGCTCACCATTTCGCCGGATGACAGCACGAGCCTCACGGTCTGGAGTTACCTCGCCGGGCTCGACCAGGTGCATACCGGCAACGGCTTCTTCCCCTATGTCGGCACTGTCGAGGACGCGCCTTTCGGCAAGATCGACCGCGACGGCTTCTATGGCGAGCCCGATATCGACAACGGCAGCTATGTGCAGAAGATGATCGGCTACGAATTCGAGCATGAATTCGACAATGGCATCAAGTTCTCGCAGAATGCGCGCTACGGCCATCTCGACAAGCATGAGATCGGCCCCTACCTGAACGGTTGGGTCGGCGGCGTGCCGACGGGTCCGGACTACCAGCTGGCGCGCATCGGCTTCGAAGGTCGCTCGGGGGTCGATAGCTTCTCGATCGACAACCGGCTCGAGGGCGAGACCGAAATCGGCGGCGCCACGCATAATCTTCTCGTCGGGCTCGACTACACCTATTACCGCCTGGAAAATTGGCAGGCCTGCTGCGGCTCCAATTCGATCAGCGCGACCGATCCCATCTATGGCACGACACAGGGCGCCAATTTCGTCTATGCGGACGGCGTCGTCACCAAGAACCAGATCGGTGTCTACGCCCAGGATCGGATCCATTTCGGCGATGGCTGGCTGCTGACGCTCAACGGCCGCTACGACTATGTCGATATCGACCAGAACGCCGAAATCGGCACGACCTACAGCACCAACGACAGCGCGCTCAGCGGCCGCATCGGCCTTGCCTATGAGTTCGACAACGGCCTGACGCCCTATGTCAGCGCCGCGACTTTCTTCAACCCGCTCGTCGGCACCGGTGTTTCCGGCGCGTTGAAGCCGGAGGAGGGCGAGCAGTTCGAAGGCGGCATCAAGTATGAGCCGGCCTTCATCGACGGCTCGCTGACCGCCTCGGTCTTCCACATCACCAAGCGCAACAACACGGTGACCAATCCGCTGACCTTCGCCCAGAGCCAGCTCGGCGAGGTGGTTTCGCGCGGCGCCGAACTCGAGGGTAAGGTCAATATCAACGAGAACTGGAAGGTTCTCGCATCGCTCGCCTATACCGACATGGAGGTGATGGAGAACGACGCCAATCCGGCGCTGGTCGGCAATTCACCCTATATCGTCCCGAAGGTGACCGCCGCTCTCTGGGTCGACTACACGCTGACGACAGGGGCTTTCGAGGGCATGAGCCTTGGCGCCGGCGTCCGCCATCAGGGCTGGTCCTGGGCCGATGAGGCCAATACCGAGAAGGTGCCGGCCGCCACGCTCGTCGACGCTGCGATCCGTTACGAGAAGGAAAACTGGGGCGCCTCGCTCAACGTCGCGAACCTCTTCGACAAGGAATATGTCAAGGGTTGCGGCGGGCTGACCGTCTGCGGTTACGGCGATGCCCGTACCGTCACCTTCAAGCTCAGCAGGAAGTGGTAAGTTGACAATCTTAGTTTAGTTTTGCAGGAACCTGTGGGGGAAGCGAGGGCCTGCCCTCCCGAACCCGTTTGCAGCGCCGAACCTGGAGCAGACCATGCCCTCGCCTTTCCTTGCCCTGTCGGCGATAGATTATGCCATCGGGCCGAAATCCATCCTGTCCGGCATCGACCTGACGCTTGAACGCGGCCGCATTTACGGACTGGTGGGGCCGAACGGTTCCGGCAAGAGCACGCTTTTGAAGATCGTCGCCCGCCAGGTCGCGCCGAAATCCGGCGCCATCTCCTTCGACGGCAAGCCGGCGGGTGACTGGGGCAGCCGGGCCTTTGCCCGGCACGTCGCCTACATGCCGCAATTCACGCCGGCGACCGACGGGATGACCGTGCGGGAACTTGTGGCGCTCGGCCGTTTTCCCTGGCACGGCACGCTTGGCCGCTTCACCGCGACGGATCGCAACATGGTCGAGGAGGCGATCGTCCGCACCGAGCTCGAGGAATTTGCCGATCGTCTCGTCGCCAGCATGTCCGGCGGCGAACGCCAGCGCGCCTGGATCGCCATGATGCTCGCCCAGGATGCCCGCTGCCTGCTGCTCGACGAGCCGACGTCGGCGCTCGACCTCGCCCATCAGGCCAGCGTTCTCTCGCTGGTCAAGGAACTCAGCTATGAACGCGGGCTGACCGTCATCATCGTGCTGCACGATATCAACCTCGCCGCGCGCTATTGCGACGCGATCATCGCGCTCAACCGCGGCCGGATCACTGCCGAGGGCACGCCCTCCGAGATCATGCAGGCCGACACGCTGCAGTCGATCTTCGGCGTCGGCATGGGCGTCTTCCCGCATCCGGTTCGAAACGAGCCGGTCAGCTATCTGTTGTAGGCCATGGCTTTTTTGGCGTTCTTCTCCCGCAGGGAGTTTCTGGCCGCTGCGGCGGCCTCGCTCTCCGCCCCCGCGCGTGTGCGGGCGGCGGAGGGCCCGCGCGTCGCGACGCTCGACTGGGCGCTGCTTGAAACCCTGCTGGCAATCGGCGCGAACGTCGTTGCGGCAACGGAACTGCGCCAATTCCGCGAGGTGGCGGTCACGCCTGACGTGCCGGCCACGACCGCCGACCTCGGCCTGCGCGGCACGCCGAATTTCGAGGTGCTGCGGTTTGCACGCCCGGACCTGATCTTCAACTCGAACTTCTATGCCTGGGCAGACGAACGCATGCGCGGGGTCGCGCCTGTGGAAAACCATGCGATCTACAAACCGGGCGAAAGCCCCTTCGCGCTGGCAGAACAGGCCACACTTGCAATCGGCGAGCGCCTGCAGCTTGCCGCAGCGAGACAGTTGACCGAAGAGCTTGCAGCCAGGCTCGACCGCTACCGGGCTCTCCTTGCCGCCGGCGACGGGCGCCCGGTGATCCCGATCAATCTCGGCGATGCCAGGCATTTCCGCGTCTTCGGCTCCGACAGCATGTTTGGCGAGGTGCTGAAACGCGTCGGCCTCACCAATGCCTGGCAGGCTCAGACCAGCTATTCGGCCGCCGCTCCCGTCGGCATCGAGATATTGGCGTCGATGCCCGACGCCTGGATCGTCATGATCCCGCCACACCCGGCCGATGCGCTCGCCACGCTCGCGACCAGCAGCTTCTGGAATGCGTTGCCGGCCGTGCGCGAAAAACGCGTGCTGATGCTCGGCTCGATCAATCCCTATGGCGCACTGCCGGCGGCCGGCCGCTTTGCCGATCTTCTGGCGGAGGGGCTTCAACATGCATGGAATGGTTAGCCGCGCCAAGCCCGTAGGAAGCGCGGGCACGCCCGTCTTCGCGATATTACTGCCCCTACTCTGCATCACGGCCTTCGCACTCCTCATCGTAACGCGTCCCGAGATTCCGCAGGGCGATGCCGACGCAGCCATGCTGAACGGGGTGCTGCTCTGGAACAGCATCATGCCCCGCGCCATGCTGGCATTGATCGCGGGCGCGGCACTCGGCCTTTCCGGCACATTGCTGCAGCGTGTCCTGCGCAATCCGATCGCCGATGCTTCCACGCTCGGCATTGCCTCCGGGGCCGAACTGGCAATGACGGCGGCCATGGGCTTCTCGCCCCTGCTCATCGGATTTTCGCGCGAGATGGCCGCCTTCGGCGGCGGGCTCGCGGCTGTCGCCATCGTGCTGGCTTTGAGCTGGCGGCGCGGGCTCGATCCGGTAACCGTCGCACTGTCTGGCCTGATCGTCAGCCTGATCGCCTCGGCCCTCAGCGTCACGCTGATCCTGTCGCGCGGCGAATATGCCATGTCGATCCATATCTGGGGCGCCGGTTCGCTCAGTCAGCAAGATTGGAACGGCGTGCTCTCGCTCTGCCCCCGGCTTATCCTCGGCTTTGCCGCCGCTCTTCTCCTGGTGCGGCCGCTCCGCATCCTTGCCCTCGACGACAGCGGTGCCAGGAGCCTCGGCCTTGCCCTGCATTCGACCCGCCTGGCGATCGTCGCGCTCGCCGTCTGGCTTGCCGCCTCGGTAATATCAGAGGTCGGCGTGATCGGCTTCGTCGGGCTCGCGGCCCCCGCGATCGCAAGGCTTGCCGGCGCGCGCAGCACCGGCAAACTGATGCTGACAGCGCCGCTGATGGGCGCCGGCCTGCTGTTCCTGACCGATTGCCTCACCCAGATCCTCGGCCCCGGCTTTACCGATCTTGCGCCGACGGGAGCCGCGACCGCCCTGCTCGGCGGTCCTTTGTTGCTCTGCCTGCTGCCCCGCGTGCATTCCGTTTCGGCCGTCGCCGCCCAGTCGACCGCAGCGCTGAACAGGCTCGCCAAGCCGCTTCCGGCCCTTGGCGCGCTCTTTACTGCCGTCGCCCTGATCTTTGCCGTCGTCCTCACCGTCGGCCCGGCGGAGGACGGCTGGCATGTCGCGACCGGCTCGCTCTTGACCGATCTCCTGCCCTTCCGACTGCCGCGAACGATCGTGGCGGCCGGGGCGGGGCCGGCGCCATGCTGGCGGCAGCCGGCTTCATCATGCAGCGCGTCACCGGCAATCCGATCGCCAGCCCGGAGGTCCTGGGCGTCAGCAGCGGTGCCGGTGCGGGTCTGACCGTGGCGCTCTTCCTCTTCGGCTTCCCCTCGCCCATCATCATGCTGCTTGCCATGGCGCTCGGCGCGCTGGCCGCTCCTTCCTTGCGATGATCGCCATATCAGCCCGCGCCCAATTCTCGCCGGAACGCATGCTGCTAGCCGGCGTCTGCATCGGCGCCTTCGCCATGGCGATCGTGACGATGGTACTCGCCCAGGGCGATATGCGCGGCTACATCCTGCTGACATGGCTTTCCGGCTCGACCAACCGCGCCGGCGCCTTCGAAGCCTGGACGGCCATCATCTCGCTCGTCGTGCTGACAGCGCCCTTGCCCTTCCTCAGCCGCTGGCTGACGATCCTGCCGCTTGGCGCCGGCCCCAGCCGCGCCATCGGCCTTCATGTCGGGGCAAGCCGACTGGCGCTTGCCGTCCTCGCCGCGCTGATGACGGCGATCGCCTCCTTCCTTGTCGGACCACTCAGCCTCACCGGTCTCATTGCGCCGCATCTTGCCCGCCTTGCCGGCTTTCGCGCCCCAGGCCACCAGCTGACAGCGAGCCTTCTCTTCGGCGCCGGCGTGCTGATGACGGCGGACTGGCTGTCGCGCGTCGTCATCTACCCCTACCAGGTGCCCGTCGGCCTCTTCGCCGCCCTGATCGGCGGCCCCTATCTCATCTGGCTGCTTTCGCGAAAGGAGGTTCGGCAATGATGGCTGAGCGGTTCACGGCGCGCTGCGGTGCTGCTTACGCCTTGTCGCGGAACATCTCGATGATGGCGGAGAAATCTCTTCCACCATTGCCCTGCTTTTCGAAAAGCGCATAAAGCTGCGCTGCTTCCGCGCCGAGCGGCGTAGAGGCGCCGCTCGCCAGAGCCGCCTCCTGTGAAAGCCTGAGATCCTTCAGCATCAGTGCCGCGGCAAAACCGGGTCTGTAGTCATTGTTCGCCGGCGAGGTCGGCACCGGTCCGGGCACCGGACAATAGGTATTGATCGACCAGCACTGGCCCGACGAGGTCGAGGCAACGTCGAACAGCGCCTGATGCGAGAGCCCGAGCTTTTCGGCAAGCACGAAGGCCTCGCAGACGCCCACCATCGAGATGCCTAATATCATGTTGTTGCAGATCTTCGCCGCCTGGCCGGCGCCGGCCTCGCCGCAATGGACGATCTTCTTTCCCATGGCCTCGAGGATTGGTTTTGCCTTGGCGAAGGCTTCTTCCGTGCCGCCGGCCATGAAGGTCAGCGTGCCTGCAGTCGCCCCGCCGGTGCCGCCGGAGACCGGGGCGTCGAGCGACAGGCAGCCTGCCGCCTTGGCCATTTCATGCGCCTTGCGGCTGCTGTCGACATCGATGGTCGAGCAATCGATGACCAGCGTGCCTTGCGCGGCCGACTGCAGGATATCGGTCCAGGCCGTCAGCACATGTCTGCCCTGCGGCAGCATGGTGATGATGATCTCCGCGTCCTTCACCGCCTGGCTGGCATGGCTTGCCGGCTTGACGCCGCTCTCCTCGGCGGCCTTCAGCACCGAAGCCGCGAGATCGAAGCCGAGGACCTCGTGACCTGATTTGACCAGATTGGCCGCCATCGGCCCACCCATGTTGCCGAGGCCGATGAATGCGATCCTTGCCATGGTCTTCTCCTATCGATTGTCTTCGAGGATCATCGCCGCCGCCTTTTCGGCGATCATGATCGTCGGCGAATTGGTGTTGCCCGAGGTGATCGACGGCATCACCGAGGCATCGGCGATCCTCAGCTTGCCGAGCGCCCGAAGCCTCAGCCTGGGATCGACGACGCTGTCCCGGTCGGCGCCCATGCGGCAGGTGCCGACGGGATGAAAGATCGTCGTGCCGATCTCGCCCGCCGCCCGCTCCAGATCGGCCTCCGTCTGATAGGCTGGCCCCGGCTTGAATTCCTCGGGCCTGTAACGGGCAAACGAAGGCTGCGCGACGATCCTGCGCGTCAACCGTATTGAACGAACAGCTATGTCACGATCGCGCTGCGTCGAGAGGTATTTCGGGCTGATCGTCGGCTGGGCGGCAAAATCGGGGCTCGACAGATGCACCGAACCCCGGCTTTCCGGCCTGAGATTGCAGACGCTCGCGGTGATCGCCGGAAAAGGATGGACGGGATCGCCGAACTTCTCCAGCGAGACCGGCTGCACATGATATTGCAGGTCGGGCGTTTCCCGGTCCGGGCCCGATCGGGTGAAGATGCCGAGCTGGCTCGGCGCCATCGCCATCGGCCCGGAGCGGCGCACGAGATATTCGAGCCCGATCGCCGCCTTGCCGATCAGCTTCGTCGCCTTCTCGTTCAGCGTCGGAACCCCCGTCACCTTGTAGGCCAGACGCAGCTGCAGATGGTCCTGCAGGTTCTCGCCGACACCCTTGACCTCAGTGACGACATCGACGCCGGCCCGCTGGAGAACCTCGCCCCTGCCGATGCCCGACAGTTCCAGGATATGCGGCGAACCGATCGAACCGGCCGAAAGGACGGTCTCTTTCGCCGCATAGGCGCGTTTCGCCACGCCACGATGCTGGAACTCAACGCCGGCAACGGCGCCTTCCTCCACCAGCAGCCGCCGGACCTGCGCCTTGGTCAGGACAGTCAGGTTGGAGCGCCTCATCGCGGGGCGCAGAAAGGCTTTCGAGGTGTTCCAGCGAATGCCGGAGCGCTGGTTGACGTCGAAATAGCCGGAGCCCTCGTTGCTGCCGCGGTTGAAATCCGCGGTTTCCGGAATGCCGGCTTCCCTGGCCGCTTGCTGGAAGGCATCGAGCACCGCCCAGCGCACACGCGCTTTCTCGATGCGCCATTCGCCGCCGGCACCATGCATCTCGTCTTCGCCGCGATAAAAATCCTCCGACTTACGGAAAAAGGGCAGAACATCGTCCCAGCCCCAGCCAGTGCAGCCCATCTGCCGCCAGAGATCGTAATCGCGCGCCTGGCCGCGCATGTAGATCATGCCGTTGATCGACGAACAGCCGCCGAGAACCTTGCCGCGCGGATAGCTCAGCGCCCGGCCGTTCAACCCTGCTTCCGGCGCCGTGGTGAAGCACCAGTCGGTACGCGGGTTGTTGATGCAATAGAGATAACCAACCGGAATATGGATCCAGTGATAGTTGTCGCTGCCGCCGGCTTCGAGCAGCAGCACCCGGCTCCGGCCATCGGCAGACAGCCGGTTGGCGAGCACGCAGCCGGCGCTGCCTGCCCCGATGATGATGTAGTCGTAACGATCCATGCCCCGCACGAGACTCCAGATGCTTGCCGCTTCCCCCTCCCCGCAGCACGGGGAGAGGAAGAGTCGCAGCGCCGCCGCCCGTCTCTTTTCCCGGAAAAGAGGGCTTCTTTCCGGAGAGAGAGGTCCGCCCGTTCAGCGGCGATAGACGAAGCCCAGTTTCCGCCCTATCCGCGAGGCGTAGAATTCGCCGATGATGCCGCGGCGGAAGATCAGCACGCAGACCATGAAGACGATGCCGGTGATGATCGTCACCGGGAATTCCGAGGTTGCGAGGTAGTTTTCCAGAACCACCACCAGCCCGGCGCCGAAGAGCGGGCCGATCAGCGTGCCGATGCCGCCGAGCAGCGTCATCAGGATCACCTCGCCCGACATCTGCCAGGCAACGTCGGTCAGCGTCGCGAACTGGAAAACGATCGATTTCACCGCGCCCGCGAGCCCGGCAAGCGCCGCCGACATGACGAAGGCGCCGAGCTTGTAGCGCGCTACGGAATAACCGAGCGAGATCGCCCGTTGTTCGTTCTCGCGGATCGATTTCAGGATCATGCCGAAGGGCGAATTGATAAAGCGCCAGATGATCAGGATGCCGACGAGAAAGACGGCCAGCACGAAATAATACATGTTGGTCGAGCTGTTCAGATCGATGAAGCCGAAGAGGTGGCCGCGCGGCACCGACTGAATGCCGTCCTCGCCTTCGGTGAATTCCGCCTGCAGGCAGAAGAAGAAGAACATCTGCGACAGCGCCAAAGTGATCATCGCGAAATAGATGCCCTGGCGGCGGATGGCGAAGAAGCCCATGACGAGCCCGAGAAACGCCGCACCCGCCACGCCGATCAGGATGCCGAGTTCCGGCGGCAGGCCCCATTCCTTCACCGTATAGGCGGTGAAATAGGCAGCTCCGCCGAAGAAGGTGGCATGGCCAAAGGAAAGCAGGCCGGTATAGCCGAGCAGCAGGTTGAAGGCACAGGCAAAGAGCGCGAAGCAGAGCAGCTTCATCAGGAAGATCGGATAGAAAAAGAACGGCGCCAGCAGCAGGAGCAGCAGTCCGGCGAGCAGGAAACCCGCCTGCACCGAAAGGGCGGTCCGGCTTTTTTCCGTTCGGATGGTTTCGGTGATGTCAGCCATGTCAAGCATCCCGTCCGAAGAGGCCCGCGGGCCTGATGAGAAGCACGATCGCCATGATGACGAAGATCACAATGTTGGACGCCTCGGGATAGAACACCTTGGTCAGGCCCTCGGCAATGCCGAGCACATAACCGGTGATGATCGCGCCCATGATCGATCCCATGCCGCCGACGACGACCACGGCGAAGACGACGATGATCATGTTCGAGCCCATCAGCGGCGAGACCTGGTAGATCGGCGCCGCCAGCACGCCGGCAAAGGCGGCGAGACCGGCGCCAAGCGCGTAGGTGAGCGTCAAGAGCACCGGCACGTTGACGCCGAAGACCTGCACCAGCACGGCGTTTTCGGTGGCCGCCCTGAGATAAGCCCCGAGCTTGGTCTTCTCGATCAGCAGCCAGGTGCCGAGGCAGACGACGAGCGAGACGACCACCACCCAGCCGCGATAGATCGGCAGGAACATGAAGCCGAGGTTGGCCCCGCCGGCAAGGGCTGCCGGTGTCGCATAGGGCTGGCCGGAAGAGCCGTAGAGATAACGGAAGGTGCCCTCGACCGCGAGCGCCAGCCCGAAGGTAAAGAGCAGGCCGTAGAGCGGATCGAGATCGTAGAGCCGGCGCAGGAACAGCCGCTCGATGATTGCACCGGCAAGGCCGACGATAACGGGCGCCAGGATCAATGACGGCCAGTAGCCGATGCCGGCATAGGTCAGCAGCAGATAGGCGACAAAGGCGCCGAGCATATATTGCGCGCCATGGGCGAAGTTGATTACCCGGAGCAGGCCGAAGATGATGGCGAGGCCGAGGCTGAGCAGCGCGTAGAACGAGCCGTTGATCAGACCGATCAGCAGCTGGCCGAACAGCGCCTGCAGGGGAATGCCGAAGATCATCGTCATCTAGTCACACTCCCAGGACCTTGTGCAGCGTATCCATGCGCTGCGGCAGTTCACCCACCGGGAATTCCGACACCATCTGCCCATGATCCATCAGATAGAAGCGATCGGCAATACGGCTGGCGAAACGGAAATTCTGCTCGACGAGCAGGATCGTCATGCCGCGTCCTTTTAGCGTCTGCAGCACCTCGCCGATACGCTGGACGATAACCGGGGCAAGCCCTTCCGTCGGTTCGTCGAGAATGAGCAGCCTGACGCCGGTGCGCAGGATTCGGGCGATCGCCAACATCTGCTGCTCGCCGCCGGATAGTTTGGTGCCCGGGCTGCCGCGGCGCTCGTAAAGATTCGGGAAGAGCTCGTAGATTTCGTCGAGCGTCATACCGCCCCCTGCCACGACAGGCGGCAGCAGCAGGTTTTCCGAAACGGTGAGCGTCGAGAAGATGCCGCGCTCCTCCGGCACGAAGCCGATGCCCCGATGCGCCGTCTTGTGCAGCGGCACCTGCATCATATCGCTACCGTCAAAACTGATCTTGCCCTTGCGGGCCCGCACGATGCCGGTGATGGTGCGCAGCGTCGTCGTCTTGCCGACGCCGTTACGGCCGAGAATGGTGATCGTCTCGCCTTCGGCCACGCGCATGTCGACGCCGTGCAGGACATGGCTTTCGCCGTACCAGGCATTGAGTCCCTGGACTTCGAGGAGAGTGGCCATCAATGCTCCTCCGTGCCCATATAGGCCACACGCACGCGCTCGTCCTGGCTGACGGTGGCATAATCGCCCTCAGCGAGGATCTCGCCGCGCTGCAGCACGGTGACATGCTGGCAGATATTGGCGACAACAGACAGATTGTGCTCGACCATCAATACGGCGCGGTCGCGGGCGACCTCGCGGATGATCGAGGAGACGACGCCGACATCCTCCTGCCCCATGCCGGCCATCGGTTCGTCGAGCAGCAGCACCTTGGGATCGAGGGCCAGTGTGGTGGCGATCTCCAGCACGCGCTTGCGGCCATAGGAAAGATCGGCGGCGATATGATCGCGCTCCTTGGAAAGCCCGACGCTGGCGAGCAGTTGCTCGGCGCGCTCGTTCAGCCGGTCGAGAGCGGAAAGCGGCCGCCAGAACTGTGTGGAAAGATTGTTCGGCCGCTGCAGCGCCACGCGCACATTGTCGAGAACGGTCAGATGCGGGAAGACCGCCGAGATCTGGAAAGAGCGGACCAGCCCCATGCGCGCCACCTTGTCGGGCGGCGTTTTCGTGATGTCGACGCCCATCAGGCTGATGGTGCCTGAGGTCGGCTGCAGGAACTTGGTCAGCAGGTTGAAGACCGTCGTCTTGCCGGCACCGTTCGGGCCGATCAGTGCATGCACGCTGGCATCATGCACGTCGAGATCGACGTTCTTGACGGCCGTGAAGCCCCCAAAATCGCGGCGCAGGCCGCGGGCGGACAATACCACCCGCGGCTTTTCCTGAGTTTCAATTGCGGAAACCGCCATCGTGCTTACTTCACCAGATCGCAGCCGCTCTTGGCGGGATCGATATAAGCTTCCTTGCCGGGAATGGTGGCGAGCACGTTAAAGTAATCCCACGGCTCCTTGCTTTCGGAAGGCTTCTTGACCTGCAGCAGATACATGTCGTGGATCATGCGCCCATTGGCGCCGACCGTGCCGCCACGGCCGAAGACGTCATCGACCGGCATTTCATGCAGCTGCTTGGCGACGGCTTCCGTCTCGTCGGTGCCGGCTTTCTGCACCGCCTTCAGATATTGCGTTACCGCCGAATAGGTGCCGGCATGGATCATGTTCGGCATCTTGCCGGTGCGGGCGAAGAACTTCTTGGCGAAGGCGCGGCTCTCGTCGTCGCGGTTCCAGTAATAACCTTCCGTCAGCGTCAGCCCTTGTGCCGCCTCGAGGCCGAGACCATGGACTTCGGCAAGCGTGAAAAGCAGGGCCGCCAGATGCTGGCCGCCCTGGGTGATGCCGAATTCGGCCGCCTGCTTGATGGCGTTCGCCGTATCGAGGCCGGCATTGGCAAGGCCGATCACCTTGGCGCCGGATGATTGCGCCTGCAGCAGGAAGGACGAGAAGTCCTGGCTCGACAGCGGATGGCGGACGGCGCCGACGACCTTGCCGCCACTCGACTTGACGTAATCGCTGGTCTGCTGCTCCAGCGAATAACCGAAGGCATAATCGGCGGTCAGGAAGAACCAGCTGTCGCCGCCCTGCTTGACGAGTGCGCCGCCGGTGCCGACGGCCAGTGCATGGGTGTCGTATGCCCAATGGAAGCCATAAGGCGTGCACGCCTTGCCGGTGAGATCCGTCGTCGCCGCACCCGTGACGATGTCGATCTTCTTCTTCTCCTTGCCGATCGCCTGCACGGCGAGCGCCACGGACGACGTCGTCAGTTCCATGATCGCATCCACCTGCTCGGTGTCGTACCACTGGCGGGCGATGTTGGAGGCGATATCAGGCTTGTTCTGGTGGTCGGCATCGACGATCTCGACCGGAACGTCGAGCACCTTGCCGCCGAAATCCTCGACCGCCATCTTGGCGGCTTCGACGGAGGACTTGCCGCCGAAATCGGCATAGACACCCGACTGGTCGTTCAGGATGCCGATCTTGACCTTGCCGTCGGTCGCGCTCTGCGCGAGCACCGCAGTGCTGCTCGCAAGCAGAAATGCAACTGATGCAATGAAATTCTTACGCATATGATCTCCTCCCAGAGATTGGCCAGATTGCGGATCTGTTCAAATTTGGCCAGCCGTATTCCTCAGAACGACGGACCCTCACCTTACGATCACGGAAATTCCGCCCTGAGGCAACGGGTGATTTACAACTAATTCCAAACAGTATCTGTTCATTTTTGAACAGAGGGGATCGCGATGAACAATCCACCGCAGTTTACTTGGGACGATCTGCAGTTTTTTCTAGCCGTCGCCCGCACCGGACAGCTGTCGACCGCGGCCCGTCAGCTGCGTTCCAGCCATGCCACCGTCTCGCGCCGCATCGATCGGCTGGAGTTCACCCTCAAGGTCAAGCTGTTCGAGCGCAATCCGCGCGGCTATGTGCTGACCGCCATGGGCACGCGCTTTGTCGAGACGGCCGAGAGGATGGAGCAGGAAACCGAGCGGCTGCGCGCCGATCTTGCCGCCGGCTCGATGGCGCAGCGCGGCCTCGTGCGGCTGAGCGCGCCGGAAGGCTTTGCCAATTTCTTCTTCGCGACCGTGCTGCCGCAATTTGCCGCCCAGCATCCGCATCTCTCGCTCGAGCTGGTAACGATCCAGCAGATCATGTCGCTGTCGCGCAAGGAAGCCGATCTTTCCGTCGTGCTCGACGAGCCGAAAGGCGGCGCCTATTTTGCCGAAAAGCTGACCGACTACCACCTGCAGGTCTACGGCTCGCGCGATTATCTCGCAAAGGCCGCGCCGATCACCTGCCGGGAAGACCTGCTTGAGCATCCCTTTGTCAGCTATATCGAGGAAATGATTTTCGCGCCGGGCCTCGATTACCTCGGCGATGTGCACCCGCGCATCAAGCCGCAGTTCCAGAGCTCCAGTATCTTCGCGCAGCTGACCGCTACGAGAAACGGCCTTGGCCTTTGCATCTTGCCCTACTTCTTCGCGAGCCGCTATCCCGAACTCGTGCGCGTGCTGCCAGACGAGATCGACCTCAAGCGCCACTACTGGATCACCTGCCACCGCGACCTGAAACAGGCGCCGCGCGTGCGCGCCGTCATCGATTTCCTGCGCGAGGCGGTGCGCGGTGAGGATGCGCGGTTCGTGCCGCCCTATGTCACCGCCGCCGGCCCGGCGCGCCGGACAAGAACGGACATTTAAATCATGAGTGTCGCGCGAAAACCGCTCACAGTGTTCGGCATCATGCTCGCTATTTCAGGAATTCGGCCCGGTGCGGAGTGAATGCATCGATCAGCCGGCCCTTTTCCAGCGCCTTGACGCCGTGGACCAGATTGGGGGGCACGATGAAGCTGCCGCCCTGCTTGAGCACCTCGGTCCGGCCGTCGATCGTCACTTCGAAACTGCCTTCGGCGACGTAACTGGCCTGGATGTGCGGATGCGAATGGGCCGCACCTACGGCGCCGCTTTCGAAGGCCACTTCCACCATCATCATCTCGGGCAGATAGGTCATGATGCGCCTGACGACGCCGGGCTCGGGATTGACCCATTCGGCGCCTTCGGCCGATACGAACAGATCGCTTGACGACATTTCCGCCTCCTCGTTCCAGAATCGATCGCGGTCAAAGTGGATCATGCCGACGCTTTTGAAAAGATGGCGCGGCCGGTCTTTTGGCGCGACCACCTTCTGTTGACGCGGTCGGCTGGCGGGTTTATGGCCAACTTGAGCGAGGCAAGCGTGAACCGTGATGAGGAGACGCCACCATGCAGCATACGCGCGAGGTTTTCGACTGGGCCGATCCATTCCGCCTGGTGGAGCAGCTGACCAGCGAAGAACGCATGGTGCAGGACACCGCCCACGCCTATGCGCAGGAAAAGCTCGCGCCCCGCGTTCTCGACGCCTTCCGCCATGAAAAGACCGATCCTGAGATCTTCCGCGAAATGGGCGAACTCGGCCTGCTCGGCCCGACGATCTCGCCGGATTATGGCGGCGCCGGCCTCGGTTACGTCGCCTACGGCCTGATCGCCCGCGAGGTCGAAAAGGTCGACAGCGGTTACCGCTCGATGATGAGCGTCCAGTCCTCGCTCGTGATGGTGCCGATCGAGACCTTCGGCTCCGAAGCGCAGAAGCTGAAATACCTGCCGAAACTCGCCACCGGCGAATGGATCGGCTGCTTCGGCCTGACCGAACCCGATCATGGCTCCGACCCCGGCTCGATGGCGACACGCGCCAAAAAAGTCGACGGCGGCTACAGCCTCACCGGCTCGAAGACCTGGATCTCCAACGCGCCGATCGCCGATGTCTTCGTCGTCTGGGCAAAGACCGAGGACGGCCTCATCCGCGGCTTCATCCTCGAAAAGGGCTGGAAAGGACTTTCGGCGCCTGCGATCCACGGCAAGGTCGGCCTGCGAGCGTCGATCACCGGCGAGGTGGTGATGGACGGGGTCTTCGTGCCTGAGGAAAACCTTCTGCCTGATGTGACCGGCCTCAAGGGACCGTTCACCTGCCTCAACTCGGCCCGTTTCGGCATCGCCTGGGGCGCGCTCGGTGCGGCCGAGGATTGTTATGCGAGAGCCCGGCAATACACGCTCGAGCGCAAGCAGTTCAGCCGGCCGCTTGCCGCCAACCAGCTGATCCAGAAGAAGCTCGCCGACATGGCGGCGGAAATCTCGCTCGGCCTTCAGGGCTGCCTGCGGCTTGGCCGCATGAAGGAGGAAGGCCATCCGCCGGTGGAGCTAACCTCGATCCTCAAGCGCAACAGCTGCGGCAAGGCGCTGGAGATCGCGCGGGCGGCCCGCGACATGCTCGGCGGCAACGGCATCTCCGACGAATTCGGCATCGCCCGTCATCTCGTCAACCTCGAGGTGGTCAACACCTATGAGGGCACACACGACATCCACGCGCTGATCATCGGCCGGGCGATAACAGGCATTGCCGCCTTTGCGAACTAGCACATTGGCGCAAAAGGGCGAATTGCCACGCGCCTGACAATGTGCAACCTTCCCCAACGACGGCAAGAGCCGGCAAAAAGGGGGATCATGCATGTTTCTGCTTCTTGCATTGCTGATTGGTGTCATTGCCGGGCTTCGCGCGATGACGGCGCCCGCCGCCGTCGCCTGGGGCGCGGCGCTTGGATGGTTCGATGTCTCGCAGACGCCGCTTGCCATTATGGGTTACCAATGGACGCCGTGGATCTTCACGCTTCTCGCCGTCGTTGAACTGATCACCGACCAGCTGCCGTCGACGCCGTCGCGCAAGGTGCCGGTGCAATTCGGCGCTCGCATCGTCACGGGCGCACTGGCCGGCGCGACGATCGGCGCCGCCAGCAGCCTGCTCTTCGGCGGGCTGATTGCCGGCGTGATCGGCGCCGTCATTGGCACATATGGTGGCGCCGCCGTTCGCAGCAGGCTTGCCGCCTCCTTCGCCAAGGATCTGCCGGCTGCTCTCATCGAGGATGCCGTCGCCGTCATCGGCGCGGTGCTGATCGTGGGGGCCGTCGCATGAAAAGCTTCGACGCCATCGTTATCGGCGCCGGCCAGGCCGGCCCGTTTCTTGCCGCCCGCATGGTCGAAAAGGGCATGAAGGTCGCCCTGATCGAGCGCAAGTTCCTCGGCGGCACCTGTGTCAATGCCGGCTGCATGCCGACGAAAACACTGGTCGCCAGCGCCCGCGCCGCCCATATCGCGAGAAACGGCGCCGTTTACGGCGTCAATCTCTCGGGCGAGATCGCCATCGACATGAAGGTGGTCAGGGCGCGCGCCGAAACGGTGACCATGAATGCCCGCAACGGCCTGATCGGCTGGTTCGCCGGCATGGACGGCATGACCGTGATCTATGGCCACGCCCGTTTCGAGGACCCGAAGACCGTCAGCGTCAACGGCGAGATGCTGACCGCACCGCGCATCTTCCTCAATGTCGGCGCGCGCCCCGTCATCCCCGAGCTATCAGGCGTCAACGACATCGACTATCTCACCAGCACCTCGATCATCCATCTCGACACGCTGCCCCGGCATCTGGCCGTGATCGGCGGCAGTTATATCGGGCTGGAATTCGCGCAGATGTATCGCCGCTTCGGCGCCGAAGTCAGCGTCATCGAGCATGGTCCGAAGCTCGCGTCGCGCGAGGACGAGGATATATCCGACGCGATCGCCGATGTCCTGCGCTCGGAGGGCATCGACATTCATACCGGCGCCAGCGACATCGCCTTCGCCAAGAGCAGCGACGGAATAAAGGTCGCCACCGATTCAGCGAGGATCGATGCGAGCCATGTGCTGATTGCCACCGGCCGTAAGCCAAACACCGACGATCTCGGCCTCGATGCCGCCGGAGTCATCACCGACAAGCACGGCTATATCACCGTCGACGATAGCCTTGCCACCAATGTCGACGGCATCTGGGCGCTCGGCGATTGCAACGGCCGGGGCGCCTTCACCCACACCTCCTATAATGATTTCGAGATCGCCGCAGCCAATCTGCTCGACGGCGACGATCGCAAGGTCTCGAGCCGCATCCCGGCCTATGCGCTCTATATCGACCCGCCGCTCGGCCGCGTCGGCATGACGGAGAAGCAGGCGCGCGCCTCCGGACGAAAGATCATGATCTCGACCCGGCCGATGAGCCGCGTCGGCCGCGCCAACGAGCGCGGCGAGACCAAAGGCTTCATGAAGGTGATCGCCGACGCCGAGACCAAAAAAATCCTCGGCGCGGCGATCCTCGGCATCGAGGGCGACGAGGTGATCCACGGCATCATCGACGCGATGAATGCGGGAACGACCTACCCCGCATTGCAATGGTCGGTGCCGATCCATCCGACGGTGTCGGAGCTGATCCCGACGCTGCTTGGGGATTTGAAGCCGGTTTAGCTATGAATTGATGCTTCGAAATCGACAGCTGGAGGCGGGCTGAGTGTCTATCGAACTGCTGATCGAGCACTACGGCCTGTTGGCGATATTTCTGGGTGCGGCCTTCGAAGGCGAAACAGCGGCCTTCCTTGGCGGCGTCATTTCCCATCGTGGACTGCTGACCTATTGGTCGGCGTCGCTCGCGGCAACGGCGGGCTCCTTCGCCGGCGATCAGTTCTGGTTCTTCGCCGGCCGTTATGCCGCTCGATGGAGTCTCGTCCGCCGGCTGATGGAAAGGCCGGCGCTGGCGCGCGCCACCGGGCTTCTGGAAAGATACCCCACAGGCTTCATCCTTGCGTTTCGTTTCCTGGTGGGATTGCGGACGATCAGTCCGATCGTCATCGGGACGACTCGAATAGCGACCGGTAAATTCGTCATCCTGAATGCCGTGGCCGCGCTGGTATGGGGGCAGCTGTTCACGGCGCTCGGTTATCTCTTCGGGCACGGCATCCAACAGACACTGGGCCACCTTCCCCTTCATCGTCATCTGCTGATTGCAGTCGGAGCCGCGGCTGTCGTCGCAGCCGCGGCTCTTGCCTTTCGCAAGATGAAACTGAGCGCCAAGCACCCATAGAAGCGCTGTAGCGCCCTACTCCATCACGATCTGCAGCTTCACGTCGCTCGGTCGGGCCTCGACAGCGCGATCGAAAGCCGTGATCGAATCCTCGAACTTAAAGGTCTCGGAAATCAGCGGCTTCAGATCCACGCGTCCCGAGCCGAGCAGCGCGATCGACCGCTCATACTGGTGCGCGTAGCGGAACACCGTCTCGATGCGGATTTCCTTGGTGGATGCCGTCGAGACGTCGAAGCCGATCGGGTTGACCGGCAGGCCGACGACGACGATGACGCCGCCCGGGCGCGGCAGCGCCATGATCGTCTCCCAGGCCTTCGGCGAACCGGAGCATTCGAAGACGACATCGGCGCCCCAGCCGTCGGTCAGCCTGCTGACCTCTTCGGCCAGGTTCTTCTCGCGGATATTGACCGGAATGACGCCTTGGTACTGCGCGGCGATATCGAGCTTCGGCTGGGCGAGATCGGCGACGATGGCGCGGGCGCAGCCGCCGGCAAGCGCCGCGATCGCCACCATCGTGCCGATCGGCCCGGCGCCGAGGACGACGGCAGTATCACCAGGCGTAATCTTCGCCTTGGTGGCCGCCTGCATGCCGACGGCGAAGGGCTCGACCATGGCGCCTTCGGCAAAGCTGACATTGTCGGGTAGCTTGAAAGTGTAATTGGCGGGATGCACGACCTCTGGTGTCAGCACGCCGTGGATCGGCGGGGTCGCCCAGAAGGTCACGGCCGGGTCGATATTGTACATGCCGAGCCGGCTTGCCTTGGAATTCGGATCGGGAATGCCAGGCTCCATGCAGACGCGGTCGCCGACTTTCAGATGCGTGACGCCGGCGCCGACCTCGACCACCGTGCCCGCCGCTTCATGGCCGAGCACCATCGGCGCGTTGACGACGAAGGGGCCGATCTTGCCGTGGGTGTAATAATGCACGTCCGAACCGCAGACGCCGACCGTGTGGATCCTGATCTTCACCTCGCCGGGGCCGGTTTCGAGCGGCAGATCGATATCGCGGAGCGCAAGCTCATGCTGGCGCTCGAGGACAAGCGCACGGACTTTGGTCATCGTCGGTTTCCTTCCCTAGTGGCTTGCCCATGACTCCATCGGGCAGCGTTCTGAAGCCGACTATAAAGCCCGAAGCCTTCCGAATTCAACCAGATTGAGAAGGCTTTTGCTCAACAAATGAAAAAATGCTCAAGCGGATCATGGCGAGCGGCCCGCAACGGCATTTATAAGATTTTTATATAGATGGCCTGTCGTCCGTCTCGAACCTTTATGCGCTTCGGCTCCATATTGATGGCCGAGAGATCGAAAAGATCATCTCCACGCCAGAAAGCATGAAAGGCGGCCTCCCAGCGCCCTTTGTCTTGTCTGACTCCAAGAAGAACAACAGGAGTCACGATCATGATGGATATCATTCTACTCGGCACCGCGATCATATTCTTCGCGCTGTGCTTTGCCTACACCCGAGCCTGCGACAGGCTTTGACAGGAGAAGCGACGATGACCCTCGATTATGTCTTGAGCGGTGCCGTAACCGTGTTTCTCACCGTTTACCTCACCTACGCTCTTCTTCGCCCAGAACGCTTTTGAAGAAAACTGGCGCTTCTGAGGTCGCCCATGCGCGACCGAGAAGCAGCCGGGAATTGAAAGTTACCCCAAATGACCCTCAACGGATGGCTTCAGATCCTGCTTTACTGCGGGATCGTCCTCGTGCTCGTCAAACCGCTCGGCGGTTACATGACGCGTGTCTACAATGGCGAGCGCACATTCCTCTCTCCGGTCCTCGTTCCGATCGAACGGGGGCTTTACCGTCTTGCCGGCACCAGCGAGCGCGAGGAACAGCACTGGACCTCCTATGCCTTCGCGATGCTGATGTTCAACCTGCTCGGCGTCCTCGTCCTCTACGCGCTCCTGCGCCTGCAGGACATCCTGCCCTATAATCCGGCGGGCATGGCCGCCGTCCCGCCCGAGCTTTCGTTTAATACCGCCGTCAGCTTTCCCACGAACACCAACTGGCAGAATTACGGCGGCGAAAGCACCATGTCGTATCTGACCCAGATGGCCGGCTTCACGGTGCAGAACTTCCTGTCGGCCGCGACCGGCATGGCGATCGCTGTCGCCTTCATCCGTGCCTTCGCACGAGCGTCGGGCAAGGCGATCGGCAATTTCTGGGTCGATATGATCCGCGGCACGTTCTACATCCTGCTGCCGATCTGTATCGTGCTGACCATCGTCTACGTCTATCTCGGCGTGCCGCAGACGCTTGGACCTTATGTCAATGCGACCACGCTCGAAGGCGCGCAGCAGACGATTGCCATCGGGCCTGTCGCCTCGCAGCTTGCGATCAAGATGCTCGGCACCAATGGCGGCGGCTTCTTCAACGCCAATTCGGCCCATCCATTCGAAAATCCCGACGCGATCTCCAACCTCATCCAGATGGTCTCGATCTTCGCGATCGGCGCGGCTTTGACCAACGTCTTCGGCCGCATGGTCGGCAACCAGCGCCAGGGCTGGGCGATCCTTGCCACGATGGGCGTGCTGTTCATCGCCGGTGTCGGTATCACCTATTGGGCCGAAGCTGCCGGCAACCCGCTGATGCATGCCTTCGGTCTTGGTGGCGGCAATATGGAAGGCAAGGAGGTCCGCTTCGGCGTCGCCCTGTCTTCGCTCTTTGCCGTCATCACTACGGCCGCCTCCTGCGGCGCGGTCAATGCCATGCATGGCAGCTTTACCGCGCTTGGCGGCCTCATCCCGCTGATCAACATGCAGCTCGGCGAAATCATCGTCGGCGGTGTCGGCGCGGGCTTCTACGGCATCCTGCTCTTCATCATCGTCGCCGTCTTCGTCGCCGGCCTGATGGTCGGCCGCACGCCGGAATATCTCGGCAAGAAGATCGAGGCGAAGGAAATGAAGATGGCCGTTCTCGCCATCCTCTGCCTGCCGCTCGCTATGCTGGTCTTCACCGCGATCGCCACGGTGATGCCTTCCGCCGTTGCCTCGATCGGCACCGCCGGCCCGCACGGCTTCTCCGAAATCCTCTATGCCTACACGTCGGCGGCAGCCAATAACGGCTCGGCTTTCGGCGGCCTGACGGGCAATACGCCCTGGTACAACGTGACACTCGGCATCGGCATGCTCGCCGGGCGCTTCCTGGTCATCATTCCGGCGCTTGCCATCGCCGGCTCGCTGATCGCCAAGAAGACGGTTCCGGCCTCGGCAGGCACCTTCCCGACCGACGGTCCGCTCTTCGTCGGCCTGCTTGTCGGCACAATCCTGATCGTCGGCGGCCTGACCTTCTTCCCGGCCTTGGCGCTTGGCCCGGTCGTCGAGCACCTGGTCATGATCGCCGGCCAGACCTTCTGAGGTGATGCCATGATCCTCCGTCACAGGCTTCGCAACGCCTTCCACCCTCGTCCCGGTGCGCCGGGACGAGGGAATGGCCCGACGACCCGCGCCTCCGACATCATCCTGGTGATGATGGCAGGCCTCCTCGTCATCGCGGCCATCTTCAAAATCCTACAGGGCTGACCGGCTTCCGGTTCGCCATCCTCGTTTCAAAGCTGGAGTCTCTTATGAGCCAGGCAAAATCCGCGAGCGTCATGGATTCTCGCATCCTCATTCCGGCCGTGGGGGCCGCTTTCAAGAAGCTCAACCCCCGCGCGCTCGCCAGAAACCCGGTCATGTTCGTCGTGGCCACCGTCTCGGTGCTGACCACCGTCCTCTTCCTGCGCGATCTGGTGGCGGGCAACGGCAATCTCGGCTTCTCGTTCCAGATCAATCTCTGGCTCTGGTTCACCGTGCTGTTTGCCAATTTCGCCGAAGCCGTCGCCGAAGGCCGCGGCAAGGCGCAGGCGGATTCGCTGCGCAAGGCGCGCACCGAAACCCAGGCCAAACTGCTCACCGCCAATAATGGCAGCGGCTATCGCATGGTGCCGGGCACCAGCCTCAAGGTTGGCGACCTCGTGCTTGTCGAGGCCGGCGACATCATCCCGTCGGACGGCGAAGTCATCGAAGGTGTAGCCTCCGTCAACGAAGCGGCGATAACAGGCGAATCCGCCCCTGTTATCCGCGAATCCGGCGGCGACCGCTCGGCGGTGACCGGCGGCACGCAGGTGCTGTCCGACTGGATCCGCGTTCGCATCACCGCGGCTGCCGGCTCGACTTTCCTCGACCGGATGATCGCGCTCGTCGAAGGTGCGGAGCGCCAGAAGACGCCGAACGAGATCGCGCTCAACATCCTGCTCGCCGGTATGACGCTGATCTTCGTACTTGCCACCGCGACGATCCCGAGCTTTGCCATCTATGCCGGCGGCTCGATCCCGATCATCGTGCTCGTCGCCCTCTTCGTCACCCTGATCCCGACGACGATCGGCGCGCTGCTCTCGGCAATCGGCATCGCCGGCATGGACCGCCTCGTCCGCTTCAACGTGCTCGCCATGTCCGGCCGCGCGGTCGAAGCCGCCGGCGACGTCGACACGCTGCTGCTCGACAAGACGGGCACGATCACCCTCGGCAATCGCCAGGCGACGACCTTCCGCCCGGTTCGCGGCGTGTCCGAACAGGATCTCGCCGATGCCGCCCAGCTCGCCTCGCTTGCCGACGAAACGCCGGAAGGTCGTTCCATCGTCGTGCTCGCCAAGGAAAAATACGCGATCCGCGGCCGCGACATGGCAAGCCTGAAAGCAACCTTCGTGCCCTTCACCGCCCAGACTCGCATGAGCGGCGTCGATCTCGAAGGAGCCTCGATCCGCAAGGGTGCGGTCGATGCCGTGCTGACCTATGTCAACGGCGATGCATCCTCGAAGAACGGCAGCGAGGTCGTGCGCGAACTGCAGTCGATCGCCGACGAGGTCGCCAAATCAGGCGGCACGCCGCTCGCCGTCGCCCGCGATGGCAGGCTGCTCGGCGTCATCCAGCTGAAGGACATCGTCAAGGGCGGTATCCGCGAGCGCTTCACCGAGCTGCGCCGCATGGGCATCCGCACCGTGATGATCACAGGCGATAACCCGCTGACGGCAGCCGCCATTGCCGCCGAGGCCGGCGTCGACGACTTCCTCGCCCAGGCAACACCGGAAATGAAGCTGGCGCTGATGCGCGAGGAACAGTCGAAGGGCAAGCTCGTCGCCATGTGCGGCGATGGCACCAATGATGCGCCCGCACTTGCCCAGGCCGATGTCGGCGTCGCCATGAACACCGGTACGGTCGCCGCCCGCGAGGCCGGCAATATGGTCGATCTCGACTCGGACCCGACGAAGCTCATCGAGATCGTTGAGATCGGCAAACAGCTGTTGATGACGCGCGGCGCGCTGACGACCTTTTCGATCGCCAACGACATCGCCAAGTATTTCGCCATCATCCCGGCGATGTTCCTGACCTTCTATCCGCAGCTCGGCGTCTTGAACATCATGGGACTTTCGACGCCGCAAAGCGCCATCCTCTCGGCGATCATTTTCAACGCGCTGATCATCATCGCGCTGATCCCGCTGTCGCTGAAGGGTGTGCGCTACCGTCCGATCGGCGCCGGCGCGCTCTTGTCGCGCAACCTGCTGATCTATGGTGCCGGCGGCATCATCGTCCCCTTCATCGGCATCAAGGCGATCGATATGGCTGTCGCAGCCCTCGGCCTTGCCTAACGGATTCCGTCTGAACACTCGAAGGAGTAAGACAATGTTGAAAGAACTTCGTCCGGCGGTCGTCATGATCGTTGCCACCACCGCCATCACCGGCCTGCTTTATCCGCTCGCCATGACGGGTGCCGCCCAGGCCCTGTTCCCCACCCAGGCGAACGGCAGCCTGATCGAGAAAAACGGCCAGGTGATCGGCTCGACGCTGATCGGCCAGGCTTTCACCAGCGACAAATATTTCCACGGCCGTCCTTCGGCCGCCGGCGACGGCTATAATGCGGCCGCCTCCAGCGGCTCCAACCTCGGCCCGACCAGCCAGAAGCTGATCGACCGCGTCAAGGGCGACTATGAGGCCGCCAAGGCGACGAACCCAATCGCGCAGGTGCCCGCCGACCTCGTCACCGCTTCGGGCAGCGGCCTCGATCCCGATATCTCGCCAGAGGCTGCCTATTTCCAGGTGGCGCGTGTTGCCAAGGCGCGAAGCCTGGACGAGGCCAAGGTCAAGGCGCTGGTCGACGGCGCCGTTCAAGACCGCGAGATCGGCATTCTCGGCGAACCTACGGTCAATGTTCTGGCGTTGAATCAGAGCCTTGATGCTTCTATGACTCAGTGACGTTGCGGCTTATACCTTCGCCCTCATTCCTGTGCTTGTCACAGGAATCCAGCTACGCGAAGTCCTTCGCGTGAAAGAGTCCTTAGCGCCGCAGACGCGGCGCTGCTGGATCCCTGTGACAAGCACAGGGATGAGGAAGTTGGAGCAAGCCTCGCCGACAGGAAAGACCGAACCACATGCCAGACGACAACCGCGACCAGGCCGGCAGGCCCTCGCCCGATGCGCTTCTCGAAAAAGCCCGGGCCGAAACGCGCGGCCGTCTGAAGATCTTTCTGGGTGCCGCCCCCGGCGTCGGCAAGACCTACGAGATGCTCGTCTCCGGTCGTGCCAAGATCGCCGACGGTCTCGATGTCGTCATCGGCGTCGTCGAGACCCATGGCCGCAAGGAGACCGAAGCGCTCGTCGCCGGCTTCGAAATCATCCCTCGCGTCGAAATCAGCTATAAGGGCCGGCCGCTCGAGGAAATGGACCTCGACGGCATCCTCGCCCGCCGGCCGGATCTCGTGCTGGTCGACGAACTCGCCCACACCAATGCCGAGGGCAGCCGCCATCCGAAGCGCTACCTCGACGTCAAGGAATTGCTCGATCGCGGCATCAACGTCTATACGACGCTGAACATCCAGCACGTCGAGAGCCTGAACGACGTCGTCTCGCAGATCACCCGCATCCGCGTGCGCGAGACGGTGCCGGACTCGATCATCGATCTTGCCGACGACGTCGAGATCATCGACCTGACGCCGGATGATCTGATCAAGCGCCTGCATGACGGCAAGGTCTACATGCCGCGCACTGCCGAGCGAGCGCTGACCAATTATTTCACGCCCGGCAACCTGACGGCGCTCAGAGAACTTGCGCTGCGCAAGACCGCCCAGCGCGTCGACGACCAGTTGCTCACGCACATGCAGGCCCATGCCATATCAGGCCCCTGGGCGGCGGGCGAACGCGTTCTCGTCTCGGTCGACCACCATCCGCGCTCCGCTTCGCTGGTGCGTTATGCCGCCCGCATGGCCTCGCGGCTGCGCGCGCCCTGGGCTGCCGTCTATATCGAGACCAACCGCTCGATCAATCTTACCGAAGCCGAGCGCGATACGGTCGCCGCCACACTGCGCCTTGCGGAGCAGCTCGGCGGCGAGGCGATCACCCTTCCCGGCCGCGAAGTGGCCGAAGAGCTCGTCCGCCACGCCACCGCCAACAACGTCACCCACATCGTCATCGGCGCCCCGAAGAAACCGACTTGGCGCGACTGGTGGAGCCGTTCGATCACCGACGAGCTGATCCGCAAGACCGGCGAGATCAGCGTCCATGTCATTTCAGGCAACGAGAAGGACGGCACCACCGCGCGTGGCGTCAGGGCTGCGGCCGTTGCGCCTGAGCTGGATTTCAGGGCCTACCTGCTGGCAACCGGTTATGTCGCCATCGCGCTCGGCGTCAGCGTCGTGCTCGACCAAGTGCTCGACGTGCGCAACCTCGCCCTCGTCTTCCTGATGGCGGTGCTGACCTCCGCCGTTCTCCACGGCCTGCGGCCGGCACTCTACAGCTGCATCCTCAGTGCGCTGTCCTTCAACTTCTTCTTCCTGCCGCCGCGTTACACGCTGACGATCAGCGATCCGGAAAGCGTGCTTGCCCTGTTCTTCTTCCTGGGCGTCGCCATCATCGCCAGCAATCTGACAGCGACCGTGCAGCGTCAGGCCGCCGCCGCCCGCCAGAGGGCGCGCACGACCGAGGACCTCTATCTCTTCTCGAAGAAGCTCGCCGGCACCGGCACGCTCGACGACGTGCTCTGGGCGACCGCCTTCCAGCTCGCCTCGATGCTGAAGGTCCGTGTCGTCCTGCTGCTGCCGGAAGAGGGCACCATCGCCGTCAAGGCCGGTTATCCGCCGGATGATACGCTCGACGACGCCGATATCGCCGCCGCCCGCTGGGCCTGGGAGCACAATCATGCCGCCGGCCGCGGCGCCGATACCCTACCCGGCGCCAAACGCCTCTATGTGCCGCTCCGAACCGGGCGCACCGCTGTCGGTGTCATCGGCCTCGACAGCGACCGCCGCGACGGACCGCTGCTGACGCCGGAGCAACAGCGGCTGCTGGATGCGCTGGCCGACCAGGCGGCCCTTGCCATCGAACGCATCCAGCTCGTCGCCGATGTCGACCGGGCAAGACTTGCGGCCGAAGCGGACCGGTTGCGCTCGGCCCTGCTGACATCGATTTCGCACGACCTGAAGACGCCGCTTGCCGCCATCCTCGGCGCCGCCGGCACGCTGCGCGATTATTTCGCCTCGATGCCGGAGGAAGATCGCAGCGACCTGCTGTCGACCGTCGTCGACGAATCCGAACGCCTCAACCGCTTTATCGCCAACTTGCTCGACATGACCAAGATCGAATCCGGCGCGATGGAGCCGAACCACGCGCTGCATTATGCCGGAGACATCGTCGGCAGCGCGCTGCGCCGTGCCGCAAAGATCCTCGATCACCACAAGACCGAGATGAGCATTCCCGCCGACCTGCCGATGGTGCGCGTCGATCCTGTCCTGTTCGAGCAGGTGATCTTCAACCTGCTCGACAATGCCGCGAAATACGCGCCCGAGGGATCGGTAATCCATATCGGCGGCTGGGCCGATGCCGACAACGTCGTCGTGCAGATTTCGGACGAAGGCCCGGGCATCCCGCCGGCCGATCTCACCCGCGTCTTCGACACCTTCTACCGCGTGCGCAAGGGCGATCAGGTGCGCGCCGGCACCGGGCTTGGCCTTTCCATCTGCCGCGGCTTCATCGAGGCGATGGGCGGCACGATCACCGCCGGCAACCGGACGGGCCGTCCGGGCGCCGTCTTCACCATCCGCCTGCCGAAACCCACCGACATTCCGAAACTGGATGAACTCAGATGACCGGTTCAGCCGTCAAAATCCTCGTCGTCGACGACGAGCCTCCGATCCGCAAGCTGCTTCGCGTCGGCCTGACCGCGCAGGGCTACGAGGTGCAGGAGGCGCCGAACGCCAGCGCCGCCCGTCAGTCGGTCGCCGCCGACATGCCCGACCTCATCGTGCTCGACCTCGGCCTGCCCGACAAATCAGGCTACGATCTGCTGCAGGAGTGGCGCGACGAAGGGCTTTCCATGCCCGTCGTCATTCTCTCCAGCCGCACCGACGAGGCCGGCATCGTCAAGGCGCTGGAAAGCGGCGCCGACGATTACGTCACCAAGCCCTTCGGCATCAACGAGCTCGGCGCCCGCATCCGTGTGGCGCTGCGCCACCGCCTGCAGCAGCAGGGCGAAAAGGCGATCTTCCAGACCGGCGGCCTGTCGATCGATCTCGTCAAGCGCGTGGTCAGGGTCGAAGGCGCGGAAATAAAGCTGTCGCCGAAGGAATACGACATCCTGCGCGTGCTCGCCCAGCATGCCGGCAAGGTGCTGACACACCAGTTTCTTCTAAAGCAGATATGGGGGCCGGCGGCTGACGTGCAGTATCTGCGCGTCTATGTCCGGCAGCTGCGGCAAAAGGTCGAGCAGATTCCGGACCAGCCGCACTATATCACCACGGAGACCGGCGTCGGCTACCGGCTCAGGGAACCGGATTGACATCCCCTCCCTCCCGCTGCCCGAACAGTATCGAGCCGAACAGTATCGAGAATGACATGAACCTTCCCAACATCATCCGGCCGGAACACACCTTCATCGGCGTGTCTGCGCCGACCAAATGGCGCGCGCTGCAGACTATAGCGGACAAAGCCGCCAAGGCTTTCTCCGTTGATGGCCAGACCATCCTGAAGGCGCTCGAAGCGCGTGAGAAGCTCGGCTCCACCGGCATCGGCAACGGCATCGCCATCCCGCATGCGGCGATCGACGGCATGACCAGCCCGCGCGGCCTGCTCATCCGCTTTGCCCAGCCGCTGGATTTCGAGGCGATCGACGATATCCCGACCGACATCGCCGTCGTGCTGCTCTTCGGGGAAACCAATCGCGGCGAATATCTGAACGTGCTGTCCGCCATCGCCAGGCGGCTGCAATCGGACGGCGTGCTTGCCGCCATGCGCAAGGCAAGAACGGTCGACGAATTCTATTCCGATTTCATCGCCGATTCACGGGTATGACGCCCCAAAACCGCTCACACTTCTCGGCATCATAAAAAAGGCGCGGCCCGAAGGCCGCGCCCGCTTGTCTGCAATCAGACTATCTTAGAAATCGCGCTGGAAGCGCAGGAAGCCGAACACTTCGTCGTCGCCTTCATCCTCATCGTGATATTGCACGCTGAGCTTCGAACGCAGGTCTTCGACGATCTGGTAGTCGATGGTGACACCGGTCGTGTAGGCGCTGCCGCCGGTGAAGCCGTTGCCGTCAGCCTCGAGAGCGATGTTCTCGAAGTACTGGAAGCCCGGGGTGACCGACCACTTGTCGTTGACCTTCAAGGCATATTCTGCTGCGATCGTCCATTCGGACTCTTCGTAGTAGTAGTTGGCGCCGCTTGCCCATACGCCGGCAATGCCGAGCGTGCCCGGGCCGATGTCGGCATAGACGATACCGCGGACAGCGACTTCGCTGGTGTCGGTGTCATAACCGGCAAGCAGGTAAGCGCTGATGGCGCCGGCCTTGTAGGAGACCTGGCCTGCGACACCGAAGTTGTTCGGGCCTTCGCCCGGCTTGGTGGCGTAGTCGTCTTCGAGTTCGTCGACCGAAATGCCGGCCGCGAAAGCGCCATTCTCGTACTGATAACGGATCGAGTTGTGGGTCGTCTCGTTGCTGGCGAGCGTATCGGTCTCGCCGCTCATGTCGTCATCCCACCAGCTGTACAGTTTACCGGCGCGGAAACCGGCGATGTCGAGATAGCCTTCATCAAGCAAAGCTTCCTGATCGGAGGCATTGTCGACATTGTAACGCAGGGTGATGACGCCGGTGAGCGTACCGTATTCGGTGTCGTTCTTGGTCTGGAAGGTGACCTGACCACGAGTCCAGAAATCTACGTCGGAATCGCCGGATATCTGCTCACCGAAGCGCACTTCGGTACGGATGTAACCGCCGATCGAAAGGCATGTTTCCGTCCCCGGAATATAAAAATAGCCGGTACCGTAGGCGTCGCAAACGCGAACATATTCCACGGGCTCGGGTTCCGCCGCCACGATGGCGTCGGCTGCGCGGGCTCCGGAGGCCGCGGCAAGGGCGGCAACGGAGGCAAAAAGGATAGTTCTGATATTCATTTTGAATGGCCCTAACAGGTTTGGAATGCGAGGCGCACTTCAAGGGTACCCCCGCGTAGCGGTCAGCGAATACGGCCGCACGGGAGCCATATAGGAATCCGCAAGTGTCATCGCGGCAAAATCCTGGCAAAAATCTGCATCACCATGTCGCTTTCGTGGAGGAACTGTGGCCAAAAAAACACGACCTTGCGGCAGGGGCCGGACGGCGACCGATTGGCCGCGGCCAACTTCGGCACGTCCATTTCCAAATTGCTTCTTAAATGGAATGGCATTCTAACACCCCGGCCGGAACCGGAAGAACCTTCGTTTCATTATACGACTGACTTGATAGAGTTAAGAAAGAAAACAGGAGGGTTCCCCATGCAGACACAACGGCTCACCCGGCTCCTCGCGGCGGCGGTCATGGCAGGCAGCTTCGCGATCGGAAGCATCGCTCCGGCATTCGCAGATCAGACGCTTCTTAACGTTTCCTACGATCCGACCCGCGAATTGTATAAGGATTTCAATGCCGCCTTTGCCGCCAAGTGGCAAAAGGACAGCGGTGAAACCGTGACGATCCAGGCATCGCATGGCGGTTCCGGCGCCCAGGCCCGATCGGTCATCGACGGCCTCGACGCCGATGTCGTGACACTTGCCCTCGAAGGCGATATCGACGCCATCGCCAAGGCGACCGGCAAGATCCCGGCCGACTGGAAGACCAAGTTCCCCAACAATTCGACGCCCTATACGTCGACAATCGTCTTCCTCGTCCGCAAGGGCAACCCGAAGGGCATCAAGGATTGGGGCGACCTGGTCAAGGACGACGTACAGGTCATCACGCCGAACCCGAAGACATCGGGCGGCGCCCGCTGGAACTTCCTCGCCGCCTGGGCATGGGCCAAGCAGGCAAATGGTGGCGATGAAGCCAAGGCGCAGGAATACGTTGCGAAACTGCTGCAGCACGTTCCGGTTCTCGACACCGGTGCTCGCGGCGCCACGACCACCTTTGTCCAGCGCGGCCTCGGCGACGTGTTGCTCGCCTGGGAAAACGAAGCCTATCTTTCGCTCGAGGAACTCGGTCCCGACCAGTTCGAAATCGTGACGCCGGCCTTCTCCATCCGCGCCGACCCGCCAGTCGCCATCGTCGACGGCAACGTCGACAAGAAGGGCACGCGCAAGGTCGCCGAAGCCTATCTCAACTACCTCTATTCGGACGAAGGCCAGAAGATCGCCGCCAAGCACTACTATCGGCCGACCAAGCCGGAAGCCGCCGATCCGGCTGACATCGCCCGCTTCCCGAAACTGACGCTCGCGACCATCGACGACTTCGGCGGCTGGAAAGAGGCGCAGCCGAAATTCTTCGGCGATGGCGGGGTATTTGACCAAATCTACAAGCCGGCCCAATAATAGACTTCATGAAAGCACATAGCCCCACGCGGTGGCGGTTCAAACGGCCGAGCGTCATTCCGGGTTTCGGAATGGCGCTCGGCTTTACCTTGACCTGGCTCACCCTTCTGATTCTCATCCCGCTCTCGGGCCTTGCCGTCCGGTCGAGCGCGCTCGGCTGGGAGAAATTCTGGTCGATCGCGCTCGATCCGCGCACGCTGAACGCGCTGCGCATCAGCTTCGGCAGCGCCTTCATCGCCGCGATCGTCAATGCCGTCTTCGGTATCATCCTCGCCTGGGTGCTGGTGCGTTACCGCTTTCCCGGCAAGCGGATCATCGATGCCATGGTCGACCTGCCCTTCGCGCTGCCGACCGCCGTTGCCGGCATCGCGCTGACGACGCTCTACGCGCCGAACGGCTGGATCGGCCAGTTCCTGACGCCGCTCGGCATCAAGATCGCCTTCACGCCTGCCGGCATCGTCGTGGCCCTGATCTTCGTCGGCCTGCCCTTCGTCGTGCGCACCGTGCAGCCGGTCATGGAGGAGATCGACAAGGAAGTGGAGGAAGCTGCAGCAACGCTCGGCGCCAATCGCTTCCAGACGATTTTCCGCGTGCTGCTGCCGGGGCTGGCGCCCGCCGTGCTCACCGGCTTTGCGCTCGCCTTCGCCCGCGGCGTCGGCGAATACGGCTCGGTCATTTTCATCGCCGGCAACCTGCCGTTCAAATCGGAGATCGCACCGCTGCTGATCATCATCAAACTCGAAGAGTATAATTACGCCGCAGCGACCGGCATTGCGGCGATCATGCTGATCATCTCGTTCGCCATGCTGCTCGTCATCAATCTCATCCAGAGCTGGAGCAGGCGGAGGTACGGCTATGGCGCTTGATGCGACCGCTCAACCGGCAAAGCTGCGGTCGGTAACCACCGAAAACAGGATCGCGCGCTACAGCCTCATCATCCTCTCGCTCGTCTTCCTGCTGCTGATCCTGCTTCTGCCGCTCGCGGCCGTCTTCGTGGAAGCCTTTCGCAAGGGAGCCGGGCCGTTCTTGGAGGCGCTCGCAGACGCCGAAACCTTCTCGGCGATTCGCCTGACGCTGATCGTTGCGGGCGTCAGCGTACCGCTCAACCTCGTCTTCGGGGTTGCCGCCGCCTGGGCGATCGCCAAGTTCGAGTTCAAGGGCAAGGCCTTCCTGACGACGCTGATCGACCTGCCCTTCTCGGTCTCACCCGTCATATCGGGCCTGGTCTTCGTTCTGCTGTTCGGCGCCAATACCTGGCTCGGCCAGTGGTTCAGCGCTCACGACATCAAGATCCTGTTCGCCGTGCCGGGGTTGATCCTCGCCACCATGTTCGTCACCTTCCCCTTCGTCGCCCGCGAGTTGATCCCGCTGATGCAGGAACAGGGAACGGCCGACGAGGAGGCAGCCCTTTCGCTCGGCGCCAGTGGCTGGCAGACCTTCTGGCACGTGACGTTGCCGAATATCAAATGGGGCCTGCTTTACGGGGTACTGCTCTGCAATGCCCGCGCCATGGGCGAATTCGGCGCCGTTTCGGTGGTATCAGGCCACATCCGCGGCCAGACGAACACCATGCCGCTGCAGGTGGAAATTCTCTATAACGAGTATAATTTCACCGGCGCTTTTGCGGTCGCCACGCTTTTGGCCTTGCTCGCGCTCGTAACTCTTGTTTTGAAGACGCTGCTGGAAATGCGCTATAGCGCCGAAATCGCCGCCAGCCGGCGGCACTGAAGGATTTGGAATGGAAGTACGCGTTCAAAACATTCGCAAGGAATTCGATCGTTTTCCGGCGCTGCACGATGTCTCGCTCGACATCCGCTCCGGCGAGCTGATCGCACTGCTCGGTCCTTCGGGCTCCGGCAAGACGACATTGCTGCGGCTGATTGCCGGCCTCGAAAGCCCGACGGAGGGGCTGATCTTCTTCGGTGACGAGGATGCCTCGAAGAAATCAGTGCAGCAGCGCAATATCGGCTTCGTCTTCCAGCACTATGCTCTGTTCCGCTACATGACGGTGCTCGAAAACGTCTCCTTCGGCCTGAAGGTCAGAAACAGTGCGCGGCGGCCGCCGAAGGCCGATATCCGCAGGCGGGCGCTGGAACTGCTCGACCTCGTCCAGCTTTCCGGTCTGGAAAAGCGCTACCCGGCCCAGCTTTCCGGCGGCCAGCGCCAGCGTGTGGCGCTCGCCCGCGCCATGGCCGTCGAGCCGAACGTGCTGCTGCTCGACGAACCCTTCGGCGCGCTCGACGCCCAGGTGCGCAAGGACCTGCGCAAATGGCTGCGCGATATCCACGACCGCACCGGCCACACCACCGTCTTCGTCACCCACGACCAGGATGAGGCGCTGGAACTTGCCGACCGCGTCGTCGTCATGAGTCAGGGCGCGATCGAACAGGTCGGCACGCCGGACCAGGTCTACGACAATCCGAATTCGCCCTTCGTCTTCGGCTTCATCGGCCAGTCGAACTGCCTTGAAGTCGAGGTTGCCGACGGCGACATTCGCTTCGAAGGCCGCTCGCTCGGCCTCAATGCCGAAGGCGAGCCGGATGGGACGGCACAGCTCTATTTCCGCCCGCATGACGTCAGGCTCTGCGAATCAGCTGAAAACTGTATCGCCGGCCAGCCGGTTTCCAGCCGCCGCGTGGCCGGTACCCGCCATATCGAATTGGATATCGGCAACGATCGCCCGCATATCGAGATCGAATTGCCGCCGAGCGAGGCCGACAGGCTCGACCGCAACCGGGTGGCTTTCAAGCCGACCCGCTGGAAACTGTTCCGCAGTTGATGGAGATGGGCGGCGACCGACTGCGCCGCTCGTCTTTTCGAGAGCCGAAAAGGAGCTGTAACACTTTGAATTACTGCATGATTTTATCCTTAAATCGATTCCGATTTAAGGAATATGCAGGAGGTCACCGCCGGAATCGCATTTGGCGAGAGTCCCTTGGGCTTTTTGTGATCTAAGGTTGTTTGTATTTCAGTCATATGACGAGTAAAACGTTTTCACTTAATCAAAAAGGGCTGAACTAATCCCATAGGAGGCACCTGGCGTTGAGGGCGGAGATTTCCTTTGGAAAATCCCTGATCGGGATTTTGTTTGTAGGACTGGCGGCTGCAAGCTGCACGACGACATCGAAACCGGCGGCAACGGCGGCGAACACCAAGACGAAGCAGGGTCAACCGGCAAAAGTCACGTTCAATTATACTGCCAAGGATCGCGACTGCCTGCAGCGCGCGATGTATTTCGAATCGCAGCATTCGGACGAGGACGGCTACATGGCTGTCGGGACCGTTGTCATGAACAGGCTCACCTCTGGCGCCTATCCCCCTTCCATCTGCGGCGTCGTGGCCCAGAAAAGACAATTTGCCCCCGGCGTGATGACGCGTGAAGTCAAGCCGCAGGCGGAAACCGAGCTCGCGAGCGCAGCCGATGCGATCCTTATCAAGGGCGCCCGCCATCCTGCGGTGAAGGATGCGATGTTCTTCCACACAAATGGGCTGAAATTCCCCTACAACAACATGCACTATGTGACGGTTGCCGGCGGCAACGCCTTCTACGAGAAGCGCGACTCCAACGGCATGCTTCAAACGCCGCCGCCGCTGCCCTCCTACGAGGTGGCGATGAACTATGTGCCCGGCGAAAGCATGCTGCCGCCGCAATTCGAAGCGCTGATACCCTCGGCGGTTCCCGTTCCTCTGCCGGCTCCGGACCCCATGGCCACCGCGAGCACGGCGCAGATGCGGATCACAGCGCCGGTGACCGCGCCGGAAACATCGCCGGTAACATCGGTTGAGCCCGAGCCGGGAATGCCCATTGCGATCCCGACGCCCCGCCCAGCCTATGACAGCGTGATGCTGCGTGAAAGCCTTCCGGCGAACGGCGGTTAAACCAACCGCCCTTCCGGTATGAGTTAGATGCAAGCGCGTTTTTGTTGCCGCGGAATTCCGGAGGCAAAACCGCGGCGCGCTTTAGGCGCGCTCTTCCCAGACCTTCGCCAGCTCCACGATCGTCTTGACGGCCTTTTCCATATCCTGGCGGCTGACCCATTCGAGCGGCGAGTGGAATGCATGGCCGCCGGCGAAAATATTCGGGCACGGCAATCCCATGAAGGAGAGACGCGAGCCATCCGTGCCGCCGCGGATGCTGCCGCGCACCGGCGTCATGCCGGCCCGGCGCACCGCCTCGATCGCGTTCTCGACAATCTCCGGATGACGATCGAGCACCACCTTCATGTTGCGATACTGCTCCTTCACCTCAAAATGATAGGTCGAGCCGGGATAGGCAGCCATCACGTCCTTGACGATAGCTTCGAGCATCGTTTCCTTTTCCGTCAGCCCCTTGTCGGTGAAGTCACGGATGATGAGGCTCAGCGACGCCTTCTCCATCGAGCCGGTCACGCCGGTGGGATGGATGAAACCCTGCCTGCCTTCGGTGGTCTCCGGCGCAAGATCCCTCGGCAGCCGGTCGATGATGGCGCCGGCGATCTTGATGGCGTTTTCCATGCGGTCCTTGGCGAAACCGGGATGGATCGCCACACCTGATATGCTGATCTCGACGCCGTCGGCCGAGAAGGTCTCATCCTCGATATGGCCGGCCGTCTCGCCGTCCATCGTATAGGCGAAGTCGGCTCCGAGTTTCGCTAGATCCACCTTGTTGACGCCGCGCCCGACCTCCTCGTCCGGCGTGAACAGGATCTTGATCGTCCCATGCCTGATCTCGGGATTGTCGACGAGCATCGCAGCCGCGGTCATGATCTCCGCCAGTCCCGCCTTATCGTCGGCGCCGAGCAATGTCGTTCCATCGGTCGTGACGATATCATTGCCGATCTGGTTCTGCAGTTCGGGGTGATCGCTGACCCGGATCACCCGGGCAGTGTCGCCGGCAAGCTTGATATCCCCGCCGGCATAATTCCCGATGATCTGCGGCTTGACATCGGTGCCGCTGAAATCGGGCGCCGTATCCATGTGCGAGCAGAAACAGATGACCGGCACCGCCTTGTCGCTATTGGCCGGAATGGTCGCATAGACATAGCCGTGTTCATCGAGATGCGCGTCGGCAAGACCGATCTTCAGCAGTTCATCGACCAGAACCCGGCCGAGATCCTTCTGCTTGCCGGTGGTCGGCTGCGTCGACGAGGCAGGGTCGGATTGCGTGTCGATAACGACATAACGGAGAAAGCGGTCGAGAACAGTGTCGGTCATGGCATCCAGTCCAGCAAGATCACACGGACGATATAGCCCTCCTGGGCGATGCGGCAAAAGATTTTTCCACCCGCAGCACGTGAGGGTTTCTCCAGTCAATCCATTTCATGCGCTGCCATCGGATGCCGGAATCGATACCACATGGGAAACAAGCCCGCCGTCGCTGACCTCATGCACGAGGAAGGACGGAGCGTCGATCACCGGAAGATCGGCACGGCCTTCCAGCAGAAGCGGATTGGGCAGGCAAAGGGAGCCGCAGGTCTGGACAGGCATCGATCCCAGCCGGCCAAATGCGGGTCGGTGAACATGGCCACAAAGAATCGCCAGCGGTAGCCTGTCCATCGCCACCAGGGTGCTGAGAAGCGCACTGTCGTTCCTGCATCCGACTCGGTCCAGCACCTCGATGCCGATCCTCAATGGCGGCTGATGCATGAAGAGAAGCGAGGGCGTCGTCACGTCCGCAAGCGCGCTCATCAGCAATGGCAGATGCGGCAGGACATCGCCGTAGCTTTGCCCGGCGACGGTCACATCGACCCCGAGCAGGGTCAGGCCATTGACGGCTGTCCGGAAATGCATCGGTCCCGTCGCATTAATCCACGTGCCGACGACGGCAAGTTCGGAACGCATCAATTGCACATCGTCACCGTTGCCCGGCAACAGGTGGACAGGGCAGTCCAGCGACCGCAGGTTTTCGGCGACAAGGCGATAGCCGTGCCGCCATCCGTCATCTACCAGATCTCCGGTGACAACAAGCACATCCGGGCGGAACGTCTTCAGCCACGCTATCGCTCGCTCCAGCGTCCGCAGCGACGAAAGGTCCGGCCTCGCATGGATATCGGATATCTGCGCAACAAGCATGTTCTGCCTCCCCGCTCCTGCCGGAGACACTATGCCAAAATCGACAGCAACGAGCCACCAGCCCAGCGGCTCAATCGACACGTTTTCCTTCGGCATCGAACACGTGCAGATACTGGGGCGGGAAGGCAACATTGATCTTGGGACCTGCCTTCAGCGCTTCGCGGTTCAGCGTGAAGATCTTGAATGGCAGGCCATGCAGGGCAAGGTGCAGGATGATGCCGAAGCCTGTGGGCTCGACGAGTTCCACATCCGCGGCAAGCCCCGCCCCGCCGTCGCTCATCAGCACATGCTCCGGCCGGATGCCGAGCGTCACCTTTGCGCCGTCGACAAGCGGCAGAGGCTTGGCAAGCGGCACGATCGTGCCGTCCTTCAGCTTCACGCCGCCGGCATCATAGCTGGCCTCGAGGAAATTCATCCCCGGCGAGCCGATGAAGCCGGCAACGAAGAGATTGGCGGGGCGGTCGTAGAGTTCCAGGGGACTTCCGACCTGCTGGACCACCCCGCCATGCATGGCAACGATCCGGTCCGCCAGCGTCATTGCCTCGATCTGGTCGTGGGTCACGTAGATTGAGGTCGCCTTCAGGTCGCCATGCAGTTTCTTGATTTCGGCGCGCATCTGTTCGCGCAGGCGAGCATCGAGGTTCGACAGCGGTTCGTCGAACAGGAAGGCCTTCGGCTGGCGCACGATGGCGCGGCCCATGGCGACGCGCTGTCGCTGGCCGCCGGAAAGCGCCTTCGGCCTTCGTTCGAGCAGCGGATCGAGGCCGAGCTTGGCCGCCGCCGCGGCCACCGCACTGGTGATTTTCTCCTTCGCCACCTTCCGCAGCCTGAGGCTGTAGCTCATATTGCCGGCGACGTTCATATGCGGATAGAGCGCATAGGACTGGAACACCATGGCGATGTCGCGATCCTTGGGATGCAGCTCGTTCACCCTGACGCCGGCGATGCGGATCTCGCCTGATGTGACCTCTTCAAGCCCGGCGATCATCCGCAGCAGCGTGGATTTGCCGCAGCCGGACGGACCGACGAGCACGACGAATTCGCCGTCCTGGATTTCCAGGTTGACGCCGTGCAGCACCTGCACATGGCCATAGGCTTTGTGGATATTCCGGATATCGATCGATGCCATTTGTTTAACCCTTGACCGCACCGGCCGTCAGGCCCTGGACGAGATAGCGCTGGATGAGCAGGAAGAAGAGGCCGGCCGGAATGAGCGCCATGAAGCCCGCCGCCATCATCTGCCCGAAATCCACCGAGAATTTCGAAACGAAGGTGAGAAGGCCGACCGGGAAGGTCGCAGCGTCATTGCCGTTGATCAGCATCAGCGCGAAGAGCAGCTCGCTCCAGGCGGCGGTGAAGACGAAACCGAGTGTGGCGGCGATCCCCGGCAGCGTCAGCGGCAAGATGATCTGGCGAAACGCCGTGAACTGCGTCGCCCCGTCGATCTTCGCCGCCTCTTCGAGATCCCTCGGAATGCCGTCGAAGAAGGACTGCATCAGGAAAGTGGCGAAAGGCACGTTGAAGGCGGTGTAGACGATGACGAGCCCGGTCAAACTGTTGGTCAGATGCAGCGGTGACAGGATTTTGAAGATCGGCGCCACCAGCATGACCAGCGGGAACATCTGGGTCAGCAGCATCAAAGCGACGATCCAGTATTTTGCCCGGAAATTGAAGCGCGACAATGCGTAGCCGGACAGCGAGGCGCAGATTGTCACGGTGACGGCAGTCGAGGCCGAGACGATCAGGCTGTTCTTGAAGAAGGTCGGAAAGGCACTGTGGCGCAGCACGAAGGCATAGTGATCCCATGTCGTGCGCGACGGCCACATGCGCACGCCTTCGCTATAGAGCAGGTCGTTCGGCGTCACCGACACCTTGAGCAGCCAGAACAGCGGAAAGAGCGAAAAGGCGATGTAGCAGAAGATCGCCAGGCGGTGTGCGATGGTGGGAATGACGGATCGTCTCATGATCTCAATCCTTGTTCAGCAGCGTCTGCCGGAGCAGGATGATCAGCATCGAATAGGCAAGCAGCAGCACGAGCAGCACCAGCGCGATCGCCGAGGCGTAGCCGAAATCGAGCCGCCTGAAGGCTGTCGTGAAGATGTAGCTGGCGACGATCTGCGTCCGGTCGGCCGGTCCGCCATTGGTCATGACGACGATGAGATCGGCGAAGTTGGAAATCCACACGGTGCGCAGCAGCACGGTGATGGCGATCGTTGGCGCCAGGAACGGCAGGGTGATCGAGCGGAAGCGCTGGAACCAGCCGGCGCCGTCGATCGACGCCGCTTCATAGAGATCGCGCGGGATCGCCTGCAGCGCCGCAAGCAGCGTGATGGCGAAGAAGGGAATGCCCCACCAGACATTGGCCACGATCGGCCCCCACATCGCATAATTGGGATCGGAGAGGATATTACCCGGCTCATGCATCAGCCCGAGGGCGAAGAGCCAGTGCGGGATCGGCCCGATGACGGGATTGAACAGCCAGGCCCAGTTGAGGCCGGCGAGGAAAGACGGCACGGCCCAGGGCAGGAAGACCAACGCCTGCGCGATTGCCCTGCCCCTAAACGGCTTGTCGAGCAGCAGCGCCAGGATCAGCCCGAAAACGAACTGCAGGACGACGGAGGCGCCCGTCCACCACAGCGTGTTCCTCAGCGCCCCGTAGAAGGCGGCATCGCCGGCAAGCTCGCGGAAATGATCGAGCCCGATGAAGCCACCGGAAAACGGATTGAGCAGCTGGATATCGCGGAAGGCGTAGGAAATCCCGACCGTCAGCGGCACCAGCATCACCGCGATGATCAGGATCAGCGACGGCGCGCTGTAGAGATAGGGCTCCGAAGCATCGGCAACGCGACGCAGCCATGGCCTGCGGTCGCGACGCATGTCGAGCGTATCGGCGGAAATGGTCATCAGCCAGAAGTTCCCGTTCGCGGCGTTCATGCGCCGTCTGTGTCATCAAAAAAGCGGCGGCGGCCTGTTCCGAGGCCGCCGCCGTCGATCCGTCGCTTATTTCTTGGCGAGGAACTTCTGCTGCGCCTTGGTGAGGTATTCGGCCCACTGGTCGGCCAGATCCTTCGCCGAGATATCGCCGAGCAATGCCTGCTGCGAGGTCTTGATCGCCAGCGAATCCTTGAAGAAGGCGAATTCCTCGAGGTAGGTCGGCATGACTGTTGGTACCGTGTTCGGGTCCGCTAGTTCCTCGAACCAGCCCTTGAACTGGTCACCGGCGTAGAAGGGATCCTTCTCGGCCGCGGTGTAGGCCGGCAGGGCGCCGATGCGCTTATTCCATTCGAGATTGCCTTCAGGCCCTTCGAGGGTGGCGATCAGCTTCCAGGAGAGGTCCTTGTTGCCACTGGTCGTGAACATCGACCAGCCGCCATAACCGATGGTCGGGAACGACTTGCCATCCGGACCCTTCGGCAACGGTGCAACACCGAAATCTTCCTTCTTCATGCGCTCGGCGATGGCGATCAGCGCGTCCGGGTCCTGGTCGAGGAAGGCGCAGGTGCCGGAATAGAAGCCAGCGACGACTTCGTTGAAGCCCCAGTTGACGCTGTCCTTCGGCGCATAGCCCTTCTTGTAGAGATCGACCATCCATTCGATGCCCTTGGCCCAGCCGGGGCTGTTCATTGTCGAGGTGCCGTCGTCGTTGAAGTACTTGTTCGAGCCGGCCATCGAGGCGGCGAAGATCATCCAGCCGTTGAGGCCGCCCGGTCCGCCGCGCATGCAGTAGCCATATTTGCCGGGCAGTTTGGAAACCTTTTCCGAAGCGGCGGTGAATTCTTCCATCGTCTTCGGCGGCGCGGCGACGCCGGCTTCGGCAAGCAGCTTCTTGTTGTAGAACATCGCCCTGAGATAGAAGCCGTAGGGCAGCATATAGGCGGTGTTCTTGACGTCGCGGCCGAGTTCGAGCGCGCGCGGCGTCAGCTCCTTGGTGTGCTCCCACTTTTCGAGGTAGGGCTCCAGGCTCTCGAGCATGCCGTTATTGGCATAGAGCGACAGCCAGGTATCGGGCATTTCCATCACATCGGGCACGTCGCCGGCGGACACCATGGTCGCGAACTTCTGGAACGCTTCGTTCCAGGGCAGCGAGATGATGTCGACCTTGGTGCCGGGATTGGCGGCTTCGAATTTGCCGACGATCGATTTCAGCGTTTCGGTGCGCTCCGGGCTGGTGATGACTTCGACAAGCTTCAGCGTCGTATCGGCGAAGGCCGTGCCCGCCATCATCGAAGCAAAGAGCGTCGAGATTATTAGTTTTTTCATGACTCAGTTCCCCCTTGTTAGGTTTCTCTCGGGTTTCAGGATTGTGAGGCGGCGGCGAGCGCCTCCTCGATATCTCTCCACAGAGCCTCGGTTCCTTCGAGGCCGACATGGAGACGTACGGATCGCGCATGGATGCCGAAGGCATGTGCGGAATTCGGCTGTGCCTTCTGCTGAAGCACCACCTCGCCCGGTACGATCAGGCTTTCATGTCCACCCCAGCTTACGCCCAGTTTGAAGAGCTTGAGGTGATCGGCGAAGGCGCGGATATCGACGCCTTCGCGGAATATGAAGGAAAACAGGCCCGAAGTGCCGTTGAGGCCGGTGGGCAGGCGGTTGGCGAGCCCCGGATGGCAGACCGTCTCCACCACGTCGAGCTTCTGCAGGCGCCTGGCGATTTCAAGCGCCGATGTCTCGTGGGCCCGCATGCGCAGCGGCAGCGTGCGCAACCCGCGGATCAGGAGCCAGGCGTCGAACGGCGAAAGCTTGCCGCCAAGATAAGGATAGGCCTCGGCCTTGACGCGCGCAATCATCGCGTTCGAGCCGGCGATGATGCCCGCCACCACATCGCTGTGGCCGCCAAGATATTTCGAGGCCGAATGGATGACGAGGTCGACGCCGAGCGTCAGCGGCCGCTGGAAGAACGGGCTCGCCCAGCTGTTGTCGATCATCGAGACGGCGCCGTGTTGTCTGGCGAGTGCGGCGAGCGCGCCGACATCATGTGCCTCCATCACCCAGCTCGTCGGGCTTTCCATGTAGAAGAGCTTCGCGCCGGGCAGCGCCTTGGCGACCGCTTCCTCATCGCGGCCATCGACATAGGTCACCTCGATCTTCATCCGCTTCAGGATGGTGCCGAACAGGCGGAAGGCATCGGGATAGACATGCTTGACGGCGACGATGCGGTCGCCCGGCTCGACGAAGCTTAAGACCGCCGACGAGATCGCCGCCATGCCGCTGGCAAAACCCAGCGCATCCTCCGCCCCTTCGAGCTTGGCGAGCATTTCCTCGAAGGCGCGCACCGTCGGGTTCAGGCCGCGCGTATAGATCGGCCGCACCTTCTCGCCTCGGTAGGAGGCGATCATGTCGTCGTAATCGGAAAAGGTGAAAAGCGAGGTCTGGAAAATCGGCGGCACGACGGCGTCGGCGAAGTTGCCTTCGTCATGCGCAGTGATGAGGGAAGCAAGATCGAACGGTTCTGCGCCGCTGCTCATTTGGACATTTCCTTGATGTCTTCCTCGACGATGGCGAGAATTTTCAATGTTTCGGCGCGCGCCGCATCGGGATCCCCGGCAGCGATCGCGTCGAAAAGGGTGCGGTGAAAGGGAAAGGACCGGCGCGCGAAATCCTGCCGGTCGAAGGGATGCGCCCAGAAGCGCTCGAAGGTCTCGCGCATCTGTTCGAGAAGCTGGCGAAACAGCGGATTGTGGGCGGCGTCGTAGACGGCGAGATGGAAGGCCAGATCCTCCGGCCCGGAGGTGCCCTTCTCCAAGTGCACCCGCTCCATCGCGTTCAGCTTTTCCTCGATGACGACGAGGTCCTTTTCGGTGCGCCGCCGCGCCGCCACCATGCCCGCCTCACATTCGATTCCGCGGCGTACCTCCAGCGTTTGCAGCAGCACGTCGCGAAGGTGTGCGGTATCGAACGAGAGCGGCATGTGGATCGTCGCCCTCGACACCGGCTTCAGCAGATAAGTGCCGCTTCCCTTGCGCGTCTCAATGACACCGAGCGCCTGGAAATGCCGGATCGCCTCGCGAATGGTCGAGCGGCCGACGGCAAGGGCGGTCATCAGCTCGCGCTCGGCCGGCAAACGGTCGCCCGCCTTCAATCTGGCTTCCTCGACATAATCCGCCAGCGCATCGGTCACCTGACGCGCGCGGTCCATAACAGGAAGCGGCCGGATCACTGGCCTGTCGCTGCGATTTGCCTTCATGGTTCCCCATTTTCTTATCAGGCAGCCGACCTCTCAAATTGGTCTGACATCTTAGCATTTCGCATACGGTGGAAAACGTCAAGTCGACAACGTCCATTTTTGCCCACTCCTCCACGACGTCCCTTGGCCCCTCCAAAATGGCCTCTCTCTCCTTGTGCCGGTGTTCCGATTTACAGAGGTCAAGCAGCCATTCGGCCACGACATTGCCCATGGCGACCGGTTTGTCGCTTTGCGTTGCTTAGAGCCTTTCCGGGTTAGATTGAAGCATTCTGCCGGAGCAGGTTTTCGTCGGGGCAAAGGCGATTGGCGAAGGGCATACCCCTTGGTACGTCCGAGCCGATCGCCTTTGATCCTGGCGGAAAGATGCCCGGCCCTTCGGGTTGGCTGAAACGGGCCGCCTGCTCGACCGGCCGGCTTGGCCGTAGAGCTTGGCTACGACGCGCGCCGGCCGGTCGAGCATCCGACTCCGTTTGAGCCAACAGAATGCTCCAATCTAACCCGGAAAGGCTCTGGTGAGGGTCGCGGAGCCGGCATACCCATCGGCATGCCGGCTAGCGGATACGTCCGATCCGCGACAGCAAAATGGCCGGCAGGATGCCGATCAGCACGATGGCGAGCGCTGCAATCGAGGCTTCCTCGTAAGTGCCTCTGGCAGCCTCTCCATAAAGATGAGTTGCGAAAGTCTCGACATTGAGTGGCCGAAGGAGGAGCGTCGCCGGCAGCTCCTTTACACAATCGACGAAGACCAGTAGCGCGGCAGCTGAGATTGCCGCCTTTGAAAGCGGCAAATGCACGTAGCGCAGGGTGCCTGCGGTGGATTGCCCCAGCGAACGTGACGCATGATCAAGCGACTGGGAAATGCGCGAGAGACCGGCTTCTATGCCGCCGGCGGAGATCGCCAGAAACCGCACGATGAGCGCATATATGACGGCAGCACCCGATCCCATCAGGAGCAGACCAGTGGACACATCAAACAAGGAAAGCGCGGTGCGGTCGATAAACTGATCGAGCCCGCCAAGGATGATCAACACGCCGATGGCGACCACGGTGCCGGGAGCCGCATAGCCAATCGTGGAACAGCGCAGGAGCCAGGAGGACGGCTGGCCCGGCCGCAGGCGGGTCGCGTAGGCGGCGAGAAGGCCAAGGATGATGGTCATGATTGTCGCCAGGGTGGCGATAGCGAGCGTATTCACGGCCTCATCGATGATCCGTGGGGATATGCCGGCGAACTGATAACGTTTTGCCGCTTCGATCAAGAGATAGAGCGCGGGCGCGGCGAAGCCTAGGATGACCGGCAGAAGACCGCCGAGAAACAGCAGTACGCCTTTTCCCAAGGATACCCGCCGCGGTTGGAAACTTCGCATCCGGCGTACATCGATCGAGTAGCCCTGCTTGCGTCGCGCCCATCGCTCCACCGCAACAATTGCGACGACGATGAGCAGAAGGGCAAGGGCGATCTGCGACGCTCCCGATAAATCGGAGCGGGTGATCCAGGTCGTGTAGATGGAAACGGTGATCGTCCGGACACCGAGGAATTCGGCGGCGCCTATATCGTTCAACGTTTCCATCAGTGCAAGGCTGATACCCACGGCAACAGCGGGGCGCGCGAGCGGCAGAGCGACCCGCCAGAAGACCGCGCGGCGAGATGTGCCGAGCGTGCGTGCCGCATCGACGAGATTACCGGATTGCGTGAGGAACATCGCGCGCGTGGGGATGTAGACATAGGGGTAGAGCACGATTCCGAGAAGCAGGATGCAGCCAGTCATGGAACGGACGTCCGGAAGGCGAAACTGGCGCGGGCTCTCGTAGCCTAGCAACCAGCGCACGGCATCCTGCACCGGACCGATCGGATGCATTATATCCAGATAGGCATAGGCGACGATGTAGGTCGGAACGGCAAGCGGCAGAAGCAGCATCCATTCCAGAGCATGCCTGCCGGGAAAATCATAGGCGGTCACCAGCCATGCCGTCGTCGTGCCAACCACAGCAGTGATGACGCCGACCCCCGCAAGGAGAATGACAGTGTCGAGAAGCGCGACCGGAAGGATGGTCGAGAAAAGATGTCCCCAAAGACCCGCCGAACCCTTCGAGGCTTCGATGAGCAATCCCCCGATCGGCAGCATGGCAATGAGGGCGATAGTGGCGGCAATCGTCAGCCATGCGCTGCCAGGGCGCTTTGCAGAGCGGGCGGGCGCCGGGCTCGGAAACATCACTTGGTCCATTCTCGGGGGGAAAGGCGCCTGTCAGCGGCGCCTTCCCTGCCCTTAGTTGTCGAAGCCGACCTTGTCTACGAGGACACTCGCCTGCTTGCGATGGCTGACGATCTCGGACAAGGGCTTGCTGTCGATCTTTAGTTCGCCAAAGGATGCGATGATCGGATCGGCCGCGACGCCTGCCTTCACGGGGTATTCGTAATTGGCCTCAGCATAGATCTTCTGTGCTTCGTCAGAGACGAGATGTTCGAGAAGTTTGACGGCTTCAGCCTTGTTCGGTGAATGCTTGGCGATTGCCGCGCCGCTGATATTCACCTGCGTCCCGCCGTTCTTGAAGGTCGGCAGGATGACCTTGATGGCGTCGCCCCATTTGACCTGCTCTTCACCACCCTTGCCGGACCGCATCAGGCCGACATAATAGGAGTTGGCGATACCGATATCGCAAATGCCGCCGAGGATATCCTTGGCCGAATCGCGATCGCCGCCGGCTGCCTTGCGGGCGAGATTGGCCTTGACAGCTGTCAGCCATTTCTCGGTTTCTTCCGCGCCGTGATGAGCGATGTAGTCAGCAAACAGTGCCGTGTTATAGGGGTGTTGACCGGAGCGTATGCAGATCTTGCCCTTCCACTTGGGATCGGCAAGCTCCTCGTAGTTGAATGTGCTAATGTCAATGTCCTTGGCCGCGTAGAGCACGCGCGCGCGCATCGAAAGTGCAAACCAGTTGCCCTTGGGATCACGCAGCTGTTCCGGGATCGCCGAGTTCAGAACAGGCGATTCGACCGGTTGCGTTACGCCTTTATCGACCAGATCGACAAGGTTGCCGGCATCGACGGCCATCAGGATGTCAGCCGGCGAGCTGGCGCCCTCGGAGGCGACACGCTCTGCCAGGCCATCCTTCAGAAAAACCGTATTGATCTTCGTCCCGGTCGATTTGGTGAACGCCTCCAGAAGAGGTGCGATCAGAGCCGGCTCTCTCGTCGTGTAGAGGTTGATTTCTGCGGCCGCAGCGATGCAAGGCGACATCAGCGCCGAAGCAGCAAGCAGCATGGATGCGAGGATAGAGCGCGAATTCATTATGTCCCTCCGAATGAATGCGCATCCCTTGAGCAGTTCATGACCCTGAAAGTCAAGTTTTCCCTGGAGTTTGATGCCAAATATCACGGAAACTTGATGAGGAGGTCAGCAGCATGGGCTCGCGCAGGTCAGCTGTCAAAAAGCCAGCAGCCGCTCGGGGAGGATTGATATCTGAATATACTCGGCGTCGGCCGGCAGCCGCTCCAAAGCTCTCGCCTTAAGCGGCACATCGAGGCCATCAACCTTCAACGTTAACTGCTCGAATTCGCCATGCAAAACACGGTCCTCGATACGAGCGGCAATTCCCGATCCGGGGGACAGCGCAATCGCATGCGGGCGGATATAAACGGTCACGGAGCTTGCGGGCGGACGATCAAGCGTATAGGCGAAGTTACCGATCGCGGTCTCGATCCATCCGCCACGGTAAACGCCGGGAACTTTGCTGGACGCGCAAAAGAACTCTGCCGCATAAGGATTCGTTGGACGGTCGTGCAGATCATAGGCGGAGCCGGACTGGACGATTTCGCCTGCCCGCATCAGAACCACCTGATCACCGACGGAAAGTGCTTCCTGAGGATCATGCGTCACGATGATCACGGTCGTGCCGAGTGCCCTCAAGAGGCTCAAGGTGTCGCTGCGTACCTTTCCACGCAGGCCCTGATCCAGATTGGAAAAAGGTTCGTCCATCAGGACGACACTCGGCCGGGGCGCCAGAGCCCGGGCTAGTGCGACACGCTGCTGTTCACCGCCGGAAAGGGTGTTCGGATAGCGATGCGTTAGATGTTCGATTCCGACCTTGCTGATCATCTCCTCTGCTCGCGCAGTTGCTTCGCTCTTCGAATGTCGCTTGAGACCAAAGAGGATATTGTCCCGTACAGTCAGGTGCGGGAAGAGAGCGTAGTCCTGGAAGACGAATCCGACGCCACGCGCCTCCGGTTCGACGAAAGTGGTCGAACTGGCAACCTCGCGGCCTTCGAGGAGGATGCGGCCGGATTCCGGTATTTCGACACCGGCAATCATGCGCAGGAGCGTAGACTTGCCGCAACCGGAATGGCCCACGAGCGAAACCGCATCTCCGCGCCGAATATGAAGAGAAAGATCCTGCACGGCTGCAGTGATACCAAAGCGACGGGTAACATTTTCCAGCCGTACTGCGATTGCGTTCATTTCAGCTTTCATGCTCGCCGGTGGCTTCCAGTACAAGTCCTGAAACCCCTAGAACATACCGAGGCAGGTCGGGACAAGCGCAATCTGTTCCGCAGGCACGGCAAGCTATTTGCCGTTTCAAAGTTGCAGCAAAAACTTCTCGCCGGCGTCTTTCCACCTATCGCCACAGATGACTGTTCCGGAATCGCGCCAATCGCAACGGCCGCGATCACCTTAAGTGCCGTTACGCCGGAGATTGCACCTTGTCTCGCTTTCCCGAGACACACGCAGTGGAACCGGCTCCCTTTTCAATTGTTTCTCCCGATCAGCAGGGAGCTTCCAAATGACCTACGTCGCATCGCCAAGCTACGACCGTAACGACGCCAGCCGCGCTTCAAACCTCCGTCAGTGTCTCGAGACCGCCAGACGCCACCTCGATGAGACTTCGCACAGCTCGGAGACCGAGAAAATCGAAACGCTCGTGGCTTCCGCTATCGAGGCGGGTTGGGAAGAGGATGAAGTGCGCGAGGCACTGATCGCCGGCGAGCAAGGAAACAAGATGCCGGAGCAGGAACCACCCGTCCCAACGATCGGCGTGGTCCCTTCGTCATCCTTCTGACAAGTGGCGGACGCTAGCGCGGTCCGGCCAAGCGGCGAGGTTTCCAAGTATCTCGTCGTGTGAGCACCTGGGCTGATAGTGTTGCCCAATCGCCACCACTCAGGCGCCGATGGTGTTCCGTCAGGCGTGGCCAAGAAGGTCAACGTTCGCCACGACCAAAGCGCGCAGAAGTTGCCGCGCGGCGCGCACCGTCGAGGAAAACAAACAGATCGTTGACGTATTTGCTGGTGATCGTCTGCTGGGCAGAGCGAGAAGGGCCGAAAGCACCAGAGCAAATGAGACGATGGCGGTCCACCAGAGGTATTGGCGGCCCGCCCGTGGCGATGCGCCTTCCTGCTCCGGCATCGACCTCACTGCCTGCGTCACCGCGCCTCGCTTTCCAACGCGGCCTGTGGTCGCTGGTAGATCGTCCATTCCGGCGTTTTCTGCACCATGTCGAAATTCTTCGAAATGAACGGTCCATACAGCTCCTGTAACGGCAGGCTATTGATGCCAGTCTTCGGCACCATCACGATCTTCACGTCGGCGAACAGGGCTTCTGGTGGGATATAAGCCTTCTCATTGATGTTGCGGTTCCAGTGGAACCACGCAGTGTCACCTGAGGGAGGACGTATCCCGAGCCCCGCTGAAAAGGGGTTGACGAAATCGAGCACGAATACCCGCTCCAGCGGAATCGGCAGGGCCTGAAGTAGAGCCCCCCCACTTTCGATACTATCGAGGTAGCGCTGAATGAAATCAGGCTCGCCACCGGGCGGGTCGATTTCCCGGACGTCCTCAAAAAGCGGAGGGCCGAGGGGCTTGCCCACATTCTCCGCCGCAAGTGCCGTGTGGAGAGCGATCGCCTCTCCGTGGTGGACGATGGGCGGCAACAGAAAGAAGATTAGAAGCAGCGGCAGTGCAGCTGCAAGACGAGCAGGCCTCTCCATTTGCGCGCTTTGGTCGCCAGATTGAAAGCGCCGTGCCTTTTCCGCCAGGACGGCCGCTCCGCAATAGAGAGTGATGATACCCCAGCTGTGGGCGTTCTGGTTGATGATTGCCAATCCTGCACCCACGCAGAAGCCACTGTAGAGGAGGTCTCGAAGGCTGCGGATGTGCCAGAAGGCAACCAGCGCAAACACCGTGAAAACCACCAGATCCGACAAATTCTCACGGACATTTTTCAGTATGCTGCGGACGTCATGATCACCACTGACCCGTGCGGCGGCCCGCAGATCCTCTATATGCTGAAGCGTGCCGCGCCAGAAGAACTCGACTACGATCATTGCCAATGCAGTCAGGAGCAGACTGACCAGGATCCAGGAACGTTGCTGCCGGTCCAGCAACAGGAAGATCAGAAAGGCCACGCCGCAAAGTCCGTAGGTCGCCTTCGTGTAGAATTGGACAAGTAGAAGAAAGGCCGTCGCGAGACTGTCTGCAACGTCGTTGCGCGCGTCGGATCTCGGCTTCAGGTACATCACCAGGATGAGCCCGAGAGCGACCCAGCCGATGCGATTATAGAACATCGCGAAAGAAAGAAGCCGGACCGGACTTCCGAGATTGATCGGGACAGCGAGAATAAGAATCAGGAATATGCCCAAGGCGATGGCTGAGGGTGAGCTGAGGCGCGAAAGAAGGATACGGATCATCGCAGGCATGAACGCGACGATCAGGAGCGCCATTCCCATCGGTATCGCGGCGCCGAAATTTCCGGACAGGAGGTATCCCAAGGCAGGGATATAGAAGACCAACGGTCCGAGCGCCGTATGAAAATCACGGTTTGGCACCTGCCCGACAGCGATACGATGCGCTCCATCAATGAAGATCAAAACGTCGTTGATGAAAGCGGTGTTGATGGTCCGTCCAGGAAGGGCAAGCATGGCGGCACAAATTGCCGCTACCACCAGGAGCGCAACTTGTGCGGAAAAAAGGCGGCGCCTCATCTCGACCCCGTCCTTCCCGAGGGCAGGCCTTGATCCGCATCGGCGCGCGGAAAAAGCGGATCAACAAGATGGAACATGCGGACGACGAAGCGGCCAGGGCAATCTCTATCTCCTATTCCCGAGGTTTCGATCACAGCCGCAACCTCTTGAAGATCGGTTCCGGGATGCCTCGGATTATCGCCATGAGCGGATACCAAATCCGCCGGACATAGACGACGTCCCCTCCCTTGCTGCCATCGGCAACGGCGAAGATCCTTTGAGCGACCTCTGCAGGCTCGGCGGTAAGCATGGGTGGAAGCTTCATTCCATCAGTCATCCGCGTTCGGACAAAACCGGGTTTAATGGTGAGGACGCGTACCCCGGCGGTGGATAGTCTGTTCCTGAGACCGGACAAGAACGCCGTCAGGCCAGCTTTCGCGGCGCCATAGACATAGTTTGATCCTCTCCCACGGTCGCCGGCGACCGAACTTATGCCGACGATGGTGCCGGACCCGCGCGCGGCAAAGCGGCTAGCCAGGAGGCCGAGCATCAAAGCCGGTCCTTCGAAGTTTGTCCGCATCACCATGGCGGCGTGTTCGAGTTCCCTTTCGGCGCGGGCCTGCTCGCCGAGTTCGCCGACGACGCAAATGGCCGTGTCGGGCAATGGCGACACGATGCTCAGGAACTCTTCGAAGCGGCCGGTATCAAGAATATCCAGTTCATGGGCGGTGACGGCGGCGGCGGTGCGCGTGACGATGTCATCGGCTTCGCGTTGGACAAGCTCACGCCTGCGTCCGACCAAATGAATGTCCCAGCCCGCCTCGGCATAGACCAAGGCAGTCGCACGACCAATATCCGACGTCGCGCCAATCAGGAGCAGTGTCTTGCCGATGGCTTTCATATGCCAAGCCTTTTTCCCAGCTGGGAACTAAAGTGACGGTCGGCTCCCGTAGTTCGTCGCAGCTCTTTGAACGCCTGCAGTTGGGGGTAACCGGCTTCGAATGTATGACGGGATTGCCTTGCATCCTTGGCGAGATAGAGCCGCCCTCCCGCCGCGACAACCAGCTTGTCAATTTCGTCTAACAGCTGGAACACGTCGGGTGCGACTGGCAGGTCGAGTGCAAGGGTATACCCTGGCGCCGGAAATGACAGAAGGCCTGCGCCACCCCTCAGCCTTTTCAGCACGGCCAGGAATGAGGCTTTCCCAGAAAGAGCGAAACGATCGAGCATACTGCTCAGAACCGCAAGTGCGTTTTCGTCAGGCACCACGCATTGATGCTGCAGGAAGCCGCGCTTGCCGTACAGGCGGTTCCATTCGAGAAGACCGTCAAGCGGGAAGAAGTAGCTGTCCCAGTGGACCAAAGAGACTCGGGCTGCTTTGCGGGCACCCGCCCGATAATAAAGATCGTTGAATGCGGAAACACTCGTTCTGTTGAGCGCCCAACCAGGCAGGTCGACCGGCAGTGAAAAACGGGCTGCCTTGAAGGGAGGCAATAGCGCTGCTTTTGGCATTTGAGCGATGTCGCTCGGGCTGGCGTGCTCGCCGACAAAGATCAGCGAGCGGCCGAGCGAAGCGCCCCGCGAAAGGCAATCAATCCAGGCAACGGAATAGGTTGCGTCGTCTGTTTGCTTCAAGGCTTGCAGCGTATCGCCGAGGTTTTCTGTCACGACCGTCTTTTGAACAATCCAGCCGGTACTGATGGGCCTCAGCCTAAAGGTGGCTTCGGCGATGATGCCCGTCAGGCCCATACCGCCGAGCGTCGCGAAAAAAAGCTCTGAATTCTGGGTTCTGCTGCAGGTGAGGATTTCACCGCTGGCGATAACCAGCTTGATTTCGCGAACGTGGTCGCCGAACCCACCGTCGCGATGATGGTTCTTCCCGTGCACGTCGGAGGCGATCATTCCTCCAACAGTGACGAACTTCGTTCCTGGGACCACGGGGGGAAAATAACCTCGGGGGATGAACGACCTGAGAATCTCCGACAGCATGACGCCACCTTCGACGGTCAGCGAGGCGTCCACCTGATCGAAGCTTTTCATCCGGCTCAATGCACCGCAGGTCAAAGTGAGATGCTCACCGATCGCGGCGTCGCCATACGAGCGGCCGTTGCCGCGAGCAATCAGACCCGCGCGCGATGACACCGTTCCAGGCAGCGCTTCCGGCAGCCTGCAATCAAGCACTTCACTATCATGGCGTGGATAACGTCCCCATCCCTCGATCATTCAGTCACGCCCCCTCCAACTTGAACACGAATTTTCGGTCGAGCGCGAATTTTGAGACGTAACCGATCGCCAAACCGATCGCCCCGCCCGCATACTTCGCAAGATCCGTTCTCCAGACCGTCCAGAAGACAATTTCGAACCCCCAGAATATGATCGTCGTCACGACGCTGAACAGGCCGTAAAGGACGATCTTGAGCAATTCGTCACCATGCGACTCGTATCGGTCAAAGAAGATCCACCTTTTGTCGAGGAAGTATTTGAGCCCGAACCCGGCGGCGGTGCCTGCGAGCATTGACGGCATAAGGCTTTGCGACGGGTAGATTTCCACGACAGCCGCCTGAACCGCAAAATTTGCCAACGTCGAGAGAATCGCGAACGCCACATAGCGAACAGCGATGCGGGTCGGAATCCCTTCACGCACGTCATGGGACCGCATCTCGCTACCTCATAGCGCGGCGACAACAAAGGCGCCGGCAACGCCCAGCGTCGCGAGACTCACCTTATCTTTGATCGCAAATACGACCGGATCGTCATGCATCAGTCCCCTATGGGCCAGCAACAGGATGCGGGCAATCCAGCAAGCCAGGATTGGTCCCACCAGCCATAAAACTCCTGGCCGGGTGTAGAGATCCTGCACGCTGTCGCTTGCAGCGTAGAGCGCATACAATGTGAGGGCATTCATCCCGGCCCCCGCCGCCAATGCGCCGATCATGCCGACGTCTCCATTCTTGTAATCGCGGCTCGTGGAGTCGGGTAAGTTCGCGGCTCGGCGCGAAATGAGCTCCGTATATCGCTTGACGAGTGCAAGCGAGAGGAACCAGCTCATCATGAAGGCGAGCAGCCAAGGAGAGGGCCAAACTGAAATCGCCGCTGACCCTCCTACCACGCGTGCGGTGTAAAGAGCTGCAAGGGTCACGACATCGAGGATCATCTTCCGCTTCAGAAAGAACGAATAGGCGGTGGTCAATGTAAAGTATCCGGCGAGCACCAAAATGAAGGCGGGTGAAATCATCAGGGCGACCATAAACGACAGCAGAAGGAGAAGGGGGATCGCCATGAGCGCGTGTGAGAGCGGGATCTCGCCGCAAGCGAGTGGCCTGCGGCATTTACTGCGATGTCCGCGATCGTCCTGAAGGTCGACCAGGTCATTCAGCACATAGACGCTCGACGCGCAAAGCGAGAAGGCGACCAATGCCAGAGCGGCATTGGCGAGACTATGGACGTCGAAGAGCTGATTTGTCAGCAACGGGATAAAAACAAGCCCGTTTTTGACGTATTGGTGTACCCGCAGCAACCGCGCCCAGGTCCGCCAGGTCGGCTTGTCGTGCGCAAGATGTTCGACATTGTCGCATTGGCGCGACAGTTGCCGCGCAACCCCGGCCGACGTCCGAATTGCGTATGATTTTCCAGCGTGACGCCATACAGGCAGATCTGCGGCGTCGTTGCCAACATAGTCGAAACCGCCATGGCCAAAGGCCGCAACGAGCTTTTCCGCCTTCACCTCGGCGGCGCAGTTTGTCGTCTCGTCCGTTGCAAACCAGCCGTTGAAGACACCTAAATGGTCGGAAACGCGGGAGACAAGGCGCTCGTGCGTCGCAGACGCGAGATAGATCTGACGTCCCTCTTCCCGCGCCGTCTTGATCAAGTTCAAAACCTCGGGATCAAAGGGCAGGATAGCCGGATCGAAATCCGTCGGTGTGGAAAGACGGTGCTTGAGGCATGCCTTTCCTCTGCACGTTGCGAGGGCAAGGTCAACGACGGAAAAAGGGTGGTGCCTGAGTTCCAAAAACGCGGTCTCGATCAGGAGGTCGGATCGGACCAAGGTGCCATCCAGGTCGATGACCAGCGGGCGCAACGAATCCGACCTTTGCGGTGTCGACGAGCCGCCGAGCGTTGACATCGCTCGGCGCAGTGCAATCCACTCGTCCTCCTGGGCCGTCGGCAGAAAATCTCTTCGAAGCTCAAACTCCTGGCGCAATTCGCTCAAAGGATTTCCCTTTTCACTCGGGTCGGTGGAAATTACCGAACGACGGCTACGCCACTTAGTTCCATGGCACCAAACCGCTGGCGTCCTGACGGCTTGCAGGACGTTCCTTGACCTTCAGTTTCAAACTGCAGCGAATCTCCTTGCGCGAAGAATGATCAGTGCTCAACCCGGCACTTGCTCGTTGCCGTGCATGGGCTGGCTGCGCTGAGCGATGTACCCTACCGGACGGAGTTTCGACGGCCGGAACAAACCGCTGATGTACCGGTTGGAGTGCCCTACACGCAAAGACCGGATGAACGAAGCGATGAACTTGGCACTTGTTTTTGGGACATTGACACTGACCTGCTGGATGGTCGGCGGGGCTATTGCCGTCTTCGGAAATGCAGAGCAATGTCACCCCCACCGTCAGCAGATCAGCGAGTTCGTCACGCTCGGCTTGAACATCCTCGGACTCGTCTGCGCCATCCTGATGGGAGCCGTTCTGGTCGCGCCGTGACGGCGACGTGATTGAGCTAGCGCGCCTCGAACAGCGGGTTGTGAACTTGCGCGAGATCTACACCCGCCTGGCTCGTGTTCAACTCACTCTACGGATCCTTCTTGCCAACGCACTGGCAATGCTCAGGGTGACCAGCATGGGGCGTATCTTTGCCCCACGGTTCCGAACCTAAGGCTCTATTAGGCTCAAAGGAGCACAAGGCGGCCACTCGAGCCCGCGCGTGGCCCCGGTCTTCAGACGGATGCTGGTTTCAGATTCACAAGCGCCTTAATCGGCAGATGGTCGGACGCGACGCGCGCGAGCGGCGTATCATGCGCTTCGACTTCGGATATGATGCCTTTGCGGTTGGCGATGATGCGGTCGAGCGCCAGAAGCGGCAGGCCGGCAGGAAAGCTTGGCACGGCGGGCGGCAGCTCGCCGAAGGCGGATTGGAAGGTGTTGAGCGAGGACCGGTCGCCGAGCCGCCATTCGTTGAGGTCGCCGAGCAGGATGGTCGGCATCTCGTGCCTGTCGTTGATGAGCTCCACCAATGTGCGGGCCTGCTGTGCTCTGTTATGGCGCAACAGACCAAAATGCGCGGCAATGATGCGCAGCACCCCGCCCTCTTCGAGCTCGATCTCGGCAACCAGCGCGCCGCGCGGCTCCAGCCCCGGCAGCTTGACCTGATGCACGTCATGCACCAGCCCCTTCTTGAAGAGCACGACATTGCCGTGCCAGCCATGCGCCTTCGCCATGCCGGCAACCGGTACCGCGATCAGTCCCGTTTCCCGCTCCAGCCGCCCGAGATCGAGAATGCCGGTGCGCTCGCCAAAGCGCGTGTCGGCCTCCTGCAGCGCGATCACGTCGGCGCCGATTTCGTGGATGACGCGACTGGTGCGCTCCGGATCGAAGCGGCGGTCGGTACCGACGCATTTGTGCACGTTATAGGAGGCGATCAGCGTTCCCGCACTGCGCGGCCTTGCCTCCGTATAGGCCGCGTCGAGCCGCTTTTTCCTGCTCCTGATCGAGGCGAGAATGCTTGCGGGAAGGCTGTCTTTCCTGGCGTGCATCGGGCGGCGCACTTGTCCGTTGATCAAAAGGGCTACTCATTCGGCAGTATAGGCAGCCGGACGGAACTTGCCATGTCAGAATGCAAAAAATCCGTCAGAGATAGGGCGACCCCAGCCACAGCACCTTCTCCAGCAGCCGCACCGGGAAGGGTCGCGCCTGCAGCCCGTCAAGCGTCACCGGCGTTGCCGTTTTCAGGGTTTCTTCGATGTGCTCGTCGATCTCGGCGGCAAAACCCTCATTCAGCACTTCGAGATCGACCTCGAAATTCAGCCGCAGCGAGCGCGGGTCGAGATTGGAAGAGCCGACATAGGCCCAGGTGCCGTCGATCGTCAGCAGCTTCGAATGGCTGAAGCTGCCGGTGGAGCGCCAGATGCGGCAGTAGTTCTTGAGGATCTGATCGAATTGCGCCGTCATCGCCCGGTCGACCAGCACGAGGTTGTTAGCAGCAGGCACGACGATATCGACTTCGACGCCGCGCCGCGCCGCCGTCACCAAGGCGCTGATGAGTTCACGGTCGGGCAGGAAATAGGGTGACATGATGCGGATCGATTGGCGCGCCACGGAAAAGGCGCCCATCAGCATTTTGTGGTTGGTCTCGACGCTGCGGTCCGGGCCGGAGGCGACGACACGCATCAGAATGGGATCGCCGGGGCTGCGCTGCGGCGGTTCGATGCGCCAGGGCTCGTCGTTCAACAATTCCTGCGTGGAGAAGCGCCAGTCTTCGGCGGCGAGGTCGAAGAGGTCGGCGACGACGGGGCCGGTGACGCTGAAATGCGTGTCGTGGGCAAAGCTCTCGCCTGTTGCCTCCTCGCTGAAGCCCGCCCTGATGTTCATTCCGCCCGTCAGTGCAATTTTCCCGTCGACGATCAGGATCTTGCGGTGGGTGCGCAGATTGGCATAAGGCAGCCGCAAGCCCATGATGACGTTGCCGTTGAAGACGGCAACGGTGACGCCGCCTTCCCTGAGATAGCCGAGAATGCTCGGCACCGAATAACGCGCGCCGACCGCGTCGATCAGCACCCGGACCTCCACACCACGCCTGACCGCAGCAATCAGCGCATCCGCGATGCGAAGGCCGACCGCGTCGCGGTCGAAGATATAGGTTTCGAGCAGGATGCTGCGCGCCGCCTCGTCGATGCTTGATTTCATCGCCGCATAGGCCTCGTCGCCGGTCTCCAGCATGTCGATCGTATTGCCTGAAGTCAGCGGATTGCGCGTTACCCGGTCGCCGAGTGTCTGCAGCGCCGCAAAGCGGCGACCGAACTGGCTGATCACCGTCTCGGCCTCGGCGTCGAAGGTCTCCAACTCGTCGAATTCGGCCGCAAGCAGCAGCGCGTCACGGCGGACGCTTAGCGACTTGCGGCGGATACGGTTGATGCCGGCAATCGCATAGAGCACCGCGCCGATGATCGGAGACAGAATGATGACGCCGACCCAGCCGATCGCGGCGCGCACCTCCTCCTTGGTCATGGCGGCATGGATCGCCGCGGCAGTCCCCATGGCGATCGAGACGACAAAGAGGATATGCGGCCAGTAGGTCGACAGGAGATAGAACATCGCTGGCGAATATAGCCGCGAAACGGCGGCGTTCAATCGCGCCGTCGCTCTCCCATGACGCGAAATTTTTCGCCGTGATCATTTTTGCGGCCCAGCGCCGCCCGTTTCAGCAGGGAACAATCCCTGCGCGGATCGATTGATCCCGAGGAGGTGAGGATCGCCATCATGAACATCGCCGCAAACATCGGTCCCGCATTGGCGCTCGAAGTCGCGGATGCCGAAAGCATTGCCGAACTCCGGCATCAGGCCATGGCTGTACCCGTTGTGATCTCTACAGGAATGCCACGCAAATCGTCTTCGGCGAAGGCTCTGTGAAAGCCGAGATCGTCCTTGTCGGCGAGCAGCCGGGCGATCAGGAGGATCTGACCGGCAGGCCCTTTGTCGGCCCCGCCGGCCGGCTGCTCGATCGCTGCCTCGAAGAGGCCGGTCTCGATCGTCAGCGCTGTTATGTCACCAATGCCGTCAAGCACTTCAAGTTCACGCCGCGCGGCAAACGGCGGCTACATGCAAAACCGAATGCCGGCGAGATCAGGCGTTGCGCCTGGTGGCTCGGCGCCGAGCTCAACATCCTGCAGCCGAAGCTCGTCGTGACGCTCGGCGCAAGCGCGCTTTATGCGCTGCTCGGTCCGAAGGTGAAGCTGACGCCGGAGCGCGGCCATATCCTGCATCCGGAAAACCGTCCGCCTGTCCTGGTCACGATCCACCCTTCCTATCTCTTACGCATCCGCGACGAGGCGGAGCAGCGCCGGCAGCGCCGGGATTTCGTCTCAGATCTGCACAAGGCGGTGGAGTTTCGGTCCCAGTGAAGGCCGATTCTCAACCCTAATATGCTGCGATGCGAAATATTTCCGGTTGCGGCGCGATTTCGCTTGAAAGAGCTCCCCTCCTCTGGAACCATCCAAGCAGTATCGCGTTCGAACGACGGCATCATGTGACTGGAGATCAGCGATGGCAGAAACTCGGGAAGAGTGGATCAAAAAACGTGCATACACCCTCTGGGAAGAAGAGGGTTATCCGACAGGGCGAGATTCCATCCATTGGGAACAGGCACGACACGAGCGCGACGCGCTCGAGGGCTCGGCTGCATCTTCCAAGGGCAAAGAGGTCAAGCCCAAGACGAAGCGCACTGCGACAGGCGGCAAGACGAATGGCGTGGTCACGCCGGCGCCGAAGCGCACCGCGAGCCGCAAGACCGCGTCCTGAACACTAGAATACTGAGCATCTCAATTAAAAAGGGCGTCGCCTCGACGCCCTTGATCCTTTTTTGTCATATGCCTGAATTGATTGTGCGATATTGAATTGCAGGGGTGGGGGCTTCCATGCGGGGGTGAACAGAGGCCGGATGACGCTGCAAGCTTTGAGGCTTCCCAAAAAAGTTGAGCCCTGCCCGGATAGTCGGGAACAAGAGCATCCCATGGCTGTTTATGGCGAAACCGGGGAAGTTGCCATGAACGACAGCCGTATCGAAATCCTCTCAAACCCGTTCTTCGCCGCCAGCGGCCGCGTTTCAACCGCGATCGTGTGAGGGATGGAGATGTCGCTCCTCGTCATCGCCGCACTGCTCTACCTCGGTCTCGCGCTCGGGTTCATCCTTGTCGTCGACAATCTCGTCGGACTGGTTTTTCGCGATCCGCGCGCGCCGGTTCAGCTGGTCTCCGTCTATATCGGCCGCGTCTTTGCCGCATCGCAAAAACTCTATCGAAAATAACAGCCCACAGGCGCCGTCCGCAGACCGCTAAAGTGTTGAACGCCCGGCAGTTAAGGATATTTCGACCGCGCCCTTTCCCTCCCATCGGAAGCCTCTATGTTGACGGTTTGGAAGGGCTGAACCCCGAGGTGACAGATCACCCCGGCGCGGCTGACGACAAGAAAGCGATTTTGAATGGGAAGCGTCGGGAACGGCTGGCCGAGAGGCGGCGGCGAAATCGGCGAATTGTTACGGCATCCGGCTTTCCACGCCGTCGGTCTCGGTCCGGTCGAAAGCTGGCCTGCATCTCTCAAGCATATCGCCGAAATGGTGTTGAATTCGCGCCAGCCCAAATTCGTCGCCTGGGGTCCAGATCTCGCTTTTCTCTACAACGACGCCTATGTGCCTGTTTTCCCGGAGCGGCATCCCCATGCACTCGGACGACCCTTCCGCGAGGTCTGGGCGGATATCTGGGAACAGTTCTCGCCGATCATCGCCAGCACGCTCGAAGGCAGTTCGCAGCTCTTCAAAGAGCTGCTCATCCCGATGCGCCGCGACGGCCGTACCGAGGACACTTGGTTCACCTTCTCCTACACCCCGCTGCGCGACGATGACGGCAAGGTCGCCGGCATCCTCTGCGCGGCCCTCGATGTCACCGACCAGGTGTCGGCCAAGCGCGGCGAACAGCGCGCGCTGGAAGAACTGCGTGCAAAATCGGAGGCGCTTGCGGTCGTCAATCGGGCGGGTGCGGCGATCACCGCCGAACTCAGTGTCGAATGCCTCACCCAGATTGTCGTCGATGCCGGCGTGACGCTGACCGGTGCGGAATTCGGCGCCTTCTTCTACAATGTCGATGATGGCGAGGGCGGCAGCTACATGCTCTATGCGCTCGCCGGCGTCGATCGGAAGGCCTTCGAGAAATTCCCGATGCCGCGCAATACCAAGGTCTTCGCACCGACCTTCAACGGCGAAGGCATCGTGCGCTCCGACGACATCCTGCTCGACCCGCGCTACGGGCAGAATGCACCGCATGCAGGCATGCCGAAGGGGCATCTTCCGGTCAGGAGCTATCTTGCCGTGCCGGTGAAATCACGCGACGGCAGCGTCATCGGCGGCTTGTTCTTCGGTCACGGCCAGCCCGGCCGTTTTTCCCAAGCGGCCGAGGCGAGCCTAGTCAGCCTCGCCGGCCAATCGGCCGTCGCGATCGACAATATCCGGCTCTTCCGCGCCGCCAAAGTCGAAATCGACCAGCGCCGCGACATGGAAGATCAGCTGCGGAAACTCAATGAAATGCTCGAGGTCCGCGTCACGGCCGAGATTGCCGAACGCCAGCAGGCCGAAGCAGCGCTCCAGCAGTCGCAGAAGATGGAATCAATCGGCAAGCTCACCGGCGGCGTTGCCCATGACTTCAACAATCTGCTGCAGGTGATCTCAGGCAATCTGCAGCTTCTCGGCAAGGATGTGGCAGATAGCGGCCGAGGCAAGGAACGCATTTCCAACGCGCTTGCCGCCGTCGAACGCGGCTCGCGGCTGGCGAGCCAGCTGCTCGCCTTCGGTCGCCGCCAGCCGCTGGAACCGAAGGTCATCAACATCGGCCGTCTGGTCACCGGCATGGACGACATGCTGCGCCGCGCACTCGGCGAGGAGATCGAAGTCGAGACCATGGTCTCCGGCGGTCTCTGGAACACCTTCGCCGATCCGATCCAGATCGAGAATGCGCTGCTCAACCTTGCGATCAACTCCCGCGACGCGATGGATGGCGCCGGCAAGCTGACGATCGAGGTCGGCAACGCCTTCCTCGACGATTCCTACAGCCGCATCCATCCTGAAGTCACCGCCGGCCAATATGTGGTGCTCGCCGTGACCGATACCGGCGCCGGTATGACGCAGGAGGTGATGGAGCAGGCCTTCGAGCCCTTCTTCTCGACGAAACCGGAAGGCAAGGGCACCGGTCTCGGCCTTTCGATGGTCTACGGCTTCGTCAAGCAATCCGGCGGCCACGTGAAGATCTACAGCGAGATCGGCGAAGGCACGACCGTCAAGCTCTACCTGACCCGCTCGTTCCGAAGCGAGGATCGGGTCACGGCCGCCGACAGCGTACCGGCCGCCGGGGGCACGGAAACCATCCTTGTCGCCGAGGACGATGAGGGCGTGCGCGTCACCGTCGTCGAGATGCTGTCGGATCTCGGCTACTACGTGTTGAAGGCCAAGGATGCGCAAAGCGCGCTCACCGTGATCGAAAGCGGCGCCCATATCGACCTGCTCTTTACCGATGTCGTCATGCCCGGGCCATTGAGGAGCCCGGAGCTTGCGCGGATGGCGCGCGAGCGTCTGCCTGATATCGCCGTGCTCTATACATCGGGCTATACCGAAAATTCGATCGTCCATGGCGGCCGGCTCGATCCCGGCCTCGAACTGCTCTCCAAGCCCTATACGCGCGAGGAACTCGCCCGCAAGATCCGCCACGTGCTTACTATCAGGACGCAACGCCGCCAAGGGGCGAGCGATGCCGCAGTGGCCCCTGCCAAACACCCCGAGATCGCCCGCGAAAAGCTGAAGCTGCTGCTCGTGGAAGACGACGCCTTCATCCGGATGGATACTGCCGAGATTCTGCAGGATCTCGGCTATGACGTCATCGAAGCTGACAGCGGCGAAAGGGGCGTGGAAATCCTCGGACACACCATTGTCGACATCATCGTCGCCGATGTCGGCCTGCCCGGCATGTCGGGCCAGGTCTTTGCCGCCAAGGCGCGCGAGGCCTTTCCGTCGGTCGGCCTGGTCTTTGCCACCGGCAACAGCAGCCTGCCGGATGCAAACCGTCTCCCCGGTTCAGTGCTGCTGTCGAAACCTTTCAGCAGCACGGCGCTCGACCAGGCGGTCAAGAACGCCGTCCAGCAGCGGCCTGGCGCCTAGAGTATCTCTGTTTTCTTTGCTGCCACCTCTGCTTTTATGCGTCGGCGCCGTCGAACTCGGGATATTTGCGCATCAGATCCACTTCGCTGGTGCAGCTGTCGTCGCGCGCCGTCAGTTCGATCGAGATCGTGTCGGCAGGACCGCGACGACCATTATCGTGATGGCTGCCGCCATCGTGATAGACGGGAATGCGCGCACCGCTCTGACTGACCAGCACGGCATCCCGCTCGAAGCCCCTCTGCAGCAGCCAGTCACGCGGCGCCATCAGGCGGATGTCGACCTCGTAGGAACGTCCTATCCCTTGCTTGAGGCCGACGGTATAGGTGACCGGCGATACTTGGCCGTTCACGTCGATCGCGCCGTTTCCATCGGCTTTGACGATGTGTTTTTCCAAGTTCTCGGCTCCTTCTTCTGTGCAGGCCTTTCCCATCGGAAACCTGATAAAAGCGGCTTTTGTTCCGAATCCGGGCCTTGCGGGCCACGACCGCGGCCGGAACTTTTGGGCTCCCGATCGGTTCAGTCCCTTTGCAAACCAGAGGAGGCCGAGATGCCGAGAGGTGACAAATCCGACTATACCGACAAGCAGAAGCGCAAGGCCGAGCACATCGAGGAGGGCTACGAGGATCGCGGCGTCTCCGAGAAGGAAGCCGAACGGCGTGCCTGGGCGACCGTCAACAAGGAAAGCGGCGGCGGCGACAAATCCGGTTCCGGCCGCGGCAAGAAGGATACGCATGAATCCTCCGAAAAGGGCGGCCGCATCGGCGGCGCGGCATCCGCCGCACGCTCGAAGGAGGAACGGTCCGCTTCCGCGAAGAAGGCCGCCGCGACGCGCAAGCGCAACGAACACCACAGCCACCATTAACAACTGATGCGGCAAGCGGGGGCTTTCCGTCAGCCGCATAGGGAGTTTAACCCATGGCCAAATCGAAAAAGAAATGGTCGCAGGACGTCACCGAACACAGCGATGCGATGGACCTGAAGGAAGGCGTGTTCAAATCGGACGATCCGAAGAAGATTGCCCGCTCCGTCAAGCACTCCGCCGAGGAGAGCGATCGCCGCAAGTCGAGTCCCTTCCGCGCCGCCATGTCGATGCTGACCTTCTACATCAACCGCGCCGGCGACCAGCTGACGAAAAAGCGGCGCGGCACCCTTGAAAAGGCCAAGGACGAACTGCGAAAAGACTTCGGTCGTCAACCGAAGGATTGAGCGCTCATGGCATACGAACTTTATTATTGGGACGGCATTCAAGGCCGCGGCGAATTCGTGCGGTTGGCGCTGGAAGAAGCTGGCGCCGACTATATCGACATCACCCGCCAGCCCGGGCGCGGTACCGGCGCCATGTTCGACATCATGAAAAGCGACAGCGAACCGCACATTCCCTTTGCGCCGCCCTTCCTGAAGGACGGCGATCTCATTGTCCCGCATGTCGCCAACATCCTGTTTTACCTCGGCCCGAAGCTCGGCCTTGCGCCTAAGGATGAAGGCCTTCGCCATGTCGTCAACGGCCTGCAGCTGACCGTCACCGATTTCGTCGCCGAAGTGCACGATACGCACCACCCGATCGACATGTCGCTCTTTTACGAGGATCAGAAGCAGGAAGCGAAAGCCCGCTCCGCTGCCTTCATCCGCGACCGCATTCCGAAATTCCTCGGTTATTTTGAGCGTGTGCTGCAGCAGAACCCGAAAGGCCCCAACCATCTGGTCGGCGATGCGCTGACCTATGTCGACCTCTCGCTCTTCCAGGTGATCGAGGGCCTGAGCTACGCCTTCCCGAGAGCCATGACAAACCGCAAGGCGGAATATCCCGCACAGCTGGCTCTGCATGATGCTGTGGCTAAGCGTCCAAACATTGCCCGTTATCTCGCCTCCCCCCGCCGCCTCGCCTTCAATGAGGAAGGGATTTTCAGGCATTATCCTGAGCTGGACAGTGCGGGCTGACTTAAGAGCAGTTCATTCGAGCGGCACCGCCGCACCGAAGAAATTTCCCCACGGGTCTCTCGGCTGGGTCTCCAATCGCCGTGGCACGTTGCCGAGCGTGAAAGCGGCGGGACCGCTCACATCGTTCAATTCGGACCAATCCAGCGGCATGGAAACCGGCGCACCCGATCGTGCCCGCGTCGAATAGGCCGCGACCGCCGTATTGCCGCGGCCGTTGCGGAGATAATCGATGTAGATATGTCCACCGCGTTTTGCCTTCGTCGCGGTTGCCAGATATGTGTCCGGCGCGTCGGCCGACATGCTTTCGGCAAGCGAGTGGGCGAAATCCTTCACTTCCGCCCAGCCGGCCTTCGGCGCGAGCGGCGTCACCACATGCAGTCCCTTGCCGCCCGACGTCTTGACGAAGGCAGCCAGGCCGCGGGCTTCCAGCCGCGTCTTCAATTCAAGTGCTGCCGAAATCACCGCGCTCCAAGCCACGTCCTCGCCGGGATCGAGGTCCATGGTGATCATGTCAGGCCTTTCCCAATTGTCGATCGTCGTGCCCCAGGGATGAATTTCGAGCACGGCCGATTGCACCAGCGCCACGAGACCGTTGAAATCGGCGATGCGCAGCAGCTTTTCGCCGTCCGCATCCTGCGGGTCGGCGATCTCCTCGATATGCGGATTCATGCCTTTCCAGGCATGTTTCTGGAAAAACCGTTGTTGGCCCTTTATCCCGTCCGGCAGACGCAGCAACGCCAACGGCCGGTTGACGACATAAGGCGCCATGAATGGCCACACCGCCGCATAATAATCCGCCAGCGCCTGCTTGGTCACGCCCTCGTCCGGCCAGTAGAACCGGTCGGGATGGGTCAGCGATACATCAGATGCCGGCGGATGTGTGGGGCTCATTCTTCGATCTCGCTTGTGAGGAAATCAAGTAGCCTGTTTTCCTCGGCCCGCAAGCCCCGTAGCGGCTCGTTACCAGTCTCGATCAGCGGATGATCGTTGCCGGCGAGCGCGATGATCGCGGGATGGATATAGCTCGAGCGCGAGATCGCCGGTGTGTTGTGCAGCGCCTCGGCCGCGGCCTCCGACATCTGCTTTACCGTCGGCCGGCCGCCACTGAGGATCGTCTCACGCGCCACACCGAAGGCCGCCAGCGATCCCGCCCAGGTGCGGAAGGTTTTCGCCGAAATGGGAATGCCCGATATTTCGGCCAGATAGGCGTTCAACCGGCCGGAATCGATTGGTTTCAGCGCCCCGCTTTCGTCCTTCCAAACGAAGAGCTGGCGGCCGGGCAGGTCGGCTATCTCCTCCAGGATCTTCTGCAGCCTGGGATGCTTGAGGCTGCGCTGGACGCGCTTGCCACCCTTGGCGCGAAATTTCAGCTCTATCTGACCGTCGACGATCTTCAGGTGGCGCTTCAGCAGCGTCGTTGCGCCATAGGTGCCGTTCTCCCTGACATAGGCCTGGTTGCCGACGCGTAAGTGCGCCTCGTCGAGCAGCGTCGTCAAAGCCGCAAGCACGCCGTTGACATCCTCCGCACCGGTGTCGAGATGGCGCAGCACGGTCCGGCGTATCCGAGGCAGCGCCCGGCCGAACTCAATCAGCTGATGGAATTTTCCCGCACTTCGGAAGGATTGCCAATCCTTGTGGTAGCGGTATTGCTTGCGCCCACGTGCATCGAAACCTGTCGCCTGCAGATGGCCGTTGTCGTAGAGGCATATCCAGACATTCTCGTAGGCTGGCGGCAGACCGAGCGCGCGGATGCGCGCCCGCTGCAATTCGTCGGCAAGCGTCGTGCCGTCGGGCATCACATAGCTGAAGCCCTTACCCTTCCTTCGTCTGCGGATGCCTGGTTCAGTATCGCTGACATAGACGAGACCAAGGTCGGTGATGGCTTCGGCATTCATGTTCTCTGCGACCCGTTACTTGCTCCTGCGGCCGAACTGAAACCACCACCGGCGCCCGGCCTTGGTCATGTCCTTCAGCGGCTCGGTCTGCCCCTCCGGCGCAAAGACGGCAACGCTCTGGGCATAGACCATGACCGGATTATCCTGATCGCGAACCTTAAAGGCATCCCTCTCCGCCCCGGTGTCGGCAATCCGCGACCATTTCGTCAGTCCGTTTACCTCCGGCACGTAGAATTCGCAGTCGCCGCCGGCATTGAAGATGAGGAAGAGGTCATCCATCGTCTCGGTCTCGGGCGCATTCGCGCTCTTCGAGAGATAGACGCCGAGCACCCGCAGTTCGTCATCGTTCCAGGCACCGTCATCCATGAAGCCGCCGTCCGGTCTGTACCAAGCGATCTCGATGCGGCCGTCCTCGCCGGTTTCGCCGGTCAGGAACCGCTCCTGCCGCAGAACGGGATGGGCCTTGCGGAAGGCGACGGCTTGCCGGCAGAAATCGAGGAAAGGATCCTCGAGCCCTGCCCAATCGGTCCAGCCGATTTCGTTGTCCTGGCAATAGGCGTTATTGTTGCCGTCCTGGCTGTTGCCGAGCTCGTCGCCGGCCAGGATCATCGGCACGCCCTGGGAGAGCATCAGCGTCGCCATCATGTTGCGCCGCCGCCGTGCCCGAAGGCTGTTGATGTCCTCGTTATCCGTCACGCCTTCGGCACCCATGTTGTCCGAATGATTGTCCGAATGTCCGTCCCTGTTATCCTCGCCGTTCGCGTCATTGTGCTTGTCGTCGAAGGAAACCGTGTCCATCAACGTGAAGCCGTCATGGGCCGACAGCAGATTGATCGATGACGTCGCACCGCGATCCGAGTGGTTGAACTGTACCGCCGAGCCGGTGATGCGTTGCGAGATCTCCGAGACCATGCCGCCATCGCCCTTCCAAAAGCGACGCACGTCGTCACGAAACTTGTCGTTCCACTCACGGAAGGGATGTGGAAAGCCGCCAACCTGATAACCGCCATCGCCTACGTCCCAGGGCTCGGCGATCAGCTTGACACCGGCAAGGATCGGATCCTGGCGAATGGCGCCGAAGAACAGGCCCTGCCGATCGAATTCCATATCCTGGCGGCCGAGCGTGCTGGCAAGGTCGAAACGGAAGCCATCGATATGCATGACGCCGACCCAGTAGCGCAGGCTGTCGAGCACCATGCGCATCACCATGGGATTGGCGGCATTCAGCGTGTTTCCGGTCCCCGTGGTATCAAAGGTGTGGCGCGGATCGTCGGGGGAGAGAATGTAATAGCTCGCATTGTCGAGCCCGCGGAAGGACAGCGTCGGTCCTTTCTCGCTGCCTTCGGCGGTGTGGTTATAGACCACGTCCATGATGACTTCGATGCCGGCGGCATGGAACTTCTTCACCATGGTCTTGATTTCGGTGATCTTGTCGCCGGACATGTAACGAGATTGCGGCGCGAAGAAGCCGAGTGTCTGATAGCCCCAATAATTGCGTAGGTTGTTTTCCAGGAGATAACGATCATCGAGGAAATACTGGATCGGCAGCAGCTCGATCGCCGAGATGCCGAGCTTGACGAGATGGTCGATGATCGGATCGCTGCACATGCCGAGAAAGGTACCGCGTAGCCGGTCTGGCACCTTCGGATGGGTCATCGTCAGGCCGCGCACATGCGCCTCATAGATGATGGTGTCGGGCCAGGGGCGGCGGATCGCCTCTTCACCCGCCCAATCGAAGTCCGGATCCTGCACCACGCCCTTGACCATGAATGGCGCGCTGTCACGCTCGTCGAAAGAAAGGTCGTCCTCGCCGATCTGATAACCGAAGAGCGCGTCATCCCATTTAAGCTCGCCCGTCACCTGTTTGGCATAGGGGTCGAGCAGGAGCTTGTTCGGATTGAAGCGATGGCCGGCTTGCGGGTCATAGGGGCCGTGGGCGCGATAACCGTAGACGGTGCCCGGCCCGACGCCGGCGATATAGCCCGACCAGATGTCGCCTTCGCGCTTCGGCAACGGCAGCCGGGCGATCTCGTTCTTTCCGTCAGGCGAGAAGAGGCAGAGCTCCATCTGTTCCGCATGGGCGGAGAATACCGCGAAATGGGTGCCAGAACCCGTATACTCCGCTCCCAGCTCCGGCTTGAGGAAGTCGAGTTCCGAAAATGAAAAGCTCATGGTGCCCCGCTCGCTGAAAAGACCAAGCGGGAAACGTCATGGCGGTTCGAAAGTTCCCTTTTAAAAAGGAAGCAAAGGGTCTTGCTCGCCGATCGAAGCGTTCACGGCATCAGCTGGCCGCCATTGACCTCGATGATCTGGCCGGTGATGTAACCCGACAACGTCGGCGAGGCGAGGAAGAGATAGGCGCCGACGCAATCCTCCGACGTGCCGACGAAGCCCATCGGGATCGACTTGCGCTGCAGCTCCATCTGCTCGTCATTGGTATAACGCTCGTGGAAGGGCGTGGCGATGACACCCGGCGCCACCGCGTTGACGCGGATCCTGTCGGCGACGAATTCCTTGGCGTGACCACGCGTGATCGTCGAGACGAAGCCCTTGGACGCCGCATAAAGGATCGCACCATTGCCGCCGCCATTGCGCGCGGCGATCGAGGTGGTGTTGATGATGAAGCCACCCTGCTTTTTCAGCCACGGATGCGCCGCACGCGTGGCCGCCAGCACCGAGCGGGCGTTGAGATCCATGACCGCGGCATAATGCGCGTCGGTATAGTCCGAGGTCGGCTTGCGCCCCAGCATGCCGCCGGCATTGTTGATGAGGCCGTCGAGATGACCGAAGGTCTTCGCCGTCTCCTCGACGACACGCTCGGTCTCGCCTTCCCTCGACACGTCACCTTGGATCAGATGCACGGCGCCGCCGGCAGCCCGGATCTCCTCGGCAAGCTTCTCCGCCGGTTCGCGGCTGGTATTGTAATGCACGCCGACCTTGGCCCCTTGCGCCGCAAAGGCGCGAGCGAGCGCCGCGCCGATCCCGGTTGAGGCGCCGGTGATCAGCACGGCCTTGCCGGACAGGTCCGGCAGCTTGATGGATGCGAGCGATTGCGCGAGTTCGACCATGGCGACGATTGCCTCCCGAAAAACCAAGGACATAGGTGATGAAACGAATAGGAGAAGTCTTATCAGGGGAAATCGACAAAGGGCAATGCACGAAAAGGCGAGGTTTGCGTCGCTCTTGGGAGTGCCGGATAGTCTTCATGCAAGCGGCCATCGTCACCGACGGCCGCCTGAGGTTGCCTGCAAGAACCGAAAAGGGTCTCGTTACGGAGCCACACCAAAGGCTGGCTGCGGCTTTTGGCGGGCGAGAGGCGGAAATGCCAGCGCTATCGCCGCAGCTCCCAGCCCGACCATTGCGGAGCCGATGAACAGCCAGGAATAATTGGCGAATGTGTCGAAGATCCAGCCGCCGATCAGAGGGCCAAAGGCCATGCCGAGGCTGGAGAGCATCGTTGCCGCGCCCAGGACCGTACCGATGATGCGTTGCCCGAAATATTCCCGCGCCAGCAGCGCATAAAGCGGCATCACGCCACCATAGGCGCTACCGAAGACGATGGCGAGCGCATAGAATTCGGTCAGCTCGCTGACGAGGAGATAGGTCGCGAGTGCGGCTGCCTGCACCAGCAGTCCGGCGACCAGCACCGGCTTCACGCCGATCCTGTCGGCGAGGCTGCCATAGAGCAGCCGGCCGCCGAGCCCCGCCAGTCCCTCGACGCTGTAGATGCTGACCGCCGCCATCGGTGCGATGCCGCAGATCGTCGCATAGTTCACCATGTGGAAGATCGGGCCTGAATGGGCCGCACAGCAGGCAAAGAAGGTAAGGCCGAGCACGATGAATTGCGGCGACCGGAAGACTTTCGACAGCTGCGGCCTAGCGCCTTCCGCGGCAAATCCGGTGTCGGCATCTGCGGTCTCGGCAGGCGGACGCCTGACCAGCAGCGCGGCTGGCACCAGCAGCACCCAGGCAGCAATGCCGATGATCAACATGGCCGGCCGCCAGTCATAGGCCGAGATCAGCCAGCGCGCGAAGGGCGAGATCGTCATCGGCGCGACCCCCATGCCGGCGGAGACGAGCGACACGGCAAGGCCGCGATGCTCGTCGAACCAGGCGGTCGTCGCCGCGATCATCGGCGCGAAGAAGGCGCTGGCGGCCAGTCCGACCAGGACACCATACGTCAATTGGAATTGCAGCAGGGTCTCGGCCCGGCTCGCCAGCACCAGCGCCAGGCCGAGCAGCACCGAGCCTATCAGCACGACCGCGCGCGGGCCGAAGCGGTCGCTTGCCGCCCCCCAGAGGAAGCCGCCTAAACCCATGACGATGAAATTCAGCGTCATCGCGCTCGCTATGCCGACATGCGACCAGCCGGTCGCCGTGGCGATCGGCTCCTGAAAAATCGCCAGCGAGAACATCGCGCCGATTGCCACGCATGACATCAGAGCGCCGACGGCGACGATGACCCAACGATAAGAAACACCCATGGCTTCATAACCTCCATGCCGACAGAGTGATCGCGAGGCACGCGGCACCCGCCGTATTCCGCGCCTGCGATCTCAAGACGTTTGAACCGCCGCGATTTCGACAGCGCATTCACATCTTTTTTCGCCGCACGACGTGGCCGCTAAAGCGTACGAAACATCACCAATGCGTCGACGTAACCCTGCGTCGGATGAAGGAAGACTCCAGGAAGCCGGCCGACGATATCGAAGCCGAGAGATTGCCACAGCCCAACCGCGCGTTCATTGCTGCTGACGACGAAATTGAACTGCATCGCCCGAAAGCCCCGCAAGCGGGCATGCTCCAGGGAATGCTCATGCATCAGCCGCGCGACGCCACGGCCGCTCGCGGCGGCATCGGTCATGTAGCCGCAATTGCAGACATGCCGTCCGCCGCCTGCCTGATTGGCCTTGATGTAATATGTGCCGAGGATCACGCCGTCCTCTTCGGCGACGAAGGTCTCGCGGTCCGGTCCCATCCAGTAGGCCAGCGCATCGGCCTCAGCGAGATCGCGATCGAGCGCATAGGTTTCGCCGGCGCGGATCGTCGGGCCGATAATCCTCCAGATCGCGCTTCGATCGTTCTTGTCTGCGGGTCGGATCAGCATGCCCGATCTCTAACGAAGCCGAGCGCCCCGCGCAACGGGTCGGCAGCCTCCGGCAAAAGCTGGAAACATCCCGGCCTCAAACCCTTTCAAGTGCTATCGCAATCCCCTGCCCGACACCGATGCACATGGTCGACAGCGAGTATTGTCCGCCGGTCTGCAGAAGCTCGAGTGCTGCCGTGCCGGTGATGCGTGCGCCCGACATGCCAAGCGGATGGCCGAGCGCGATCGCGCCGCCATTGCGGTTCACCCGTGCGTCATCATCGGCAATGCCCAGTGCGCGCAGCACCGCCAGCCCCTGGCTGGCAAAGGCCTCGTTGAGTTCGATCACGTCGAACTGATCCGCGGTCATGCCGAGCCGTGCCATCAGCTTGCGCGAGGCCGGGATCGGCCCGACACCCATCACCCTTGGCGGAACCGCGGCAGCCGCGCCGCCGAGGATGCGGGCGATCGGCGTCAGGCCGTATTTCCGCGCCGCCGCTTCGGAGGCGACGATCAGTGCGGCCGCCCCGTCATTGACGCCGGAGGCATTGCCGGCCGTCACCGTGCCGCCTTCCTTTTTGAAAGGCGTGGCGAGTTTCGCCAGCGTTTCGATCGTCGTCGCGCGCGGATGCTCGTCCTTGTCTACGACAATGGGATCGCCCTTGCGCTGCGGGATGGTCACCGGGGTGATCTCCTTCGCCAGGCGCCCGTTCGCCTGGGCAGCGGCCGCCTTTGCCTGGCTTCGCACCGCGAATGCATCCTGGTCTTCGCGGCTGACATGATAGTCCTCGGCGACATTCTCGCCGGTCTCCGGCATGGAATCGACGCCGTATTGTTTCTTCATCAGCGGGTTGACGAAGCGCCAGCCGATCGTCGTGTCATGGATTTCGGCCGCCCGTGAAAAGGCCGTCTCGGCCTTCGGCATGACGAAGGGCGCGCGTGACATGCTCTCGACGCCGCCTGCGATCATCAACTCGGCCTCGCCGGAGCGGATGGCGCGCGCCGCCATGATCACCGCATCCATGCCGGAACCGCAGAGCCGGTTGATCGTCGTGCCGGGTACCGCGATCGGCAGGCCGGCGAGCAGCGCCGACATGCGCGCGACATTGCGGTTGTCCTCGCCCGCCTGGTTGGCGCAGCCGAAGATCACATCGTCGACGGCTTCCCAATCGACGGCGGCATTTCGTTCCATCAGCGCCTTCAGCGGGATTGCTCCGAGATCGTCGGACCGCACCTGGGACAGCGAGCCGGCGAAGCGGCCGATCGGCGTTCTGATATAGTCGCAGATAAAGGCTTCGGTCATGGCTTTTCCTTAGAGTTTGGGGACGACGAGGTCGCCGACCGGCCCCTCGAGGTGCAGCGGCGCACCGGTCATGGCCTGCAATTCCTCCTGCGACATCGCGGCCAGCTTCTCGCGCAGGACGAAACGTCCGTTGACGATGTCGATGACGGCATGGCTGGTATAGACGCGGGTGATGCAGGCGACGCCGGTCAGCGGGAAGGTGCATTTTTCCACCAGCTTCGGCTCGCCTGTCTTGGTGACGTGCTCGGTAATGACGCAGACCTGCTTGGCGCCGTGCACCAGGTCCATGGCGCCGCCGACGGCCGGCACGCCCTTGCTGCCCACCCGCCAGTTGGCGAGATCGCCATTCTCCGCAACCTGATAGGCGCCGAGGATCGCGACGTCGAGATGACCGCCGCGCACCATGGCGAAGCTGTCGGCGTGATGGAAGAAAGCGGCACCCGGTTTCAGCGTCACCGCCTTCTTGCCGGCGTTGATCAGGTCCCAGTCCTCCTCGCCTTCCGCCGGCGGCTCGCCGAAATTCAGTATGCCGTTTTCGGTGTGGAAGATCGCCTGACGGCCGGGCGGCTGATAGCGGGCGACCATTTCGGGAAAGCCGATGCCGAGGTTCACATAGGCGCCGTCGGCAATGTCCTGCGCGGCGCGCCAGGCGATCTGCGCATTGGAAAGCTTGATGTCTTCCCGGGTGTTGATGGAGCTGTGATCGACGGTCATACGTAGGCCACTCCGGCTCGAATGAGCTCTTCTTCCTGCTGGGGATTGGGGACGGCAACGACGCGGTCGACGAAGATGCCTGGCGTCACCACCTGCTCGGGATCGATGCCGCCGGCCGGCACGATGGATGAGACCTGGACGATGGTCTTCGCCGCCGCCATGCACATCAGCGGATTGAAGTTGCGGCCGGCCTTGTTGTAGGTGAGATTGCCCTGGATGTCGCCGATCGCAGCCTTGACGATCGCGAAGTCGGCCTTCAGCCAGCGCTCCTGCACGTAATGGCGGCCATCGAATTCGGCGATGACCTTGCCGTCGGCCAGTTCGGTGCCGTAGGCGGTCGGCGTATAAAAGGCCGGGATGCCGGCCCCGCCGGCGCGGATGCGCTCGGCAAGCGTTCCCTGCGGCACCAGCTCGAGTTCGATTTCGCCAGCCAGATATTTATCCGTGAAGGCGCGCGGATCGGACGAACGCGGGAAAGAGCAGATCATCTTCCGCACCATGCCGGCATCGATCATCGCAGCGATACCGATGCGCCCGTTGCCGGCATTGTTGTTGATCACGGTGAGGCCTTTGGAGCCCTTGTCGATCAAGGCATGAATGAGCTCGATCGGCGCGCCCGAGCCACCAAAACCACCGATCATGACGGTCGCGCCATCCCCGATCTCAGAGACGGCTTCCGCCGTGCTCCCGACTGTCTTGTCCATGCGGGCCCTCTCCTTGGCTATATCGGTCGGGGAACTCCCATCCCGTCCTCTGGCGTAGACATAAAGCGCGGCGGGCCAAGCGGCAATACATTTGTGCGATATTTGACATTTGTTCATATATCGCACAATAAGGAGTGGTCGGGCGCAGCCCGAGCAGTCGATCCAGTGAATCGATTGCAGCGACGAATGCCCGAAGCGCAAGCGAAGGGTGAAGCACCATAGAATGCGTTCCGACAGGCAACCCCAACAGGAGCCCACCATGCGCGAAACGGATTTTGTCAGTGGCTTTGCCCGCGGCCTGAAGGTGATCGAGGCTTTCGGCGAAACGCGGCAACGGCTTTCGATCGCCGAGGCCGCCAAGCTGACGGAGCTTGACCGAGCCACTGTGCGCCGCTTGCTGCTGACGCTCGCCGAACTCGGCTATGCCGATTATGACGGCAAGTTCTTCACGCTGACGCCGAAGATCCTGCGTCTTGGCCATGCCTATCTCGCGGCGACGCCGCTGCCGGCGCTGTTACAGCCGCATCTCGATCATCTCTCTGAAAAGGCCGGCCAGAGCGCCTCGGCCTCGGTGCTCGACGGCACAGACATCGTCTATATCGCCCGCGCCTCGCAGCGCCGCGTCATGTCGATCAACCTCACCCCCGGCAGCCGCTTGCCCGCCTACTGCGCCTCGATGGGCCGCGTGCTGCTTGCAGCCCTGGCCGAGAGCGAGGCGCGCGCGATCCTTGCCCGCAGCGAACTAAAGCAAAACACGCCGAATACGAAGACCGATCCGGACGAACTGATCGCCGAGTTCCGCCGGGTCCGCACTGAGGGATACGCCATCATCGATCAGGAGCTGGAGATCGGCCTCTGCTCCATCGCGGTGCCTGTCGACAACGACCGCGGCGAAACGGTCGCGGCGATCAATATCGGCGCGCCGGCCGCGCTCGTGCCGGCGGCAGAGATGAAGGAACGCTATCTGCCGCTGTTGAGGGAAACACAGGCCGCGTTGCGGCCGCTGCTGCGGCGGTGACGGCAAGCCTGGCCACAGAGCGGCCCGAGCCGAGGGCTGGGGCCGCTCGACCCAGTGATCGGCCTTCGGCGGCGCGACGTGATCCCAGAAGCCGCAGCGGTCCCGAGAACCTTGACCGATACCGATATGCAATCTGTCGGGCATTGACCCGAGCCGACGGACCACTCGGCCAGTCTGAGGACGGAAACGCATCTCGCGACCGTTGCTTGAGAATATGCAATCAATGATTTATATGCGTCATCGATGAATGGAGGTAGCGATGGCCAACATGACGATCAGGAATCTCGCCGATGCCATTCGCGCCCGCTTGCGATCGGTCGGGGGAATTGAGCTCGAAATTCCGCCCCGCCATCCGATCCGGGACGCGCCGGACTTTGGCGCGTAACGTTCCCGATACTAATGTCATATCGGAAGTCGGAAGGGCTTCACGTTCATTCATGGCGGCTGGAAACCGGGCCGCTATCTTACAAACCGTCGAAGCATACCCACTTGATGTATCATAATTTCCGATATACACCATTTGATCGGAAACTATGGGGGAATGATGGAACGCTCGTTTTTGACGATTGCCGCCGGCGAGAATAATGATGCGATACGCGCGCTTTCGGCGCCGGCGCGGCTCGAGATGCTCAAGCTGCTCTGCGCCAAAGGGCCGATGAATATCAACGATATCGCGCGTGCTCTTTCTCTTCCTCAATCGACTGTCGCCACCGGGATCCAAATTTTGGAAGACGCCCGGCTTGTCGATTCCCAGCTGACGAAGGCGCGCAAGGGAAACCAGAAGATCTGCTCTGCGATCTACAGCGAAATTCTGATCAGCTTTGAGGAAAGTGCCGCCCAAAGGGCCAATAATATCATCGAAGTCGAGATGCCGGTCGGGCTCTACACCAGTTGTGACGTGCATGCGCCCTGTGGTCTTTGCTCCACCGAGAGCGTCATCGGTCCGCTCGATGTTCCCGACTATTTTCTCGATCCGCAGCGCATGCAGGCCGGGCTCGTCTGGTTCGGCAGGGGCTATGTAGAATATAAATTCCCCAACAATGCCAAGGTGTTGAACAAGGATATCCGCGCCATCGAGTTTTCGCTGGAGCTATCGTCGGAAGTGCCCGGCACCAATCCGGACTGGCCTTCCGATATAACGCTCTGGGTCAACGGAATGGCGATCGGCACCTGGACGTCCCCTGGCGACTACGGCGACAAGCGCGGCGCCTTCACGCCGGCCTGGTGGAAGCTCGAAGGCTCGCAATATGGGATGATGAAGACCTGGAGGATATCGACGCGCGGCACCTTCATCGATGGCGTCGCCGCATCGAATGTCACCCTCAGCGACCTCGCGCTTGCCCAGCACTCCTCCATTCGGCTCCGGGTCGGCATCGCCGAGAATGCCGGCCATACCGGCGGCGTGAATATTTTCGGCCGCGGCTTCGGAAATCACGGGCGCGACATCATCATGCGACTTCACGTCTGAAAAATCAAAATCGGAAATCTTGATTTAAATATCACATTTTTTTCGGGTTTCGGCAGCCGATAAAATCGTACAAGCGACTGAAATAAAACAATTTTTTCTGAAATCCATATTAGTATGATTAAAGTCGTAACTTGGTTGACAGAACAACATTCCTGATATCAAGTTAGAGGCAAGAAAACAAAATATCTGATATATAAACGGGAGGATCCGTTGAAGACGAACGTTGTGGTTCACCGCGATTTCCGCATCGCGACCATCGATTCCAGGCTCTACAGTTCATTTCTCGAGCACCTCGGCAGGGCGATCTACGGGGGCATTTATGAGCCCGGACACCCGACGGCCGATGAGGACGGATTCCGCCGCGATGTCCTCGATCTGGTCCGTGAGCTCGACACCCCATATTGCCGTTATCCCGGCGGCAACTTCGTCTCGGCCTATAATTGGGAAGACGGCGTCGGTCCGCGTGCCGAGCGCCCGGTGCGCCTCGATCTTGCCTGGCGTACCCGTGAAGCCAACCAGATCGGCGTGAATGAATTCGTCGACTGGTGCAAGAAGGCGAATACCAAGCCGATGCTTGCCGTCAATCTCGGGTCACGCGGCCTGGATGCCGCCCGCAATTTCCTCGAATATTGCAATCATCCGGGCGGCACCTATTGGTCGGATCTGCGCCGCAAGCACGGCTGGTCCAATCCGCACGATGTCAAATTGTGGTGCCTCGGCAACGAGATGGATGGTCCCTGGCAGGTCGGGCACAAGTCGGCTTATGAATATGGCCGGCTGGCGGATGAGACGGCGAAGGCCATGCGCGGCTTCGACAAGTCGCTCGAGCTCGTAGTCTGCGGCTCGTCCAATTCCGACATGAAGACCTATCCCGAGTGGGAAGCGCAGGTCCTCGAGCAGTGCTATGACAGCGCCGACCATATCTCGCTGCATATGTATTTTGCCAACCGCGAGAAAAATACGCTCAACTATCTCGCCCGCGCGACGAAGCTCGACCGCTACATCACCACGATCGGCGGCGTGATCGACTATATCAAGGCGAAAAAACGCTCGAAGAAGACGATCGGCATTTCCTTCGACGAATGGAACGTCTGGTATCATTCCAACCAGCAGGACAAGGAGATCCTGGCGCGCGACGAATGGCCGGATGCGCCGCACCTCTTGGAAGACATCTATAATTTCGAGGACGTGCTGCAGGTCGGGGGCATCCTGAACACCTTCATCCGCCGCTCCGACCGCGTGCGCATCGCCTGCATCGCGCAGCTCGTCAACGTCATCGCCCCGATCATGACCGAGGACGGCGGTGCGGCGTGGCGCCAGACCATTTATTATCCGTTCTATTACGCCTCCAGATATGGCCGTGGAACGGCGCTGCAGCTGGTCGTCGATGGCCCGACCTATGACAGCGACGAGGAGAACGACGTCCCCTATCTCGACGTATCGGCAGTCCATTCCGAAGACGGCAAGACGCTGACCTTCTTTGCCGTCAACCGCCATCCGAGCACGGCGCTCGATCTCGATGTGCGGCTGGAAGGCTTCGCAAATGCCCGGGTGGTCGAGCAGGTGGAGATGACCCACGGCGATCTGGAAGCCGTCAATACGGCTGCGCGGCCGAAGACGGTCGCCCCCGTCAATGTCGAGAGTGGAAAGATCGAGGATGGACGGCTGCGGGCGGCGTTGAAACCGTTCTCCTACAACGTCATCCGGCTGTCGGTGTGACAGCTACCGCCGGACGTTCCGGCTGAAGATATTCGGCTCGCTGCGAGGAGGCAGGGGGCCGGAGGGATGGTTCACTGAGGTCCCGGACCTGACTGTTCAAGTCCTATGCCTCTGCGAACCGACAACCGCGACGTGCCCATGCGTGCCCTTGCGGCCGCCGTATCGTCGCTTTCTAGGGAGGAGTTCATGCAACAGTGGAAGAGGCTCGCATTTGGCGTCGCGCTGGCCGCACTCGGCCTGACAGCGACGGCCAATGCCGATGACTACACCTCCTTGCCGCGCAAGGAGACGCTCATCGTCGAAAATCCGGAAGGGACGATCAAAAATCCCGGCTGGTTCAACATCTGGGTCAATGGTGGCGGCGGCGTATCGACCGGCCTGCAGCAGCTGACCATGGATACGCTCTGGTATATCGACCCCGAACAAGGACTTGGCGGCGCGACCTGGGACAATTCGCTGGCTGCCGACAAGCCGCAATATAATGCCGACTTCACCGAGATGACCGTGAAACTGCGCAAGGGACTCTTCTGGAGCGACGGCGTGGAGTTCACGGCAGACGACGTGGTCTATACCGTCAAGACGCAGATGGATCATCCCGGCATGGTCTGGAGTGCTGCCTTCTCAGTGCAGGTGGCAAGCGTCGAGGCGACCGACCCCTCGACTGTGGTGTTCAAGCTGAAGAAGCCCAATTCGCGCTTCCACGCCATCTTCACCGTTCGCTGGAACGGCGCCTGGATCATGCCCAAGCATGTCTTCGAGAAAGTCGAAGATCCGCTTCGTTATGATTTCGCCAATCCCGTCTCGCTCGGCGCCTACAAGCTCAAGTCATACGACCCCCAGGGCAAGTGGTATACCTGGGAGAAGCGCGACGACTGGCAGCGAACCTCGCTTGCCCGCTTCGGCGAGCCGGCCCCGAAATACGTGACCTATACCGATCCGGGCCCGCCGGATAAACGCACCATCGCCCAGCTCGAGCACAATCTCGATATCATTCACGACAACACGCCTGAGGGCATGTTCACGTTGAAGGAAAAATCCAAGACGATCGAGACATGGTTCCCGGGCTTCCCCTTCGCCCATCCGGACCCGACGCTTCCGGCCGTGATCTTCAACACCCAGAATCCGCCCTTCGACAACGCCGATGTACGGTGGGCGCTTGCCCTGCTGATCGACATCAAGGCCGTGGATATGGCGAGCTACCGCGGGGCGGCGACGCTTTCGGCGCTCGGCGTGCCGCCGACGGCGGCCACGATGAAAGACTATCAGGCGCCGATGCAGGATTGGCTGAAGAATTTCGAGATCGATACCGGCAAGAGCAAGATCAAGCCTTATGACCCGACGGTCGGGCAACAGATCGCCGATATCCTGCGCAAGCAGCCGAAGTTCAAGGACCAGATCCCGACCGACCCTGAGGCAATCAGCGGTGCCTTCGGCTATGGTTGGTGGAAACCGGATCCGAAGGCTGCCGGCGAACTGCTGGAGAAGGCAGGCTTCAAGAAATCCGGTGGCAAATGGCTGACCCCTGATGGACAGCCCTTCAAAATCCGGATGACGGTGGAAGGCGACACGCGCTCAGTCTTCACCCGCGCCGGGACGCTGATCGCACAGCAATGGGCGGCCTTCGGCATCGACGCCAAAGCCGTGCCGGCCGCGAAGCTTTGGCAGACGGCGCTACAGCCCGGCGATTTCCAGGTGGCGATTGCCTGGAGCGTCGAAACCTGGGGCGGCGACCCCGATCTCTCCTTCTTCCTCGATAGCTGGCATTCGCAGTTCGTGGCCAAGAAGGGTGACAACCAGCCGCCGCGCAACTGGCAGCGCTGGAGCAATCCGGAGCTCGACAAGATCATCGAGAGCATCCGCGGCATCAGCGCCGACGATCCCAAGGGCATGGAGCTCGGCAAGGATTATCTGAAGCTGGTCGCCCGCGAAATGCCGACGATCCCCCTGATGTCGTATAACGTCTTCACCTCGATGGATACGACCTATTGGACCGGCTATCCGACGATCGCCGATCCCTATACCGATCCGGTGCCGAATTGGGCCAACTCCAGGCTGATGATGGTCAAGCTCAAGCCGGCACAACCGAAATAATCCTCCCAACGCCGGCGCGAGTGTTGCGCGCCGGCCCCCTAATCGACGGGCATGTGGCATGTCCGTCGATCCTTTCCACTTGATGAAGGGAACCAGAGAGGAACCACCGCCCTATGACGTCCTATCTGATCTTTGTGCTGAAGCGGTTCGGTCAGTTTCTGCTCGTTGTATTCCTTGGCGTGACCATCACATTCTTCGTCACCCACCTGACCCCGATCGATCCGGTCGAAGAAAGCATAGGCGCCATCACCCAGATGGGGCAGTCCGATCCCAACGCGATCGAGCTGATGCGCCAGTCGCTTCGCGAGCTTTACGGCATGGAGGGCTCGATCTGGCAGCAATATCTGAATTTCTGGCTGCGGCTTGCCACAGGCGATCTCGGCCCCTCGCTCTCGGCCTTTCCCACGCCCGTTTCCACCATCATCCTGCGGTCCCTGCCCTGGACCATCGGTCTGATGACGGTGTCGACGCTGATCACCTTCGTGCTCGGCAATGCCATCGGCGCGCTCGCCGGCTATTACCGCAAGGACATGGTGCTGAAGGCCGTCAGCCTCGTCTTCATCGCCCTGCTTCCCATTCCCTATTACATTCTGGCCTTCGTGCTTTTGATTGTGTTCGGCTACCTCTGGCCGGTGCTGCCGATCAATGGCGGCTACGAGATGAACGCCAATCTGGACCTCTCCTTTGCCCTGGTCCTCGATATCCTGAAACACTCGATCCTGCCGGCTTTGTCGCTGATCATGGTCGGAACCGGCAGCTGGCTGATCGGCATGCGCGCGCTCGTTTCCAACATCATCACCGAGGATTACGTCGTCTTCGCCGAGCTTGGCGGCGTCCCGAAGCGAAAGATCCTGCGCTCCTATATCGCCCGCAATGCCATGGTGCCGCAGTTCACCGGGCTGGCCATGTCGCTCGGCGCGATCTTCAACGGCACGGTCATCACCGAAATCGTCTTCGGCTATCCGGGCATCGGAAACCTGCTGATCGAAGCGGTGCATGCCGGCGACTACAGCCTGGTGCTCGGCCTCAGCGCATTGTCGATTGTCGGCGTCGCCGCCGCCGTCTTCATCATCGACATTCTGAGCCCGCTGATCGACCCGCGCATCAAGGTGGAATAGAGCATGTTTACGATCGTCCGCGACCTTGCGCGCCAGAATATGGAATTCCTCTGCGGCCTGCTGCTCTTTGCCGTCATCGTTGGATTGATAGTGGTGTCGTATTTCTCGCCTTACAGCGCGACCGACATCTATCTTCTGCCGCCCGATATGCCGCCCGATGGCGAATATTGGCTCGGCACGACGTCGCGCGGCCAGGACGTTTTCTGGCAATTGACGACCGCGCTCAGGAACACCCTGTTTTTCGGCATCGGCGTCGCCTTCATTTCACGCATCATCTCGCTGGTCGTCGGCCTCGTCGCCGGCTATGCCGGAGGCGCGGTCGACAGGGTGCTGATGGCCATCAACGACAGCGTCATGGTCATCCCGCAATTCCCGCTGCTGATCCTTTTCTACTTCGTGCTGAAGGACAGCATGACCTGGACGGCGCTGATCCTCATCATGGCCTCGCTCGGCTGGTCCTACGACGCACGCCTCATCCGTTCGGTGGCGATCAGCCTGAAGACGAGATCCTTCACCACCCAGAGCGTCTATTCCGGCATGAGCATGCGCAAGATCCTCATCGAGGAGCACCTGCCCTATGTTCTGCCGATCGTCTTTGCCACCACGATGAACAACATGATCTGGTCGATCGGCATGGAGATCACCCTGTCGGTGCTGGGCTTCACCGATATCGAGACGCCGACCATGGGCATGATGATCTATTGGGCCAATGCGCATTCGGCGCTGATATCGGGCATATGGTGGTGGGTGGCCGCCCCCGTCGCCGTCATCGTCGTCCTCTTCCTGGCACTCTTCCTGCTGTCCATGTCGATGAACGAATACAATGATCCGCGCAGCCGGCTGAACCGGATGGGAAGTTAGTATGGATCCTTTGGTCGAAATTGAGAATCTGAAAGCCTATTACCGTGCCTTCCTCTTTGGCGTCGATCGCGAGGTGCGCGCCGTTGATGATATCAGCCTGACGATTGCCCGCGGCGAGGTCTATGGCGTTGCCGGTGAATCGAGCAGCGGAAAAACCACCCTGATCAAGACCATTGCCGGCGCGATCCGGCCGCCGCTGCGGGTCGTGTCGGGAAAAGTGACATTCCATTTCGACGGCGGCACCCAGGATATCTACGCGATGAAGCCGGAGGATCGGCTGGCGCTGCGCTGGAAGCATCTGTCCTATATCATGCAGGGCTCGATGAATGTGCTCAATCCGGTGCGCCGGATCCGTCATTCCTTCACCGATTTCGCCTTTCGCCACATGAAGGTCAGCGGCCCGGTCTTTTTCGAAAGGGTCGCCACCCATCTGCAGCGGCTGAAGCTCGATCCCCATCTGCTCGATGCCTATCCCCACGAGCTGTCAGGCGGCATGCGCCAGCGCATGACCATTGCGCTGGCGACGATCCTGACGCCGGAATTCATCATCGCCGACGAACCGACGACCGCGCTCGACGTGATCGTTCAGCGCGACGTGCTCTCGATGATCCGCGAAATCCAGCGCGAGATGGGCTCGTCCTTCCTGTTCGTCACCCATGACATGGGGGTTCACGCGACGGTCTCCGACCGCATCGGCATCGTCTATGCCGGGCGTCTCGTCGAGGAAGCGCCGACCCCCAAGCTATTCAGCAAACCGCTCCACCCCTATACGCAGCACCTCGTCGGCAGCCTGCCGCGCATCGGCGACGCGACGGCCCGCCCTTCGCTGGAGGGGCGTCCGCCGAACCTCGCCATGCCCCCGGAGGGCTGCCGGTTCCACCCGCGCTGTCCGAAGCGCATGGAGATCTGCTCGCAGAAGGTTCCGCCGCTCGTCACCGTCGAGCCGGGGCGGCGGGTGGCGTGTTTTGCCGTTACGGGAGATCAGGTTTGAGCGCTCTTCTTAGCCTCTCGCATGTCACCAAAGTCTACCGCCAGGGCGGCATGCTCGGCCGGCGCCTGATCACGGCGGTCAAGGACGTCAGCTTCGAACTCGGCGCGGAGCCGGAGATCCTCTCGATCGTCGGCGAATCCGGCTCGGGAAAATCGACGATCGCGGCGATGATCCTCGGCCAGACCGCACCGACGGAAGGCGAGCTTCAATTCAGCGGCAGGACCGTCGCCATCCATAGCAGAGCCGAACGCACGGCTTTCATGAAAGAGGTCCAGCCGGTTCTGCAGAACCCCTTCGAAGCCTTCAATCCACTGAAACGTGTCGATCGTTATCTCTTCGAGACCGCCCGCAATTTTTCGTTCTCGGGAAAACGGCCGGACCGGCAGCAGGCGGAGAAGATGGCGGATGCAGCCCTCGTCCATGTCGGCCTGACCCTTGAAGAAGTGAAAGGCCGGTTTCCCCACGAACTCTCCGGCGGCCAGCTTCAGCGCGTCGCCATCGCCCGCGCGCTGATCCCGCAACCCCGCCTGCTGGTGGCCGATGAACCGGTCTCCATGGTCGACGCCTCGCTGCGCATGGCGATCGTCAATCTCTTCGGCCGCCTGAAAAACGAGCTCGGTCTTTCCATCGTCTACATCACCCACGACCTCGCCACCGCCTATTATATCAGCGACAACATCATCATCATGCGCAAGGGTGAAATCGTCGAGCGAGGACAGGCGCGAGCCGTGCTGGATGATCCGCAGCATGAGTATTCGCGGGCGCTGAAGGATGCGGTGCTGGCGGCGGATTTTAGTGCGGCGGTGTGAGTGGTGCGGGAAGATGAGGAGAATGCTACATACAGCTTTCCTCTATAGGACGCGGCGACGGCTCTCTTCGCAGGATGGCAATGGTGATTTCAGACGATCGAACTGTTGACGTCGTCCCGCTCTTGCGCCCGCAGGTCGACCGCAACAAGCTATGCGAAGCGGTGGACAAGCTAGATAGCCGCACAATCGACAACTAGAACAAGATCCTCATATTGTTAGACGATTCTATCTTAATGCGGACCAGTGCGCACGCATAAACCAATTCGATGACGAGGATCATGCAAGAACCCAGAGAACTGAATCGTATAGTCTGGATGCCAGTCGGCTCGAGCCTGATCCTGAAATGAATGACAGCTATCTCAAGCCAGAGCGAACGGACTACTTTTGATGCTTTGCCAATTTGCGAATACGTTTCCTGGTTTCGTCGCCAAATTCCTTGCCCAAGGACATACCCTCAAGCGCAGGTTCCGTGAAGAAACCGTGACAGATCTATTGATGGGCAGCCTGATCACAGCGGCTGGAGGCAGGCTTGTAGTGGAGTTTCCAAACGAGCCCGTAACAGGGGCTGACATGGAGTGGAACTTCGTCGATCTCAGATCGCGCGTATTCTTCCGCATCCTTCTGCAGGCCAAACAAGCGTACGGAGGAGGCGACATATGGTCCCGCCACGCGTACCGCGAGCTTTATCACGCGCCAGGAACGGGATCGAAATTGCAGGCCGTAACACTCTGCGACACCGCTAGAACTACTCCGGCGACCTATCCCCTTTATATTTTCTACAACGCAGAGACGACGATCGCCCTTGCCCGGTCAAAAGGAGTGCGCAATTTCGCCGGTGTGAACCTCGCCGACGGCTATGAGGTCGAGCGGCTAGTTCTAGCGGCAAAAGGCCGGACTTTACGAACGCGAAATCGGAGCGTCGGGACGATCTGGCCACTCCTGGAACCCATTTCAAGCCTCTTCTGTCCTCCGAGCGTTTACCCCACGCCGCCGATGTCATATTCGGGAGACACAATGTCTTTTGTGATCTCGCGGGATGAGGACGGTCGGCCGGTCGCGGGCACTCCCATTCCCCCCGATCCTATCACTGTGCGCGAGCGGATTGTTTCGATTGCCGAAGCCTCGCGAAACCAATCCGGGTCTCGTCAAACAGTCAGCAAAGTATCCCGTGTTCCAGAGGTATCGCATTCGATACCGGAAGACATCCAGGAAGTCATCGAGCGGCGTCGCATACCCCATTCGTCGTCCCAACCACTCGATCGGTGGAGGCTGACGTTCGTTTCCGCGCGTCACTCAGACGACGGAGACGCGATTTGAAATGGATGATCGCCGGTCGCCCGATCTCCGTGCTTGGTTAATGCCGTTACACCGTCGGGCTCGGCGCAGCCATGCGAGTCACCCAGCCGACGGACTATCAGGCTCAAAAGGATGAGGCTTTTTTGGCGTGCCAAATCCGCAGTCCACAGCCCGCGGTTCTTAACCCCACAAATACTGCTTTGGCCCCTGTGCGTTCGCTGTACTTGCGACTTGACGGATACTTCGAAAACGTAATGGAGTACACAAGGCGCCTCCTAAGTCTCGACATCGTCGCGTCGAGCCATAGAGGATCTGCAAACAGGATTTCCCCCTCAGCCCGAGAATGCGTCCTATAGTCCTCTTCGGTAGGCTTCCATTGCCCCCATACCAGACTCTTCAAAGCTAGGCTGCCTTCCTGTGCCCGCCACTCTCCCGAGTACTTCTCGGACATGAGGCCTAGCGATTTGGTGATTTCGATACCAAGGCGCGGCCTAGCCGCGGCTCCTCGGGCTGCTATCTCATCGCCTGTGTCAATTCCTAGGCTATACGCCTCTGGCGACCAGACAAACGGCTCGAACGGACTGGTCTGCCGATTCCGTCGCTCGTAATATCCACCGTCCCAATACTGCGGCAACCAAAAGTCATGGTTCTTCCGTTTTGAGAACCTTTCACACTCTCTGATCACGCCGCGAGGTGCCGCGAGAGCGGAAACAATCGTGACATCGACACCATCTGGCGAAATCCAATGACCTTGAATAGGGACGAGTGCTTCACTGCTTACATCGGCGAGTCCGATCTTTGCCAGGAGGGTCGCCTGATCCTGCAGCGTTTCCTGCTGTCCTTTTCTATTCGCGAGCAACGACAAATGCGCCGCAGGTGGCGGCACGTCCTTGCGATCGGCAAGCCAGGAGCCGTCATCAAAGGTAATATCATAGTCCCGGAGCCAAGAAGCCCACGAGGTATTCGTCTCGTCATCATAGCTGTGATCGGCGACGGGGCGTAAACCCACGAGGGTGGTCGCGGCACTGATTAGCGCATGCCTTTGAATATGCTCCCGGTAGAATTCATATCTTTCATCACTGTCTCGCCGATAACGGTCTCCGCCAGTGAAATATTTAAGCGAAGTGGCCTCCGGCCATCGCCTTTTGATTTCGGCCGCTACGGCGTCAATGGCCTCTCCCTTGGATAGACCGAACAACATTGCGAGGCTAGATATCTCAGTTTTGTCGAACTCATAATCGAAGCGGAAGCCAGATTGAGATTCAACAGGCGCAGGCCAATAAGTCGCCTCAACATACCCGTGTGGGGGTATCGTGATCGATGTTCGAATTGCTTCCAGCTCTGGATCCGTGTGGCTCACCCCGACAAGATGCTCAAGGCATCGCAACAGATGAAGCTTATTAACGACATGCACATCGGTGCGCTTGACCAAGGCCTTTAGTTTCGATTGAAGAAAGTCCAACCCTGAGCCTTCCAGCAACGTAGCCCGGGAGAGGCCCATCAGGAGCCATTGCTGTGAATTTTGAAACGAAAGCTTGGCATCGGGTGAAACCAACGCGTCAGTCTGAGTGCGGTCGAAGCCGTCTACGAGAACACCGATCTCATCCCAGAGCTTCAGATCGCAGAGGGACTCGATCGCCCGCCCTAGATCCCATCGAATGAAACCGTCTTCGTCCCCAAGCAGATGCCAGACAATACCGGCGATTAATGCCTGCTGATCGTGAGCCGTGCGGAATTCTTCCCGAAACGGCCCTTCCCCAATGTCGTCGGCAATGCGAAGTGACGGCCCGGAGAGCAACGTTTCCAATGCCTCTAGCGATGCTTGTGGCGTTGATAGCTCGCAAAGGCTCGTAGCCACCTGGAGCCATTCGTCTCCACCGAGTTCAGGTCGCTCATGCGCAATCGTCTCAAGAACGAGATTCATCACGAAGTGTCGGTCGCCGCATAATTCGGCAAGCAGGCTCACGTAACGCGTGAGCGACGAGTATCGTAGGTCGAAAAGCTCAGATCCCTTGAATTCGAACAGGTACTTGATCACCTCCTTCACGCGAGCGGTCACATGAGCCGTCGAATCGCTCCAATCCTTGATGCTGGCGATTATCAGGTCGACTGCAGCGTCAAACTCGAAATCCGTAGCTTCACAGATGGCCATCAAAAATGCGAGCCGCTGATCGTAAGGACACTTTGCCCGAAGCTTCGCAAGGAAGTCCGGTATGGATGGGTACGGCAGCGAGTGCTCTCTGATCTCCTTCAAGGCCTCGTCGATCGCAACGGGGGAGGTCGGATCACATGTGGCAACAAGGTCTTCTATCGGGTCAGTTGCTGCAACCTCCGATTCCTCAAGCTGTGCCTTTGCGGGCCGTAGGTCGTAGGTGCTGTTTTGACTATTATATTCGTCGCGTTTGCGCAGTGCTTCGCTTTTCAGAACATCAAGCGCTTGCCGTTCATCCTCGGTCATTAATCCCGGATAGCTGCCATCAACATCAAGGATGCCTTCCCACACGGATGGCCAGCCAGCCTCCGTGTGTTGCTCTTTCAGCTTTTCAAAGATCGTAACGAAGATCATACGGCGATCAGGCGGATCTGCTACCGCAAGCAAGTCGGCCAATCCATCACCGAAACGCCATTCATGCCATCCTTGATCATCGCAAATGCTGAGGAGAAAGGCGGCGCGGCGCGGATCGAGAACGCCACTTTTAGCAAGGTAGCAGACGAGTTGCGGCAGGCCATAGGAGAAATCGGCGACATCCTGATCATCCCATCTCAGCAGCTTGTTTACGGCCGGCAGCCCGATAGATGCTGCGGCGGCACGACTGAATAACTTCCATCCAAATTTGGAGGGCTCGTTGCTTGCGATCGTTTGGCATAGGTTCATCAAACGATGGCCGAGTTCAGCACGAACCACACCGCCGCGTTGCTGCGCCGCGTAATGCAACAACGAATAAATCTGGTCGTGGTCATTGCCGCCCAGCTGATCGAGTTCCGCGAGACCTTGGCGGTAATATTCGCCCGCTTCGTGCATGCTCATGGGCACGAGAGATGAAGCGAGACCAGCATAGCTTTCCCCTCGCTGCTCGATATAGTCGTCGGACTTAATATGATCTGCGACGTGGCGCGCAAATCGACCTGCGAGATCACTTAAAGCAGGACGCTCCGCCAAGAGGCCAAGTATTTCTGTTTTCTGCTCAGTGGTAAAACTTGCATTCGAAATCAGTTCAACAAAGCGTTCCCCGTCGGTGATCGATATTTCGTCGGCGTGGCGCAGCAGCAACCTGGCAATTCCAAGCCCAACGGCTCTGGACAGCAGGTCTTTTGGCTCGTCCGAGCGCGGATGTCCGGTGTGAAGATGGGAACTCCATAGAGTCGTGAAGTCTTCAAGATGTTGACTGGAAATTCCCTGCCCCTCCAAGAACGCCTTTTCGAGAGGGCGCACCAGCGTAAGCACCACCTCAATGCCTGCGCAAATCGCCCGACGCTCGGATTCATCGTATCGAGGAGCATGTTTTCGCCTGCCACGCTTAGATGTGCCTTGATCTCCACGGGGCGCTTCGACCTTGCCTAGAAAGTCGATCAACGCCTCCCTGCTGGCTATTGCTTTTGCCAGCTTGGTGACCTTGACCTCACGGGGCAGCAGATCATGGCGCTCTAGGCGCCGACCCTGCACCCATGCGCCTACGCAAACTCGAAAAAGTGGCGGCCAGGCACGCGACCTGCCGTAACGCTCAGAATAATCATAACCTGTGGGCCGGATGAGTGGGCTTGCTGCGAGGATCCGATGTGCAGATGCTTGGGAGCCGTCTAGCAATGCCGCGATCGTAGCGCGGGTAACATCTGACTCGCCTTCTCGCCTGCCCTCCAGCAAATTGTCGTCCTCGGTAATCTTCTCGGCGCTGGGCGCTACAGTCGAACGGGCAATCGCTACCACATCTGTCTTGGGCAGGCGTGTGCTCGCCGCAATCAAAGCAATCTTCAAAGCAAATGATTGGCAGGTTTTGCTTGCCGCAAATCTTGCCAACTTCTCAAGCTCGGACCGACCATTATAACGGTCGAGCCACTGCACGAGCTCCACCACTTCCTTGCTGACCGAGAGAGCGAAGTGGCCTGCTGCCGGTTTATCGGACACGAGGTTAAGCTAATCCCACCTTTGTTTCAAAGTCATTGGGGCTGAGATAGCCCAGTGTCGAGTGGCGACGCTTCGGGTTGTAGAAGCGCTCGATGTAATCGAACACATCGGCTCTGGCGTCATTCCTCGTGCGATAAACCTTCCGTGCCGTTCTCTCCGTTTTCAGTGAGGAGAAGAAGCTCTCCATTGCAGCGTTGTCCCAGACATTTCCAGAGCGGCTCATCGAGCAGGTGATGCCGTGATCTCCCATGAGGCGCTGGAACTGCTCGCTGGTATATTGGCTGCCCTGGTCGGAGTGATGCAGCAGAGCATCTGGTTTTCCTCGACGCCATATCGCCATGATCAGCGCATCTGTGACGAGTTGGGCTGTCATGTTGGCATTCATCGACCAGCCGACGACACGGCGTGAGAACAGGTCGATGACGGCTGCGACATACAGCCAGCCTTCCGCGGTCCAGATATAGGTGAAGTCAGCCACCCATTTCTGGTTCGGACGGTCTGCCACGAACTGGCGGTCCAGCACGTTAGGCATGATGACGGCACGGTCACCGGCATCCTTTGGCAAGCCACGCCGCCTCGGTCTTGCCCTGAGCGCATTCAAGCGCATCAGCCGCTCAATACGATGGAGGCCACAGGATAACCCTTCCTCCAGCACATCGTGCCAGACCCGTCGGGCACCATAGGTGCGGTCGCTGGACTGGAAACTCTGCTTGATCCTTTCCAGCAGGACCTCGTCATGGCGTGCATGTTCGCTCGGAGAACGATTGAACCAGGCGTGGAAACCTGAACGAGAAACTCCCAGCGCTTCACAGAGCCATGCCACCGGCCAGATCGAGCGGTGCTTTGCAACGAACGCGAACTTCATATCGCGTCCCTGGCAAAGTAGGCTGCGGCCTTTTTTAGGATATCGCGCTCTGCCTTCAGCTTTGCGACTTCACGACGGAGCCGCTCGATCTCAAGCTGCTCCGGCTTCATTTGCCCTTTTCCAGGAAAGGATTGGCTGGGATCGTCGCCGTATTCCCGAACCCATTTGCGCAACACATTCTCGTGGACATCAAGATCACGGGCAGCCTGCGCAACGGCAACCCCACGCTCCCTGACCAGCTTCACCGCCTCAAGCTTGTACTCGCGGCTGAATATTCGTCTTTGCATTCATGCTCTCCGGTTTCAGGAGGAACACCTTAACCTCGTGTCCATGAAACCGGCAGCAGGCCAAAGCCCAGGCTCCAGCGTGCCAAGTTGCGATCCGCGACTTCGTACTGTCCCTCAGTAACCGCCTGGAAAATCACTGCAGCGAAATCAGACGCCGTTGGCCCATCTGGATTAGGCTGATCGTCTTCTCTTTGCTCTACGTGCCAATTGATCCAGCCGATGGTGCGAGACGCCTGCAACGCAGCTTCGTCCGCCTCGTCCGCAAAACAATTCGCCACTGTCAGCCGCGCGCTACGCGCGCCTCTCCAACCTGATCGGTCGTTGAATAAGCGACGATAGGCATCACGGCCACCGAGCATGGCGGCCAGGGCCGCGGAGCGGCGAACAAACTGATCGCCTTTTGCATTGGCAGATGCGACCTGTGCCAGCCGCATGGTCAGTTCGAGAACACGGTCGAGATTTCCCGATTTCACGGCTAGTCGAAAAGCTGCATCAAGGCGGGCAAGGATCAGACGGCGTTTCCCAAAATCCGATTGCACCGACTCGGGAAAGTCCTGTGAATCGGCGAGCGCGAATGCGCGATCACTATCGTTGATGATCACCAAGAAATGTGGCAACGCCTCCGCGGCATAAGCCGAACTGCTTTGTGATTCCTGAAGCCGTTGCGCTATTGCCTGCTGCGCGTCAGCAGACTTGGAATAGGTCTCGTGGATGTAAGTTTCCGTCGGCTCGTCGCGGAAGATCGCGCCGTGTGACGACACCTCAAGCATCGGCGCGAGGTCGGACGCTGCGCTACGAACCTGCGAATCTGACCACCCTAGCGCGTTCGCTAGCTCATCAAGCGGTATCGGTGGGGGTAGCAGGGAAATTCCCGCAAAGAACTCGCGAACGTCCCGCTCTGACCAACCAGCGACATGGAGATCGTCGAAGATTTTCTGACAGCGTTGAGCAATGATCTCTTCTACGGTGATTTCATCCGCTGACGTGTTACCGAGAACATTTTGCTCCCAGGTCTCCAGGAGGTATGCCAGAACGCGTGCATTGCCCCTCGATCGGGCCATCGCCGATGCAAATTCAACGTCGGAAAGGGTTTCCCTGCGGGCTATTAGAAATTGCCTAGGCTGTTTAGTCCCGGCATTTGATGGTGCATTATTTTCCTTAGAATGGAGGGAGGCACTATGGGCCAGGTTCTACACGGGAGCGCCACAACGACAGAGGCAATCCGTCGAGCAATACAAAATAGTGAAGAGAGCCTGAGAGCGCTTTCAAAGCGGTATGGGGTCAATCAGAAGACAATAGCCAAATGGAAGAGACGGACATCATTGGCCGATCTTCCGACAGGCCCGAAGGACCCGCATTCGACAATCCTCTCCCTTGAAGAAGAAGCCGTCATCGTCGCCTTTCGCAGGCATACATTGCTGCCTCTTGATGACTGCCTCTATGCCCTTCAACCGACGATCCCGCATCTGACACGTTCGTCCCTGCACAGGTGTCTGCAGCGCCACGGCATTTCACGCCTGCCGGAAGTGAAAGGCGACAAAGAACCGAAGAAAAAGTTCAAAAGCTACCCGATCGGCTACTTCCACGTCGATATTGCCGAGGTGCAGACGGCTGAGGGCAAGCTCTATCTCTTCGTGGCGATTGATCGCACGTCCAAGTTCGCCTTCGCTGAGCTCTATGCCAAAGCTGGCAAGATGAATGCCGCCCAGTTCCTGCGCAACCTGATCGCGGCGGTGCCCTACACCATCCATACTATCCTGACCGATAATGGCATCCAGTTCACCAACCGGGCCTGTGACCAAAATGCCTTCCAGCACATCTTCGACCGAGTCTGTGAGGAATACGAGATCGAGCATCGCCTGACAAAGGTTAAGCACCCATGGACCAATGGGCAGGTCGAGCGGATGAACCGGACGATCAAGGAAGCGACTGTCAAGCGCTTCCACTACGACGATCACGCACAACTGAAAAAGCATCTCGCCGACTTCATCGACGCCTACAATTTTGGGCGCAGGCTCAAGACACTAAAGGGCCTCACCCCCTACGAGTTCATCTGCAAAAGGTGGACTTCCGAGCCAGATCGATTCATCATCGATCCTATCCATCAAATGCCGGGACTAAACACCTAGCCTCCTCGTCCGTGAAAGGAACGAGCTCGAAGGGCATGACGCGAGACCTCCCTGTTACGCCCGCCATCCGATGCGGCCGCGCGGTCAAAACGAGCTTGACGCCGTCTATAGGCTCGCTGTCCAGCGATGCCAGAAGAAGTTTGGGAAAGGAGTCGTCTTTACGATTGTCCGCCTCGAGCTGGGCATTATCGGCGGCGTCGAGGATGAGCAATAGCCCACCTTTCGCAGACTGCTCTTTCACCGCATTGGCTGCCTGGCCCAAACGCTTTCTTGCTGCTTTGGTCAATGCTATCCGATCACCATCGCCGGGAAGCAAAGGATCGCATAGGCCGCGCGAGGCGAGTTCATTCACAATTTGGATCAGGCCCACCTTCGGTAAATGGCGTGCCTGATCTTCAGAACGATAGGAGCCACCGCCGAAGCAGTCGAAGACGACTACTTCGAAATCACCCACGAGGCTCGATGCCAAGCTCTGTATGAAGACCGTCTTACCCACGCCTCCATCCGCATGAATAAAAAGGGGCAAACTCGAGCTTTTAACCAAATCGACTACGGTGCCTAGCTGCGAGCGCTCAACGACTTCTCCAACAGGAACGAAGCGCGTGCCGGCTGGAAAGAGATCTTCCGGTTCGCAGCCTAAAGCGTCGAGAACATCTTCTTTCTTGATGAGGTTGTTGCTTTGACCGCTAGGCCCGGCTTTGCCGATCACCAGTTCCTTAAGGCCATGTAATTTTGCTCGTGCAGTGCTGTCCGAACCCGCCGACCAATCAGTCAGAGTTCGTTTCAACGCGCCGCTCAATGCCGGAAGGTTCTGTTCAGAGGCACGGAATTCCGTCATTGCGAAAAGGCGATGTGAGCTGACGCCTGTCGTGCGGCACAAATTATCGAGGTATCCGAACTGTCTACCAGCCTCATCGTCAGGGCGGTCGAGCCCTGCCTTAAGGGCTTCGATAGCCTTCCATAGCGGCTCTGCGAAAGCGGTGTTCGTAACGAAAGAAAAAGATAACTTCGCATCGACCTCGCTAGCGGAATGTTGCTCTTCATAGCCTTTCAGGGTATCGCCGAATTTCTCGATCGTCTTCTTCAGATAGGACGCTGTTTCTGGCGCAGGATCGACCTGATATTTGAACTGAGCAGTCTCCAGCCGGTCACAGGATGCGAATGTAGCGCCCTTGCCGTAGTAAAGCACGAGATCAGCGACCTCTTCGGCTGCTTTCCCCGGAGAGCTCGGCTCTTCCGGGGAAATGCCCTCTACAGCAACGGCGAAAAGGGTATCCTTTGGGAACACTAATTGAAGAATGCGTCGCGCAGTCCAGCGCTCGTGAAATGTGTGGCCTGCTCTTGAAGCTCGGACGGTGTCGATGCGTATGGTGCTGTCGGCCATGTAAATAAGCGTCCGCCTTCTGCTAGGCTAAAATCGAAAACGTTCAGAAGGTTAGTAGTTGTGGTCGAGATGCGCAACGCCTCTGAAGTGTATTGGCATTTCCGTCGTATTCATGTTCCGATGCTGCCTCTCCGCGATCGTTCCGGTGACCGCGATGCCGGCGTTGCGATCAACGACAGCGACCGGCAAACCGGGACCACTCACAGGCAACTGTATGGTCTGGTTGGCGGAATTTGGAGAGATCCTGAAGTAACGGTCGCCTTGAACAGAGCTGAACCGGCGGCGATCTAGTTTGATGACACCAACACCCTGAATGTACGTCATAATAAACTGGTCTTAAACATCAGCGGTCGATGCCGACATGAGCCCGGCGCCCCATAGGCCAATGGAAGTCGAAATTTGTCAGCTGTCACGCCAACGTGGCTTACTCGATCAACCATCGCGATCGATACTCAATCGATAGAGGATAGGTTCCGCAAAGTTTCAATTGACCGTTTCCGATGGCGAGGCGACACTCGCAACCTGGAGCGAGGGCAGGAGGAAAACGATGGACGACACAGACCGCTGGCGCGACATGGCAAGCGCACCGAGAGACGGTAGCCGGATCCTCGTCACGATTCGCCCGTCCGAACAGGGGCCGGCAGAAGTTGATCTCGCCTATTGGTCGAACGGCGATCAGTTCGCTGCAGAAGGCTGGCGCGCCTCGGATTCCTCGCCCGGGCACATCATCGAATATGCCGAGCCGGAATTAAAGTGTTGGATGCCGATGCCCTCGGCCAATCGCACCTCGATGCCCTCCCCTTGGGAAGGCGAAGATGACCAGGAGCTTTACGGGTCAGGAATTTAGGAAATCACGCCCCAATCACATTGGTTCGTGCCTCAGCGAACAGGTGCAGAGTGCCGTCCGCCACGACTGCGGCGCGACGAAGTCGCCTGATCAAATTGAGGTTCAACCGTATAGCCTTTTGTTTTTATGCATGTCGTTGTCCCGGAACCGCTGCACACTTCCGGGCGACATGCATTAGGCGCCTACGCCGCGCGCACCCTGTCCCGGCCGCTTAACTTGGCCGCATAGAGTGCTTGATCGGCGCGTCGATAAAGGTCCGACGCGCTGTCTGACGGGGCGCAGGCGGCGATGCCAGCAGAACAGGTGTAGCTGAAGTCGGGAGATTCAGGCAGAGGCCGGGAGAAGCGGATCACCGTCAGCATGCACTCGACAATGGCAATGGCGTCTTCCGGCCCGGTTGCCGGCATCACGAGAAGGAACTCTTCTCCGCCGACCCGACCAAAACAATCGTTGCGGCGAACATTCTGATGAATGCGATGCGCAAAATCGCGCAGGACGACATCCCCGGCATGGTGACCAAGCCGATCGTTGATGTGTTTGAAATTGTCGATGTCGAATACGGCAAGGCATCCGTTGTTTCCGTGCTCAGCGGCTACCAGCATGTCGTCGACGCGTGCCATCACAAAGCGGCGGTTGGCGACACCCGTGAGTTCGTCGGTGTAAGATGCCTTGATCGCCTGATCGCGATCTTGCCGGACAGTCCTGCCATGCGCTCGCAAACTGGTGATGTCGCTCGCAATGCACAACATCCAGGTGCCGTTTTCAATCGTGATTGGACATCGGCTGCGACCTGAGCGACGCTGTTATTGGGAGGCGGACCATCTATTTTTCCGGAGATAGGAGGCCGAAATGGAACAGTACGCATTAGACCAGTTGAAAAGCATCGCAACGGTCAGCCCGACCTGCAAGCGCCTTGAAATGACCCGGCGCGAACGGCTCGAACGGTGGGCCGAAAGTCTCGAAGGCAGCCCCAGACCGTTTCTCAAGACTCTTCACGAAACCGAATATCAGCCGATTGCCGATCGGCTTGCTCTCAGGGATGACGGTACACCGATCTCCGTTGCGTTTGCTGATCCAATGCTGCGGGCGGCAGGAATGGAAAATGACAGCTACGGAGAAGCCAAGCGGTTCTTCGAACTCAGCGATGAGCAATTGCATGATCTTGTGTGCTTCTGCCATTTCGGTGAACGCGTCAGCGCGGCAGTCGTCGCTCGCCGTTTGCGGAAGATGTCAGGTTCCAAACCAGACGGGTTTTTCGCTCAGCTTCGTGCGTGGTTTGCCTGATTGAGGCTAAGAGCCACCATCTGACGTGCTGGTCGGGGATGCATCGATCCCCGTCGGGTCGTTGCTCCTGTGGCATCGACTATCGCTGACATTTTGAGGGGGCAGATTTCTGAAGCAGTTGGTTCCTGCTGGTCAGCAGGAACCAGGTTTTCTGCGCTGGCCGACCGCGCCCCCCAGGGACTTGCGTCAGGGCGTTCACCAGCGGCACCCACATCTATGTCAGCGTGCTGGGGAAAGATGCCTCGCCGAGCGACTATCCAGTCAGAGGCTTGAAGAGGCCGTATCGCTACTTACCGCCAGCTAACCACGCGCTTGCCATTGTAGGTGATTTAACGGAAAATCCTCGGCATGGCCCTTGAGGCCTGGGCAGCCTGCCATGATCGGAGAACGCCGTGCGTCTGAAAAACATTTTGGCCGCAGCAGCAATCGTCTTCATGACACTCGCAGGATGCGCAACTAGCGGATCGGACAACACAACCTATGCACAGCCGCAGGGGATAGGCCCAGTTCGCGGTGAGATAGGCGGCTACTAGAGCATTTCCGTTTTTCTTCGAATCACGGAAGTGCTCTATCTCTTTGTTTTCATGCAATTCCGGACGCAAAACCGCTGTGCACTTTTGCTGGAATTGCTCTAGCCCATCGAGAGTGTTTCGACCGCTTTAGAAACACAGCCTGGCTGTTTGCGACGAACCAACCTCGGCGCTCGATCCGATATCATCGTCGCTGTTCGCGGAGGAAGGCATGACGATGATGCTGGGCCGCAGCCGACGGGACAAATGCAGAGGCGTCGGTTCCGTGCGACAGTAGGGCTTTAAGCCTCAATACTGTCGAGCATCGAATTCCTCAATCGTTTCCGGATCCTGCTTATATTCCCATTGCACACCGTTCAGCCGGCGCCAGATTTGTCCCGATGGGTTTCGGGCTGCGGCGTCGACGAGTGGCACCGGGAGGAGTGTCTCGTGCTTGTGCCAGAGGGTGACGTCAGTGACGTTGGCCTGCTTGGGCTTCCGGAACAGGTTGAAAAGGAGTGCGAAGTCCATGGCCGATTTTCCCCAAGGGATCCGACTATAGGGAAGTTTTTGGTACTTTCAAGTACCATAATTTTGGGAACCCGACGCGCGGAAAATATCGGCGCCACTGCTCACGAGCAAGCATGCGTCATAGATCGAACAAAGGTCAGCTAAGGGGCCCCGATTGCGAACGCAGCAAAGAGGCCTCTGAGGTAGCACAGACGTCTCCAATTCTAGAAGCGCCTACATATCCGCGTTGTCATTGAACGGCAGTCCGCGGGTTCTCCATTCGTCCCTCAGTATATCTTCCAGGTCCTCGACCGTGAATTCGTCGAAGTTTGCCCAGAGCTGCACGGCCAGCGCCTTCAAATTCGACGTTGTTTCTGAGTCAGCTTCGGCCGCCGCGGCAAGCCGATAGATTTCCTGGCGGAGTGCATCGCTCTCTGTCATGTCGCTCCTCATGGCACTGCGCCAGCGCCTCCTGTTCGATAGGAGGCAACGAACAAGGTAATCCCTAAGTCTGTCGCAGGATGCCGGCCTCCTTCGCCGCAGCCTCAAACGCAGCTCGCGCTTCCGCACCGGGAACAACGCCATTCGCCGCGTCCAGGCATACCTTCCGCGCTGTCGTGTAGCTCGCGCTTCTGTTGTCGGGCCAGGATTTCTTCAAAAATGCGACCGCCTCTCGAGCGCTCCTGATGACGTGATGACGATCATCTATCTTCAATTCGACGTTCGCATCCCAGATGCTGATCATGGCGTCCTCCGTGGGGCAGGCTTCCCACAAACGTATATTAGGAAGATCTGTTCCAAGCGGACGATCCGGCCGGAATTTTGGCAGCAGCTTGAGGCTCTTTCGTTTTAACCCAACAACTTAACCCAACAACCGCTCGCGATAGCCGTCGCTGTTGCGCTGCGTCCTACCGCCGTGCTTCGAAAGCTTCGCCTTATCTTCGGCTAAGCGCCTTCGATTCGGCTCTGAAGGGCATTCAAGAAAGTGGGTGAAAGGATGTCGATCCGGCCATGCGAGTCACGTCCCCAAATCGCAAAACGCCCCATCCCCACGCAAAGAGCCCCGCGGTTGTTGCGACCGCGGGGCTCCTTGACGCCTCACCCGGGAGAGGGGTCAGGCGGCCTGTACCTTGCGGGCCGTGCGTGCCCATTCGGGCAGCCAGTCGCCGTGAGTGGCGAGCAGATCGTCGACCAGCGACCAGATCTGGTCGAGGTCGAGTTCGGCTGCCGTATGCGGGTCCATCATCGCGGCGTGGTAGATGTGCTCGCGATTCTCAGTCATCAGCGCCTGCACCGTCAGCTCCCGGACGTTGATATTGGTGCGGATCAGCGCGGTCAGCTGCGGCGGCAGGTCGCCGATGAAGGTCGGCTGGATGCCGGAAGCATCGACGAGGCAAGGCACTTCGGCAGCGCAATTGGCAGGTAGCGAGGTGATGCAGCCATTGTTGCGGACATTGCCGTAGATCACCGAAGGCTCGCCGGTCCAGACCGAGTTGATGATCGAGGAGGCATATTCCTTCGACGGCTTGACCTTGATCTTGTCCGCCGAACGATAGGCCTCCGCCTGGCCTTTCCAGCGCTCGATCTGCTCGATGCAGCGTTTCGGATATTCGTCGAGCGGAATGCCGAATTTCTCGATCAGGTCGTCGCGACCCTCCTTGATGAAGAGCCGGTGCGGCCGGGCATCCGTCGCGGTTTTGAAGAGCGCATGATTATCAAGCCGCAGGCCAACAACCGATTCTTAAATTAGCATCGCCGCACGAAAAGCTTGCATGCAAGCTATAAATCGGATGTCCTGAGAAAGGCTTCTGTGGTGTTGGGCGACCCGGCATGAAAACCCTCGACGCGAGAATTCGGTTTACAGGTGAGCGGCGACAGGTCACTGCCCTTTTCTATGACATCGTCGGCTCGACGGAGCTCTTGTTGCGGAGCGAGCCGGAGAAGTTCTTTCGCTCCGTGTCGGCATTACATCAGAGTGCTGAGACCATCATAAAAAAGCATGGAGGTTTTCTTCATCAGCGGCTCGGAGATGGGGGATGCTGTTTCTTTGGATATCCCGATCAATCCGAAGATGCGGCTGAAAGTGCGGTGCAGGCTTCTTTGGAATTGTTAGGCATTGCAACGAGCACCAAGGGCAAGGCGCACACAGCTTTCAGGCTGCGCATCGGGGTTGCCACAGGTCTTGTCGTATTCTCCACGCAAGGAGACGAGATTGTCGGCACAGCGCCGGTCCTGGCAGCTCGCCTGCAGGCAGAGGCCGAACCGAATTCGGTCCTGGTCGCAGATTCGACCGTTCAGCTCACGCGACACAAGTTCGACTACAACCTAGTGCGGAAGGCCAAACTCAAAGGCTTTGAAGAGCCGGTTGCGCTCTGGCGCCCGCAGGAACGTAATCGATCAACGTCTGCGCTGTCGCCATTCCATGAATGGGACCGGCCGATAAGAGGCAGGGAAAGAGAGCTTGCCGCTCTTTCGAGCGCCTGGAATTCAGCTCTCGACGGCAAGGGCAGTTCGATCACTGTGGTCGGAGAGGCAGGCATCGGCAAATCCAGACTGATCGGCGAATTCGCCCGCAGTCTATCGCAAACTTCGCAGGAGACCCTGATCTTTCAGTGCGGCAGACGCCTGGAGAGCCAGCCTCTGCACCCATTTATGTCGTTTCTTGAGAGGCTTGTGGCTGAACCTGTGGTTCTGAAGGATGGCGATAGCGCGGCTTTCATGCAGGCTCTTCAAACATCCGGCCGACACTTAGACGCAGACATCGTCGACACCATTCTCTCATTTACGTCAGACCGATCGCCGGCGACCTCGCGCAATATTCGCGTGTCGGATCTGTCGGGGCGGGCATTCAGGCGGAAAGTCATCGAAGCCGCTGCCGACATCCTGACGTGCAGAGCGACTGGCGTTCCGACGCTCCTCGTCTTCGAGGATGTCCACTGGGCTGACGGCATGACGTTGGAGCTGATCGATCGGCTTGGATCGCTCGCAGGCAAGTTGCCGATCCTCGTGGTTCAGACATCGAGGATCAGGCGATCCCTGGCACTGGCGACCGAGATAGAATTATCCGGCTTGGCCTCTGCCGCGGTTCGCGATCTCGTCGCCTCGGTCTGGCGTGAGCCTCCCCCGCCGGGCCTGTCCGATTTCATCCTGGATCAATGCGATGGCATGCCGCTCTATGCGGAGGAACTGGCCAACTTCTTCCTGGGAAGGCAACCCCTGGGCAAGGCCTCATCCGAATGGAAAGGGCTGCTTCTGGAAGGTGGCGTCAGCTCGCTGAATGATCTGCTTTCCGCCAGACTCGCGGCGACCGGTTCCGCACGACGCGCGGCGCAATTTGCGAGCGTCATCGGCCGCGAATTCAACATCTCGCTGCTGGCCTACCTTCTCGAAGGGGTCAGCCGGCAGACGGTGGAGGTCGCGGTCGAGCGGCTTGTTTCCCAAGGCATCATCGAGCCTTCATCCGCCACGCCCGGTTCCTTTCAGTTCCGGCACGTACTCACTCAGGAAGCCGCCTACAGCAGCCTTCTCAAAAGCGACAGACGACGCATACACAGGCGGATCGCCGAACTCCTGATCGGAGAAGCAAAGCCCAGTCTGCCGGCTGCCATCGCGGCCTGGCAATGCGCCGAAGCAGGCTTGCACGACGCCGCGGCCAGGTTTGCCCTGGCGGCGGCCGAGGCAAGCGTTCTGCGCTCTGCCATGCACGAGGCGAACGTGTCGCTCGAGCTCTGCGCGCAGGAGGTCGACAGTCTTTCCCGGCGCCATCCCGATCGCACCGAACTGGCATTGGGCCTGCTCGAACTTCAGGGGGTCGTTGCGACTGCACTCGAGGGAGAGGGCTCGGAAAGCGCGCGGCGGGCCTATTCCCGCGCAATGCAGCTTCTGAGGAAACAGGCCTTGGCTGTTCGGTCGAACCATTTCCCGGTCTATTGGGGATGGTGGTTCACGGCGCCCAACATTCTGACGCAGCAGTCTCGCGCGCGCATCCTCGTCGGCGACATGCAAGCGGTCGAAGATCAGGAGACGCGGCTTCAATCCTATCACTGCGGATGGGCGACGAGCTTCCATGCCGGCGAGCACGAATTCTGCCTCGATTGTGTCGCCAGAGGCCTTGATCTCTACGATCCCGAAAGAGCGGTCAGAAATCGCGCCTTCTTCGGCGGACATGATGCCAAGGTCTGCGGCTTGGGCGAGAGCGCCCTGTCCTACCTGCTTCTCAACGATGCCGATGCCAGTGAACATGCGATCAGACAGTGCCTGGACTGGGCGGCCTCGACCGATCATGCCGGGAGCATGGTTCACGCGCTTTATTACGCCATCGTCCTTCGCCGCTGCCAAAGCAGATATGACGATGTCCATGACCTCGGCGAACAAATGCTGGCGCTTGCCGAGCGACACGGCCTCGCCGCCAGCCAGGCGCGCGCCAACATGTATTGCGGTTGGGCGGAGCTGATGACGTCGTTTGCCGAACGGGGTGAAGAGCGTTTCCAACACGGTCTGCTGCTCCAGCAGCAATCGGGCACCGACGACAATTTTTCCATGCACAGCGACATGCATGCGCAGGTGCTGCAGCGGCTCGGCAAGCCTACTGAAGCCCTGGCTACCATTCACAATGCGATCAATGTCGGCCGCAACAGCGGTCAACGGTTCTGGCTGGCCGAACTCTACCGCCTCAGCGCAAGACTGAGACGAGATCTGAACGACCCTCCATCCTTGATAAGGAGAGACCTGACGAGGGCGGTGCAGATTGCCGACGCGCAGGGAGCGGCATGGCTGGCCGAAAGAGCAAAGCGCGCCTTAGACGGACTGCCAAGGTCGTAGGCCAGGAGGAGGCGATGGACCACGGGGTGCTCGACAACATCTTTGATGCCCCTACCCTCTCGCCCCCTGATATCTGGCAGACGGTGCAGCGCATCCTGGCGCGCAAGCACGAATACGGGATCACCAGGCTGGGCTCGGTCACGGAACTCGACCGCATCGGGATCCCCGTCGTCCAGGTTGTCAGGCCGCGCGCCCTTTCCGTCGCCGTCAGCCAAGGGAAGGGTTTGACCTTGCCGCTTGCGGCGATATCGGGCCTGATGGAATCCCTGGAGGGATGGGCCTCAGAGCGGATTGCCCCGGAGCGCGTCTTCAGAGCGGCTTTCCGCGAGATGAACGAGCAGAAATTCTGGTCGCACCTCGGCGTCGGGCGAGAGGCGGAGAGGATTTCCTGGATCGACGGGCTGGATCTCCTTTCGGGCCGGAGAACCCCTGTCCCGCTTGCCCTTGTCGACTCCGCCTACACCGTTCCCTCGCCTCATCCGCATTGGATGCCCAGAGACACCACGGGTCTGGCAGCCGGCACCAGCCTGCAAAGCGCGGCCTTGCATGCCTGCCTGGAGATACTGGAGCGGCAGGCGCGATGCACGGCGATGAAGACGCCGCATTTCTTCGACCGATTCCAGATCGACTCCCGGTCGGTCTGCTCAGGCGGCGCGGGAGAAATCATGCGACGGCTGGCCGAGGCGGGGTTTGTCGTCGGCATCTGGCAAATCCCGGCGCCGCACGCGCTGCCGATCTACTGGTGCCACGTGATGGAAGATGGCGGACGAGCCCCCTTCGCGCCCTTGCCGGCCGAAGGCTTCGGCTGCGGCTTCAGCCACGATCGTGCGCTGACGAGCGCATTGCTCGAAGCGTGTCAATCGCGGCTGGGGGTGATCTCGGCTGCGCGCGACGATATCAGCAGCGAAGTCTACGCATATGCCGATGCTTCGGAGCTCGCCGCATGGCGCACGCAACTCGTAAAGGGCGGCAGCTCCTACAGCCCCGATGAAGGTCCTGTCGCCAGCGGCCACTCCATCCTGCCGATCGTCGAGGCGTTGAAGCTGGCCGGCGCGAAGGCGGCTATTCTTGTGGTTCTTCATTCGGACGATCGCGTCCCTCTTCACGTCGTCCGGGTGGTTGCTCCTCCGCTGGAAACAAATCCGGAGGCGGATCTTGCGTGACGATTTCGTGGTCTTTCTCGGCCCCACCCTCTCCGCGACGGAAGCGCGGAAATACCTGGAGGCGATCTATCTGCCTCCCGTCGGCTGCGGCGATGTCGTGCGCGCCGTGGCGGACTACGCGCCGTCGGCGATCGTGCTGATCGACGGCGTCTTCGCGCAGCGCCCCGCCGTTCGCCACCAGGAAATTCTCTGGGCGATGGCCCGAGGGCTCCGCATATTCGGTGCCGCCAGCATAGGCGCGCTCAGAGCAGCGGAGCTCGCTCCCCTGGGAATGATCGGGCATGGGCTGATCTACCGGTGGTACCGACGGCACCCGCTTGCCGACGATGCCGACGTCACGGTGCCGATGGCTCCCGTCGAGCTGGGCTCGCGCGCATTGGGCGACGCTCTCATCGACATCAGGCTGAGCCTGAAAAAAGCGGCACGCGTCGGGGTCATCGAAAGACGGCTGAGAGACCGGCTTGAGTCACTGGCACGCTCGCTCCACTTCAGCGAAAGGTCGTTCGCCAGGGTTTTCGCGGCGGCAGAAAACAATCTCAGCGCTGTGGACCAGATCGCAGTTCTAAAGGCGTGGCTGAAAGCCGGAGCCATAAACCAGAAGCGAAACGACGCTGTAAATCTCCTGAGATATCTGGCCGATCACAAGATCAATTGTCTGAACGAGCCTCTTTCTTTCGAGTTTGAACTTACGGAATCATTCGCCGATGACATGGAGTACTGCGGAATGCTCGACGCGCTATTGTCGAAATGCCAGTAGTACTGGTATAGTAGAAGATCGCTCGGCGTTGGGCAACGAGCGGTGGGGGCAGCTTTGGATGCCATCACACATTCGCAGGGAGTAGGCGACGGGTCGGCTTTGGAGCGGCCGCTCGGAACGCGTTTCCTTGTCTTTCCGCAGCCATCCTTCATTCCCGGTTACGAAAAGCCCGAAGTGGTGTGGATCGGAGCGTCTGCAGGCCCGATTCTAGCGGGGCCGTCCGACAGCCGGATCTATGTAGCAAATCCCATCGAACCGAAATCGCCCTATGCCGCGCCGTACATCCCACCATATCCCGGCCTTTTGCGGCCGCCTGCAGAGCCGGGGCCCGACGGCCATTTCGATCACATAGGCCCTGGCTCGCCGGCATTTCTTTCGACACACAGCTATGCCTGCGCCCGCCGGGTTCTCGATATCTGCGAGAGCTATGCCGGGCGCCCGATCAGCTGGTTCTTCGAGCCGACGCTGGAACGGCTGGAAATCGTTCCCCGCATTCCCCATTGGCAGAATGCGCAATCCGGCTTCGGCTTTCTGGAGCTCGGCGAGAGCGAGCCGGAAAGCCCGACATCCTGTTTCGCGCTGAATTTCGACGCGGTTGCCCATGAAATGGGGCATCTCATTCTGCTGAGCGAACTTGGGATCCTCGAAGGCGATGGATCCGGCAGCGACTTCTTTTCCTACCACGAAGCGATCGCCGATTTCATATCGCTCTTGGGATTGCTGCAATTCGATACCGCGCTCGACCGGCTGCTTCGGCGCACAAGAGGCAACTTGCTCCTGCACAACGAACTCGACAAATTTGCCGAACTCAGCGACGAAAAGCAGCTTAGATCGCTCAACAACTCGCTTCGCATCGGCGATGTCAGCCAGGAAGTGCACGACCAGTCGAAGCCCTTTGCGGCCGGCCTCTTCGACTGCCTCATCGAGGTTTATCAATCGCTGCTGTTCGAGCGCGGACTGTCGAGCATCAATCCCAGAAAGTTCAGCGATCTTCGCCAGCAGATGGCGCCGGCGCTGATAGAAGAAGGATTTCGGGCATCGGCGACATCCTATAACGTCACGCATTTCGCCACGAAAGCCGCTCTGCAGGAAGCGCGGGACGTGGTGGGCGAGGCGGTGACGCGTTCCTGGAAATTGCTCGATCCGGATAGCCTGACGTTTGAGGCCGCAGCTTCGGCCTTGCTTGAGGCTGCCGAGCGGGGACGCGGGACTGCTTATCTCGACCAGTTCGAAGATTGCATGAGGTGGCGTGGCATTCTCTAACCAGACAACGGGAGGTATCGATGACAGATGACAGCGTCCCCGCTCCAGCGACAGAGCGCTACCAAGCGGATGCCCTAATCCTTTACGGCGTCAAGCTCAACGACAGGAAGGATTACGCTCGCTTCGATTTCGGTGACGGACATCTAAGCGATCTTCGAATGCAATTGTTTCGTGACCAGATCGGAAGTAAGTCCGGAGAGTACTCCATCGTTTTAGCTTATGGTTATGCTTTCGAGGGGCATTGTTATAGGTTCGACTCAACCCGGGTGTTTCTCATTACAGCGGATGTTCCGAGGAACGCCGTCGGATGCGGATTTGATGATCTCGGCTATAAGATGTGGAGCATACGTGCATCTGATGCATTGCTCGAGATATTGATAAGCTATGGCGACGCAAAGACGCTCATCTTAGACGCCAATCTGCCGGGAAAGCGATCACCAAACTCGTATGCAATCACCCTCAGGATGGCACATCGTGATGGCCGTCTCACCCGCGACTAATCCAAAGCAGCGATGGAGAACATCATGGCATTCGTGGTCCACGTAGAAATCCCGTACACCTATGAGGAGTTGTCAATCTACGACGAGGCCGCTTCGAGCCCGTGTGAGGACAACGAAGGGCAAATCATCGGCCGAAATGGTGCAAATAAAACGTATACGTTCTCTGTTAAGGAAGAAAAGAAGAGCAAGCCGCCCGGTTTGATTACGGTAACGGCAACAATTGTTGCCGCAGGCACGGGAACGGTGACCACGGTGACATATCCTATCGCAAAAACCGGTCAGCAATTTGTATTTCCGAACCAGCCGGACAAAACCACTGCCGAAGCAATTCTCGAACATGAAACTTTTCAGAGCTTTGTCGACGCCATCAACTCTGTGCGACAGGCAGTGGCAACGAAGCAACCGAGCCTACCGCCAGACCGGGGGACACAGCCGAAGAAGCAGCGCCAAAGCAAGGCATCGTGACCGCCGATCACTCAATGCCTGTCAAAGCTGAATTCTCATTCGCTATCTCTTCGTAGCCGTGCCGCCAATCACGGCAGACCTCATTCCCAGCAAAGAGCCCCGCGGTTGTTGCGACCGCGGGGCTCCTTGACGCCTCACCCGGGAGAGGGGGTCAGGCGGCCTGTACCTTGCGGGTCGTGCGTGCCCATTCGGGCAGCCAGTCGCCGTGAGTGGCGAGCAGGTCGTCGACCAGCGACCAGATCTGGTCGAGGTCGAGTTCGGCTGCCGTATGCGGGTCCATCATCGCGGCGTGGTAGATGTGCTCGCGATTCTCGGTCATCAGCGCCTGGACCGTCAGCTCCTGGACGTTGATATTGGTGCGGATCAGCGCGGTCAGCTGCGGTGGCAGGTCACCGATGAAGGTCGGCTGGATGCCGGAAGCATCGACGAGGCACGGCACTTCGGCGGCGCAATTGGTCGGCAGCGAGGTGATGCAGCCATTGTTGCGGACATTGCCGTAGATCACCGAGGGTTCGCCGGTCCAGACCGAATTGATGATCGAGGAGGCATATTCCTTCGACGGCTGAACCTCGATCTTGTCGGCCGAGCGATAGGCCTCAGCCTGGCCCTTCCAGCGCTCGATCTGCTCGATGCAACGTTTCGGATATTCGTCGAGCGGAATGCCGAATTTCTCGATCAGGTCCTCGCGGCCCTCCTTGATGAAAAAGGGCGTGTATTCAGCGAAATGCTCCGAGCTTTCGGTGACGAAATAACCGAGCCGCGTCAGCATCTCGTAGCGCACCTTGTTCGGGCAGCGCGGGTTCCAGCCGGGCTTCGGCGCCCTGCCCTCGCGGTAGCCGCGCACGAGATCGGGATAGAGGTCGCGGTAGGATCCGTCAGCCTGGCGATGCTCGAATTTGAGATAGAAGGCCATGTGGTTGATGCCGGCCGCGCGGTAACGGATCTCCTCGTAAGGGATGTCGAGATCGTGGGCCAGTTCCATCGCCGTGCCCTGCACCGAATGGCAGAGGCCGACCTGGCGGATGGTCGGATATTTCTCCGATATCGCCCAGGTGTTGATCGCCATCGGGTTGACATATTGCAGCATGATCGCCTCGGGGCAAACGGCGAGCATGTCCTCGCAGACCTTCCAGAGATGCGGCACGGTGCGCAGCCCGCGCATGATGCCGCCGACGCCGAGCGTATCGGCGATCGTCTGGCGCAGCCCGTATTTCTTCGGAACCTCGAAATCGGTGACCGTGCAGGGCTCATAGCCGCCGATCTGGAAGGCGACGACGACGAAATCGGCGCCTGCAAGCGCCTTGCGCTGGTCGGAATAGGTCTCGGCCTTGGCCTTGACGCCGAGCGTCGAGATCAGCTTGTTGACGACGATGGCGCTTTCTTCCAGCCGCTGCGGATTAAGGTCCATCAGCGCGATCGTCGCGCCTGACAGCGCGGGCCGCTGCAGCACGTCGCCGACGATGTTCTTCATGAAGACGGTGGAGCCTGCTCCGATAAAGGTGATTTTGGGATTTCCTGCCATTATAACCTCCGGCATTCGATAATCATGCTACCTCGAAAGCGGCCTTGACGAGCCGTTCGGTGTAGGCGGTCTTGGGATGGGATAGTACTTCGTCGACGGGACCCTCTTCGACGATCTTGCCATGCTGCATGACGATGACGCGATGGCAGAGCGCCCTGACGACCTTGAGGTCGTGGGAGATGAAGAGGTAACTCAGGCCGCGCTCGTCCTGCAGCTTGCGCAGCAGTTCGATGATCTGCGCCTGGACGGAAAGGTCGAGCGCCGATGTCGGCTCGTCGAGCAGGATGAATTCCGGCTCCAGCGCGATGGCGCGGGCAATGGCGATGCGCTGGCGCTGGCCCCCGGAAAATTCGTGCGGAAAGCGCGACAGGATATTGCCCGGCATGCCGGCAGCAATAAGCGCTTCCCGCACCCGGTCCTGCCGTTCGCCCTTGGTCGCGCCCAGCCGGTTGACGACCAGCCCCTCCTCGATGATCTGGCCGATCGTCATGCGCGGGTTAAGCGATGAGAAAGGATCCTGGAACACCACCTGCATGCGGGCGCGCAAGGGCCGCATCTCGGACCTGGACAAGCCGTGGATCGGCTGATTGTCGAAACGGATTTCGCCACTGTCCGGCGTGTTCAGCCGCAGGATCGCCTGGCCGAACGTCGTCTTGCCGGAGCCGGATTCGCCCACCAGCCCCAGCGTTTCGTGACGGCGCAGCGTCAGGTCGAGGCTATCGACGGCGACAAGCTCACGCATCGCCGGCTTGAGAAAGGTACCGTGACGCATCATGAAGGAGACGCGCACGCCTTTGGCATCGAGGATGACATCCGATCCCTCCGGCAGCGGATTGGCCTGGCCGCGCGGCTCGGAAGCGAGCAGATGCTTGGTATAGGCGTCCTGCGGATTGGCAAACAGCGCTTCGGTGGTGTTGTGCTCGCGCACTTCGCCAAGCTGCATCACATAGACGTAATCGGAGAACTGCCGCACCACGGTCAGGTCGTGGGTGATGAGGATGACGGCCATCCCCAGCTCTTTCTGCAGGTTGCGGATCAGGTTGAGGATCTGCGCCTGCACGGTGACGTCGAGCGCCGTCGTCGGCTCGTCGGCGATCAAAACGTCGGGATCGTTGGCAAGCGCCATGGCGATCATCACCCGCTGGCGCTGGCCGCCGGAAAGCTGATGCGGATATTGCATGAGCCGCGCGGCGGGATCGGGGATCTGCACATGTTCCAGCAGTTCGAGCGCGCGCTTCTGTGCATCCCTCTTGCTGATCCGGCGATGCACGCGGATCGCCTCGACGATCTGGCTGCCGATCGTATAGATCGGGTTCAGCGAGCTCATCGGCTCCTGGAAAATCATCGAGATGCGATCGCCGCGCAGCTTGCGGCGCGCCCTCTCGGAGAATTTCAGGATGTTGCTGCCGTCATAGGCGACCGTCGATTTCTCGGAGACGACGGCGCGCTTCGACAAGAGCCCCATCACCGTTCGCGCCGTCACCGATTTGCCGGAACCGGATTCGCCGACGATCGCGATCGTCTCGCCGCGATAGAGCTGAAACGAGACGTCCTTGACGGCTTCGACCATGCCGTCCTCGACCTTGAAATTCACCGCGACGTTGCGGGCGTCGATGATCGGCGTATCCGAACGGCCATCATGATCGTGGCGGACGGGCGGGGCGAAGGAATTGACCAGTGCAAGAGCCATATCAATCACCTCAATAAGGATCGACCGCGTCGCGCAATCCGTCGCCGAGCGCATTGAACGCGAAGACGGTGACGAGCACGAAGCCGACGGGGGAGAGAATCCAGGGATAGGAGCCGATCACAGAATAGGTCGCCGTATCCTGCAGCATCAGCCCCCAGGAGATCAGCGGCGGCTTGACCGCAAAGCCGAGGAAACCGAGGAAAGATTCCAAGAGCACGACGCTTGGTATATGCAGCGTCACCGCGACGATGACGTGGCTCATCACATTCGGAAAGATGTGCTGCATGATGATGCGTGTGTCGGTGGCGCCGACGGCCATGGCCGCCCTGACATAGTCGATGCGGGCGAGCGCCAGCGTCTTGCCGCGCACCTCGCGCGACATCTGCGCCCAGCCGAGTGCCGACATGACGGCAATGACGAAGGCAAGGAAGACGTTGGTCGGCGCCGTCACCGGGATCAGCGAGGTCAGCGCCAGATAGAGCGGCAGTTGCGGGAAGGCGAGCACCAGTTCGACGAAACGCTGCAGCCAGACATCGAAGGTGCCGCCGAAATAGCCGGACACCATGCCGACGGTCGTGCCGATGATGGTGACGATGAAGACCACCGTCAGGGCAATGGTCAGCGAAATGCGCGAGCCGATGATGGCGCGCGACAGCACGTCGCGGCCGAACTTGTCGGTGCCGAGGAAATGCACCGGCTGGCCGTCGGTCGAGCCGAAGAAGTGGCGGTTGGCCGGGATCAGGCCGAACAGCCGGTATTCGGCGCCCTTGACGAAGAAGCCGAGCAGCCGCGGATTGTCGTAGTCGATGCCGACGACCGGCTGGAAGGTGACCGGATCAAGCTCTTCGGAATCCGACAGCGCATAGACGCGCGGCTGGAAGACGAAGTTGCCGTCCTTGTCGTGGAAGCTCATCACCTGTGGCGGCGCGAAGCCGACATCGGTCGCCTTCGGATCCATCGGCGCGAAGAAATCGGCAAAGATCGCCATGAGGAGCAGGAGCAGGACGAGCACGAGGCCTGCCATGCCGGTCCAAGAGCGCCTCAACCGGCGCCAGACAAGGGCGATATAGCTCTCGTGCCCATGCGATGGCTTGGCCACGATGTCGGTTGTCGGCGGTGTTGCAGAAGAGTCGAAAGCAAGCATCTCAGGCTCCTCCATATTGGCGGACACGCGGATCGAGCAAAGCGAGCAGCATGTCGGCGATGATGTTGCCGACGATCAGCGTGGCCGACAGCACCATCATGAAGGTGGCGGTGACATAGACGTCGCCGACCGCCATTGAGCCGACGATGGCCGGACCGACGGTCGGCAGCGCGAAGATGATGGCGGTCTCGATCTCGCCGGTCAGCATGTAAGGCAGCACGACGCCCTGGTACATCACCAGCGGATGCAGCGCATTCGGCACCGCATGGCGCATCACCACCGCTCCGCCGGAAAGGCCCTTGGCCTTGGCCGTCTCGACATATTGGGCGTTCAGCGTATCGAGCAGATTGCCGCGCATGACGCGCATGTTATAGGCGAGCCCGCCAAAGGTGGCGATCGCCACGACCGGCCAGACATGGCTGACGAGATCGACGAATTTCGCCCAGGACCAGGGCGCCCCGCCATACTGCGGCGAGAAGAAGCTGCCGATCTCGGTCACGTTGAGCTGGAAGACCAGGAGATAGACGATGATCAGCGCCATCAGGAAGCGCGGCACCGTCATGCCGAGGAAGGAAATTCCCGAAAGCAGGCTGTCGATCCAGCTGTATTGGCGGGTTGCCGCCCAGATGCCGAAACCGATGCCGAGTACCGAAGCGAAGAGATGGCAGACGAGCGCCAGAAGCAAGGTCCGCGGCAGGCGTTCGCCGACGACATCGGCGACCGGCTTGTTGTAGAACATGCTGTAACCAAAATCGCCGCGGGTCACGATGCCGCCGATCCAGTTGACGTACTGGACGACCAGCGGCTTATCGAGCCCGTGTTCGACGCGGTAAGCCTGCGCCTGCGCTTCGGCCTGCGCATAGGAGGCGCCCCCCTGGTTGATCAGCTGGGAGCGGATGTAATCGGCATAGTCGCCGGGCGGGGCCTGGATGATTGCGAAGGTCACCACGCTCAGGATGAAGAGAATGGGGATCGCGGAGGCTATGCGCACGAGCAGGAATCGTAACATCAGACGGTTCGCTTCTCCTTGCCGCCAGTCGCTCCTTGTCAGCGCGGCCGGCTCGTTGGTTTTGCCCGGCCGCGCGCTGCACGCGCGGCCGGAAGCTCACTTCAGCTGGGAGGGAGCTCTCCAGCGCGTCGCATCACATGCGACGCGCTTTAACTCTTTGTTTCCGGGCGGCATGCATCAGTTTATGGGACCCTTCTCGCCGGGCTTGCCGGGCAGCTGCTGCGGGAACAGCTCGTATTTGCCCTGCTTGTCGGCGGCCACCCACATGCGTTCGCGGATCACCGAGTCTTCAGCCCAGTTGAACATCATGATCGGCGTGCCCTGTGGCACGTTCGAGAACCGCTTGTTGATGATGAGCGCGCCCGGATATTCCGTCAGGCCCACCGTGTTGACGTGCTCGGTCGAGATTTTCTGGTACTGCTTCATCAGGTCGACGCGCTCGTCATTGCTCTGGCTCGTCCTGAACTTGTTGATGACGTCGATAAGCTCCTGTTCGAAGGGCATCAGATCGAGCTTGTCATCCTTGCCGGCGCGGTGGTGCCAGCTGGTGCGCGGACCGACAGGGGCGAGCTGCTCGGTGTTCTGCACCACCGACGACAGTTCCGTCGTGTTGCGCTGGATCAGCCAGTCGAAGCGGCCGGCATAATGGGCGTCGTCCCGCTTGGCGCCGTCGAGCGCATTGATGACGATCTTCAGGCCGAGCTTCTCCATCTGGCCGACGACACCTTCGGCAAGGCTCTTGTCGGTCGTGTACTGATTGTTGATCAGCATGACGATTTCGACATCCTTGCCGCCCGCCGTACCGGCCGGGAAGTTCACGACGCCGTTGCCGTCGGTGTCCTTGAGGCCGGCCTTGGCGAGTTCGGCCTTGGCGCCTTCAAGATCAAAGGGATAGTAGACGGTCGAGTTGCGGTCGTAGAAGCTGGTGCCGGAGGAGAGCCCGCCGGGATAGATCGCGGTGAACGGTCCCTTGACCAGCGAGTCGCCGATCGCCTTGCGGTCGAGCGCCATGGTGACGGCCTTGCGGAAATCCTCGTTGCGGTTCAGCTCGCGGATCGCCTGACCGCGCTCGTCCGGGTTGCCCCAGCCATTGGCGGAAAAGTTCATGCGAAGATTGTAGCCGATGAGGCGCGGGCCGAAGGCAAGGCGGGCGGGTGCGGTTTCTTCCGCGGCACGCTTCAGCGAGGCGACGAAGTTTTCCGGCTGCTCGAGGTTCGAGATGTCGGCGGATCCGGCCACGGCCTGAACGTCGCGGTCGGCCCAGGTCGAGAGCTTGTAGTGCAGCTCGTTCAGATAAGGCAGCTGATTGCCCTTCTCGTCGACCTTCCAGTAATAGGGATTGCGGCGCATGACGATGATGTCGTCGGAGCGATATTCCACCGGCACCCAGCCGCCCATGACCGGCATGTTCATGAACTCCGGCGGGAAGGCGTTCTTGAACTGGTCGTAGGTGTTCTTCGAATATTTCGGATGCTTCGGCTTCAGGATATGCGACGGACCCGGGCAGAAGTTCGGGTAGGACATCGTATAGAGATATTGCTTCGGGAAGGCCTCCTTGAAGGTCCATTCGACGGTGTAATCGTCGATCTTCTTCAGCGTCGTCCCGGTGCCGAAGGCCTCCGGCGAGGCGCCGCCGCCAAGCGGCGAGACATTCGGATCGATGACTTCATCTTCCCAGTAGAACATGATGTCGTCAGCGTTGAACGGCGCGCCGTCAGACCATTTGGCGCCTTCGATCAGGTGCATGGTCAGCTTATGGCCGTCTTGCGACCAATCCCAGCTCTTCGCGAGGTTCGGCAGCGGCTCGGTATCGGAGGCCTGCACCTGGAAAAGCGGCGCGGTGCGCGTCAGGCATTCGGAAAGGCCGATATCGATGCCGCCCCAGCCCTGCGTCTGGCCGGCGCCATAGTTCCAGCCTTCCGGCCGGCCGCCGATGACGTGGCGCATCGTATCGCCGTAGACACCGATGCCGTCTGGCATATTGCCTGTCTTGAAGACCAGAGGCTCCTTCGGCAGGCGGTCCTTGACCGGCGGCAGCTTGCCGGTGGCGACGAAATTCTTCGTGACCCAGTCGGGCTCGTGATATTCGGGCAGCGCCTTGAACTCCAGGATGGAGTCACGCGCCACATAGTTGATCTTGCCTTCGGCGGGGAAGTCCGCCGGCGCCGGTGGAATGGTTGGCTCGGAGGCATATGCATTCAGCGCCGCGGCTGAGACGCTGAGCGCCAGTCCGGCCAGGATGCCTGCGTTACGGAAATTCATCATCGTTTCTCCCTCTTGTTCCGGAGCACGGCTCACGCGGCTCCTTTTCCTCGAACGACATGAAAGCGGGCCTGACGCCATGGATTTCCCTCCCGGAAACCCATGACGACCCACTTTCAAGAACATCAGACGGCCTGTTTCAGCGCCGCCTTTTCCGCGCGCAGCTCCTCGATCGAGCGAACGTTGCGGCGTGCTGCCCCCGCCCAGTCGCGGGTCTGCACCTTCGATTTCGACAGCCGCTCCTTGGCGGCCGGTACGGCATGCGCATATTGCGGCAGCCAGCGCGCCTGGGCAACGACCATCTCGTCGACCATCTGCCAGACCTCTTCCGGCGTCGAGACGGCGCCGACCAGCGGGTCGTGCAGCACGGCAAGCTTCAAGAGGTCGATGTCGCCCGATATCGCCGCATGCACCGACATGCGCTGGACGTTGATCGAGGCGATGCAGGTGGCCGCGCAAGCTTCCGGCAGGGTGACGCCCGAGACCATGTTGATGCCGAAGCGGTCGACGAAGCCCGGCGATTCGATGATCGCATCGGAAGGCAGGTTGGTGATGACGCCGTTGTTCTTGACGTTGAAATGGCCGCGATAGACCCGGTTCGTCTCCAGCGCCTCGAGAATATGGCTTGCATGTTCGTTCGAGCGCTTGGCGGGATCGATCGGCTTTGCGGCGGATTCCAGGAATTGCGGATATTCCGTCTCGAACCAGTTGCGCGTTTCAGTGGAATGGCGGAGATAGCCGCCGGTCTCGCCATGGATCCAGTCGGACATGTCGATCCAGCGGGTGATTTCATCCGGCCGCTTGCGATACCAGGGCAGGTATTCCGAGAGATGACCGTTGCTTTCGGTGGAATAGACGCCGAAACGCTTCAGCACGTCGATGCGCAATTTCTCCTGCTGCGAATAGACCGGATGCGCTTCGAAGGCGGCGATGAGCTCGTCCTTGCCGATCCTGCGGCCGTTGAGACGCAGGTCGATGAACCAGGTCTGGTGGTTGATGCCGGAGCAGATATAGTCGAGCTCGCTCAGCGACTTCGCGCCGAGCACCTCGGCGATCTGTTCGGCGCCGTGCTGGACACCGTGGCAGAGACCGACGGTATCGACCTTGCCATATTCGATCGCCGCCCAGGTGTTCATCGCCATCGGGTTGGCATAGTTCAGGAATTTCGCACCGGGCTCGGCGACCTCGCGGATATCCTTGCAGAAGTCGAGGATAACCGGGATGTTGCGCTGGCCATAGAGGATGCCGCCGGCGCAAATCGTATCGCCGACGCACTGGTCGATGCCATATTTCAGCGGAATGCGGATATCATCGGCATAGGCCTCGAGCCCACCGACCCGGACGCAGCTGATGATGTAGCGCGCGCCTTCCAGCGCCTGGCGCCGGTTGGTCGTCGCCGTCACCTTGGTCGGCAGCCCGTTCGCCTCGACGACGCGGTCGAGGATCGCCTTGATCATTTCGAGATTGTGTTCGCTGAGATCCGTCAGCGCGAATTCGACGTCGCGAAATTCCGGAACGCACAATATATCGGTAAACAGCTTCTTGGTGAAACCGACGCTGCCCGCACCGATGATAGCGATTTTGAAACTCATGATCTTCACCTCGACCCAATCGAATGCTAAGGAAAAGAAGGCCATGGAGGATCAGGCCGCATGCTGACGCATGTGGCTGAAAACGCCGTAAAATCTGCCTTTTTCCTCCCGGCCGCTCTGTCGACCGTGGTCTCTTCCTCTTGTCGGCGGGGATTATGCCCGAAATCGACAGGGCGACCAGAGAAGGATTATGCTTTCAGGGGTAATTTTGTGCTGCAGGATTTGATCGCCAACGGACAGTCGATGAGGACGGTTTCTCTGCCCCGCGGCCGCCAGCGATTGCACGCCATGCCGACCAGCGCCGGCTATGAAGTGCGCGAGAACGAGACCTATGACTGGGACGGCCGCCGGCGCGGCCAGACGCCCTTCACCGTGCTGCAGCACACGATCAGCGGCAGCGGCAAGCTGCGCTACCAGAACCGCAACTATCGCCTTCAGGGCGGCGACACGCTGCTCGTCCTGGTGCCGCACAATCATCGCTACTGGCTGGAGAAGGGCGACCGCTGGGAATATTTCTGGATCTCGATGAATGGCGAGGAAACGCTGCGCATCCACCAGATGGTGCTGTCGACCGCCGGCCCGGTGCTGAAGCTGCAGCCCGCGACCATCGATCATCTCGCCGATTGCAGCCTGCGCCTGGTCAAGGGCGCCACGTCGCCAGGTGCCGCCTCGGCAATCGCCTATGAAGCGGCGATGGCGCTTTACGACGACGTCTTCGGCTCGCCGGCCTTTGCCGCCGAGCTCAGCCTCATGCAGCCGGTGATCGACCATATCAACGCCAATCTTGAAAAGCCGCTGCCGGTCAGCGAGCTTGCCGGCATCGTCGGCCTCAGCCGCGCGCATTTCTCGCGCAGCTTTGCCGAGAGCGAGGGCATGCCGCCGGCCGAATTCGTGCTGCAGCAGCGCCTGCAGCGCGCCGTCAAGCTTCTGACCAAGGCCGACTTCCTGCCGGTCAAGGAAGTCGCCATCATGTGCGGCTTCGAGGACCCCAACTATTTCTCCAAGGTCTTCCGCCGCGTCTACGGCACCAATCCCACCGAATTCCGCACGACGGGCATGTATGCCAGCATCGGCAAGCTGCGATAGCTGGTCGTCCCGATCGGCGGACCTTGGCTTCAGGCCCGCACCTCGAACACCATGTTGAACGGCGTTTCCGTCGCACGCCGGAAATGCGTGAACCCGGCGTCGAGCGCGACCTTTCGAAGCTTCATTTCTCCCGCCTGTGCGCCGAGCCCAAGCCCGACCTCCTGGGAGAGTGACGCCGGCGTGCAGATCATCGTCGACGCGCCGTAATAGACCCGGCCGACCGGATTGAGATTGTCCTTGAGATGGTCATGGGCAAAGGGCTCGACGATCAGCCACGTCCCGTTCGGCCCAAGTGTTTCCTTGACATGCCGGCCGGCGCCGACCGGATCGCCCATGTCGTGAAGGCAGTCGAACATGGCGACCATGTCATAGCCTCGCCCCGGAAATTCCGCCGCCGAGCCCTGCTCGAAGGTCACACGGTCCGCAACACCCGCATCCTTCGCGGCGGCCTTCGCCCTTTCGATCGACGGGCCGTGATAGTCGAAGCCGGTGAAGCGGGAGGCGGGATAGGCCTGCGCCATCAGGATGGTCGATGCCCCATGACCGCAGCCGACATCGGCGACACTGGCGCCGGCCTTGAGCTTTTCCTCGACGCCGCCAAGGGCCGGAATCCATTCATTGACGAGATGGCTGTTGTAGCCCGGACGAAAGAACCGCTCGGTTCCCCGAAAGAGGCAGGTGCTGTGCTCATGCCAGCCGAGGCCCTTGCCGGTGCGGAAGGCATCGGCGACCTTGGGCTCGTCCATCCACATGGATTGGACGACCTCGAAGGCGCCGACGAAGAAGGCCGGGCTGTTTTCCTCGGCAAACACCATCGCCTGCTCCGGCGTCAGGCTGAAACGATCGGTCTTTTCATCGTAAACGACATAATCGGCAGCCGCTTGGGCGCTCAGCCATTCCCTGAGGTAGCGCTCCTTGACCCCCGTTTTTGCGGAAAGATCCTGGACGCTCATCGGCGTTCCGTCGGCCATAGCCTTGAAGAGGCCCACCTTGTCGCCAAGCACGACCAGGGCACCTGACATGGCGGCGCCGACGTCTCCAACAAGACGACCGACAAGCGCATCGAGTTTTTGCATATCTGGTTCACGCATTGTTGCCTCCCCCGCGCGTGATAAGGATGATCTAAATCAGACTTTAATGATATTCAGTCAATCAAGCTTGTCATTCGAGAGACGGGCGTGGAGTATTGAAGGTCGAAAGAATGGAACAGGCGGATCCATTCCAAGCCTCACAACGTCTTGTGCTCATGGTCCTGCTTTCATCATCGCTTGTATCGAAATTGCGTTTTTAATATAATATTCTCGAGGCAGAATCACACTTTTGATGCAAGGTTATTGTTTTGTGTCTATCTTCCGCTCAATGCCGTGCTGCTCGTGCCCTTTTGGCATGGTCCCAGGACGATCTGTCATCGGCCTCGAAAGTCGCCAAGGCGACGATTGCTAATTTCGAGGCGGGAAAGCGCTCTCCCTACGAACGAACGCTTCAGGATATGAAGCACGCCCTGGAAGGCGCAGGTGTAATTTTCATCCCCGAAAATGGCGGGGGTGCGGGTGTTCGCCTCGCAAAACGCGCCGATGCCTCGATCGACACGAACGAGACCGAGACGGTTCAATATGAAGAATATCTCGAAAACGACGCACCGCCCGGTGCGGGTGGTTGAATGATGGCAAAAAAAGAAAAGCTAGAACACTCCGAACTGGCGGGAGAATTCACCGACGACGGTGTCACCGTGCTCGTCGATATCTTCCGCACATCGGGCAGCAATGAAGACTGGACGATGGAAGTGGTCACGCAAGCGGAAGATCTGATCCGCTGGGATGAGCCATTTGCGACAGACCGGGATGCCTTCGACGAATTCCTGGCCGTCGTCGCGCGCGACGGCATTCGATCGTTTCTCGAAGATGAAGAGCCATCCGTGCATTGAGGGTATTCCGTGAAAAGTATCAATGATCTCGTCGCATCGGCGAAAACCGTCTGCGATCGATACCGGGCCGGGCGGATGGAGCGCGAGACCGTGCGGGAATGGGTTCTCGGACTTGGCGCCTATCCGCCGCCGCATGGAGATCGGGTGCGCGAAGCTGCGGAATGGTTCCGGCTGCACAATCGTGAGCCTGTTTCCGAAGACATCGTGCTGGTGGACATCGATCGACTTGCAGCGATTGCGGCGCCGTGATCCCGGGCGTGCGAGCGGATAGGCGAGCTACAAAGGCTCGCCTATCCGCTCGCACGCCAGTCATTGCCAAACCGTTCGATGCAGGACGGATCGCCGGGGCGCCGGCGCTGTTTTGCGGTTGCCTCGCCGCCTCGATCCGGACTGGCGCAATTACGCCGGTACTCGGCGGCGTAGGACCAATGACTATCATGAGCCTTATGCATAATACCCTCATCGCAGCTTCCATGCAGAGCGGTCTGGGGGTTCCGCTGCTTCGGCAAATGTGACACCCCTACCGCTGACATGGCTCCTGCATCTCACGCGCGAAGCGTACGTCAAGCGCGGTTAGGTCATTTTAATTCGTGCGATAAATAGAAGGAACAGCACGTGGCAGCATTTCCGGAAAAGGCAAAGGTCGTCATCATCGGGCTCGGCGGTATCGTCGGCGCTTCCATCGCGCATCATCTCGTCGAGCGGGGATGGGACGATATCGTCGGCATCGATAAGTCGGGCATCCCGACCGATATCGGCTCGACAGCCCATGCCTCGGACTTCTGTTACACCACGAGCCACGACTATCTGTCGGTCTGGACCACACAATATTCGATCGATTTCTACGAGAAGATGGGCCACTACGCCCGCATCGGCGGCCTCGAAGTGGCGCGCACCGGCGACGATTCCTGGATGGAGGAAATAAAGCGTAAGCTATCCTCGGCACGCGCTTTCGGCACGCGCGCTCACTATGTCAGCCCTTCCGAGATCAAGGAGAAGTTCCCGCTGATCGAGGAAGATCAGGTGATGGGCGGCCTTTACGATCCGGATGCCGGCCTCGTCATTCCGCGCTCGCAGACCGTTGCCGGCAAGCTGGTCGATGCCGCCGAAAAGGCTGGCAAGCTGCAGGTGTTCGGCAACACGCCGGCGAAGTCGCTGATCGTCGAAGGCGGCCGCATCAAGGGCGTCGTCACCCATCGCGGCACGATCATGGCCGACCACGTCATCGTCTGTGCCGGCCTCTGGGGGCGCCTGATCGCGGAGATGGTCGGCGAAGACTTGCCGGTCATGCCGGTCGACCACCCGCTCACCTTCTTCGGCCCGTATAATGAATTTGAAGGCACCGGCAAGGAAATCGGCTTCCCGCTGCTGCGCGACCAGGGCAACTCCGCCTATATGCGCGATACCGGCGACCCGGCGACGACCGAGGGCGGCCAGATCGAGTGGGGCTATTACGAAGCCACCAATCCGCGCATGTGCCATCCGCGCGACATTCTCGAAAAACACGAAGCGCGCCTTTCGCCCTCGCAGCGCGATCTCGATATGGAACAGATCATCGAGCCGCTCGAGCGCGCCATGGAATTGACGCCGATCCTCGGCGAACTCGGCTATAACGAAGGTCACTCCTTCAACGGACTGCTGCAGGTTTCCGCCGGCGGCGGCGCATCCTGCGGCGAGAGCCAGAAGGTGCGCGGTCTCTGGTATTGCGTTGCCATCTGGGTCAAGGACGGCCCGGGCTATGGCAAGCTGATCGCCGACTGGATGACCGATGGCCGTACTGAAATCGATCACAACAGCATCGACTACGCCCGCTTCTATCCGCATCAGTTGACGGAAGAGTTCATCGAGGGCCGCTGCTACGAAGCCGCCCAGAAGATCTATTTCCCGGCTGTTCACACCCGCGAACCCTATGCATCCGGCCGCAACGCCAAGCGCTCGCCCTTCTACGAGCGCGAAAAGGAACTCGGCGGCTACTTCATGGAACTTGGCGGCTGGGAGCGTGCGCACGGCTACGCCGCCAACGAGCATCTTCTGGAGAAATACGCCGACCGCGTCCCGGTTCGCGAGAATGAATGGGACAGCCGCCATTTCTGGCGCGTGTCGAATGCCGAGCATCTGGCGATGAGCGAGGATTGCGGCATCGTCAATCTCAGCCACTTCCACATGGTCGACATCGAGGGACCTGATCATGTCGAGCTGATGGAATGGCTCTGCGCCGCCAAGGTCGGCGGCGATGCAAACATCGGCAAGGGCATTTACACCCACTTCCTCGACGACGAAGGCATGGTGCGCGCTGACTTTACCGTCTTCCGCATGGCCGATCGATGCCGTCTCGTCAACGGCGCCGATGCCGGCCCGCGCGATCTGCACTATATGAAGCGCGTCGCCGAAGACCGTGGCCTTGACGTGACCATCACCGACGTCTCGGAAAAATTCGTAACGATCGGCATCTGGGGTCCGAACGCGCGCGACACGTTGAAGAAGGCCGTGGCCGATCCGGCCGGGCTCGATCAGGAAAACTTCGCCTTTGCGGCGATCAAACCGATCGAAATCGCCGGTAAGCCTGTCACCGCCTTTCGCATCTCCTATGTCGGCGAGCAGGGCTGGGAACTGCACATGAAGTACGAAGACGGTCTCGCCGTCTGGGATGCGCTGCGCTCGACCGGTGTGATGGCCTTCGGCGTCGAAACCTATGCAAACTCGCGCCGCATGGAAAAGAGCCTGCGCCTGCAGAACGCCGACCTGCTGACCCAATACAACCTGATCGAAGCCGATCTCGCCCGTCCGAAGGTCAAGGAAGCCGATTTCCGTGGCAAGGCGAAACATCTGGAATACAAGGCGCGTGAGCACCAGCCGGCCATGCTCTGCACGCTTGTGATGAGCGAGAACACCGACAAATCAGGCGTGAAGCGTTATCCGGTGGGTAGCATGCCGGTTATTGATCCCGCCACGGGAGAGGTTCTGGTCGACGAGCTTGGCCGTCGGTCCTACACGACCTCGGTCGCCTACGGCCCAACGGTCGGAAAGAACATCGCCTTGGCTTATCTGCCTTGGTCGCATTGCCAGGTCGGACGCAGGCTGAATGTCGAGTATTTCGCCGAGACTTATCCGGTCGAGGTTGTCGGCGTCGGGTACAAGCCGATCTATGACCCGGAAAATTTGAAGCCGCGCAGCTAAGCACTCAAGTGCATGTGGCGCCGCAAGCACGGGGCGCCACACTGAACGGCGGCTCGATGAGCTCGCTAGTGACACCTGTTCCAGGTGCCCAATAGCTGCCCTAAATCAAAGAAATAGAGCATGATGTTGTCGGCGTCATGCTCCAGGCTATTTCCCCTGAAACTTCTTCCGCGCCGCGCGCACCACGCTCTCGGCGAGGATCAGCAGGCAGCCGAGGAGAAGCAGAGCAGCGGCGAGTAACGCGTCGGCATGGGCGAATTTCACCAGCACGCCGACGACAGCGATCAGCAGCAGCGCCGCCAGCGCCAATGCGCCGTCGTCGATGAACATGCCGAAGAATTCCTTGAACACGACTTTAAGAATATTCGTCATGCGGCGACCTCGGCATGGGCGTTGAAATACTGGCGCAGCATCCGGACCGCGGCGAAGGAAAAGACGGCAAGCACGGCAAGGATCGCCAGGAGCGAAAGGTCGTCGCCCGGCCAGTCGGCACCGATGCCCTCGCCGACCCAGAATATGCCGAAGGCGCTGAGCAGCAGCCCGACGACGAATTTGAGGCTGTTCTCCGGAACCGCCGAAAGCGGTTTGTGCACGAAGATGCCGATGATCAGCACCAAAAGGCAAGCCGCAGCCGCCCCAAGGCTGGCATAACCGATCATGCCATGTCCGGCGCCGGTGGCGATGACGATGAACACCACTTCGATCCCCTCGAGCAGCACGGCCTTGAAGGCCGCAATGCCCGCCAGGAGATTTGCGCGGCGCTCGGAGGATTGGCGCCTCAGGCTATCCGTCTCGGCGGCAAAGGCCTTGTCCTCGTCGTGCAGCGCGATGAAGCCCGAAGCCCTGAGGATCGCCTTGCGCAACCAGCGCAGGCCGAAGAGAACGAGCAGCGTTCCGATGACGAACTGCATCAGCTCGACCGGAATGAGGCCGAGCAATGGACCGAGCGCCAGCACAAGGATGGCCAGAACGCCGAGCGCAAGACCGGTGCCGATGAAGGCCGGCCGCCAGCTTTGCGTGACGCCGACGGCCAGGATGATGGTGAAGGCTTCAACGACCTCGACGAAGGAGCCGAGAAATGCGGCCGTGACCGTCGAGGTGATCGTTGTCAGAGTTGTCATGGTTCTTGTCCGTTATACAGGCGGAGATCAATGCGTTGTTGATGCCGGCAGCACTGTGCAACAGCTGCGAGAAAGGGAAAAGGCGTGCGCTGCTAAAGATTGTGCATGAAGGGTATTGAAGGATGAAATCGAAAATCTGGAAGCGCATCCGCCTTGATCGACATCCCCTATCCCTCCGCCGCCAACGCGATGGACGAGACTTGGGAGAGCTATCTGCTGTCGCCGTTTTCAGCCTCGGCGGCAGCGTCAGGCGCGCGGCTCGGAATGAACCGCTTCGAGATCAACCAGCAGCCGAGCGCCCATAAAGCCCCGGCGCACCATCCGGCTAAGACGTCCGTGGGGTAATGGACCCCGAGATAGATCCGACTCAAACCGACGATGACGGCAAGGAAGACGCCGGCGCCCATGACGAAGATCCGGGTCGACGGATAACGCTGCGTTCGCGCCACGAGCGCCCCTAGCGTCAGATAGGTCACCGCCGAGACCATGGCATGTCCGCTGGGAAAGCTGAGATCGCTCACTTCGACCAGATGCGGCACGATATCGGGACGCGGCCGGGCGACGAGAATCTTCAGCGTCGCGCTCGCCAGCCAGCCGGTCAGCACCGAGGAAAAGACGAAGATGGCGATCGGCCAGCGCCGGTCGAACAAAAGATAGATGGTGATCAGAGCCGTCAGCAGCGAGAGAACGGTGATGCCGCCGAGGGCGGTGATATCGTCGACGGCATGAGTCAGCCATCCGGGGCCGATCGGCACGGCAAGATCGTCCGCGCGTCTCAACGCCAGCAGGATTACCTCATCGAAGCGAAAGGACTCGCCTTCCAGGACTTCACTCGTCAGCCGCTGGAGCACGAACAATCCGCCCGCGATCGACGCGAGCGTAATCAGCGTCAGCGGTTCATAGGCGGTAAGCCTTGTCAGAAAACCTTGTCGTTGAACCTCAGTCATGCCTGCCGTCGAGCTCCCTTTACATGATGCCGGTCCTCGCCAAATCGGCAATGCAACCGCAGGATTCAAGGTCAAACGGCATTAAATGACGCACCTGAAGCGAGTTTTACGCTCGGCGACGTCGCCGTCCATGGTTCACTGGCATCATCCGCGAGATGGGGGAAGGGATTGACTTGGTCGCGTCCTGACAAAGGACTGCCGCAGCGAGGTCAGTAAAAATGGCTACCTCCGCACACCATCAAGCGGCGATCGCACGCCGACCGTCGTCCTTCGAAAGCGCAACGTCTACCGCCCCGATCAGTTCACGATCTCAATGCTTTGTTGATGGCCGCAATCAGCGCGGCTCCGGAAAATTGCTTCTGCAGATAAGCAACGCATCCGACCTTTTCCGCCTCCGCCTTCACGGAGCCGGCTTCCAGCGCGGTAATGAAAATCACCGGAAGGACTGTCCCCTCGGCCTTCAGCCGGCGTTGCAGATCGATGCCGGACATGCCACCGAGGTCGATATCAAGGACAAGGCAATCTATAGCCTTTTTCCGATCGCGAGCGATAAAGTCCTCGGCGGATGCATACTCCTCGGCCAGAAAACCGTAGGCGTTGAGCAGCCGCCCGAGGCTGCGCCGTAGGCTTGCGTCATCATCGACGACAGCGACCGTGCGGCGAAGGTTCACCACCTCATGCCCCTCTTTTGAACATATGAGAGATTAACGGTTCCCGATCAAATTAGGCCGCTTCGAGGTCGATTGATATTGTCCTAAGGGGAAGGAGTCCTGTCACCCCGCCGGCGATGCCGTATCCTGGTCGATGAGACCAATATTTGCGGCGATCGACACCGCCTCGGCCAGCGAGTGTACGGCAAGTTTTTCCATGACCTGATGTCGATGTACCTTCACCGTCCGCTCCGAGATGCCGAGCGCAAAAGCGATCTGCTTGTTGAGACGGCCGCGAATGAGGAACCGGAACACTTCGGCCTCGCGCGGACTAAGCCCCGCCACAAGCGCCCGCTGGGCTTGAAGGCGGTCGTGTCCGGCCCGCTGTCTTTCATATTGGATGAGAGCGCGATCGATCGCCTCCATCAATGCCGCCGTGGTCGAACTCTTCTCCAGAAAATCCTTGGCGCCCGCCTTCATCGCCTCGACGCTCGCCTTGATGTCTCCTTCCCCCGTCAGGAACACGACCGGTAATAGCGGCGCCAGCTCGCGCAGCCGGCGTTGGATCTGCAGGCCGGACTGGCCAGGCATCTGGAGGTCGAGAAGAACGCAGCCCGGCTCGCAAGCGGAAAGGCGGGCGAGAAACTGGTCTCCGGATTCATGGGCTTCGACCTTGAGACCGTGTGCGGAAAGCAGCCTTGCGGTCGCCGTCCGGTAGGATTTGTCGTCATCGACGATATGGACAACCGGTTTCATCTCGATCGCTCCTCCCTGTGGGCGAGCGGCAGGGCCACGCGAAAGACCGCGCCTCCTTCGGGGCGGTTGTCGGCACGGATGGTACCGCCATAGGTCTCGAGAATGGCGCGGGCTATGGAAAGCCCAAGCCCGGTACCCGCCTGCTTGGTAGTATAGAACGGCTCGAAGATGCGGATCAGCCTCTCTTCGGGAATGCCATCTCCGGTGTCGGAAACCCGCAGCTCCGCCTTCTCGTTCGCCAGTCCCGTGGCGAAGCTAAGCGTTCTCCCGGCCGGGACGGCGTTCAGCATCGCATCCATCCCGTTGGTCGCCAGGTTGAGAATAACCTGCTGCACATGAACCTTGTCGGCACGCACGGGCAGCTCGCCCGGCGGCTGGGTTGAGGTCAGCTTAATTCCGCGCCGTTCCGCCTCGCCGTGAATGATGCGGATCGCGCTCGACGTGACATCGTTCAGATCGAACTCCTGCCAATCGATCTCGTTTCTCTTCTTGAGCAATTCTCTCATCCGACTGATGATATCGCCTGCGCGTTGATCGTCCTCCTGGATGTCGAGAAGAATCTGCTGGATCAGCTCGTGATCGGGGGGCTCTCTTCGAAGCAGCACCGAGGCCGCCTCGGCATTGTTGCGAATGGCCGATAAGGGCTGGTTCAGTTCGTGAGCGATCGACGAGGACAATGCTCCGGCTGTCGCGGACTGGTTGAGATGGACGGCTTCCAGCAAGTGAAGTTGCGCGCTGCGCTCGGCGTCGCGGCGCCGCCTCCGCTCGAGCAGCAGCACCGAGATGATGCCGGCTTGCGCCAACAGGAGGCCGCTCCCCGCCACCAATAGGACCCAGTGTTCCTCCCAGAGGCTTTTAACCCTGTGCATCTGGACCGTGCCCGGCGGCAGATCCTTTTCGGCGAGCCCCCAGCGTTGGAGTTGCCGGGCATCGGCGACATAGGTCTGGGGCGCTTCGAGATCCGACGCCGGCTTGCCGGCGATCGCATCGATGACGAGGTCGCCGACAGTCCGCCCCAGCGCATCGAATGTGACGGTATTGCCGCCGACGACGCCATAGTCGATGTAGGTCTGATAAGGTCCATAGACCGGCGCGCTGGCGGTCGCCGCGATCTGCCTGATCGCGTCGCGCGGAACAAAATTGCGCCCTGTCCGATCCTTGAAGACCGTCAATGCCAGGATGATGCTGTCGGGCGGGACGCGGGACGCGCGTTCGACGAATTCGTCGATCGCCAGATCTTCCAGATAGGTCGTCGTATCATAGGATTTGGAGAACTGTTTCAAATCCGCGCGAGCCGTCGTCAGCCAGCTCCGGTCGAAGTCGGACGAGCCTCCGACGATGTAGAGGTGGCGGGCATCGGGCTGCAGGCCGCGGGCCATCTCGGCCGTCTTCAGAATGTTGAATGTCGAGAAGGCTCCGATCACGTCATCCGGCAAAGCGATCTTCTCGGCGGTGGCGGTGCCGAAGCCGGCGGCTACGATTTTGGCGCCGGGAGCGATCGTGCCGCGGTTCGCGACGATGAAGCTGGCCGATTCCCTGCCGACGGCCACGACCACGTCGGGGCGGCGCGCTGCGTATTTCTCGCCCAGATATCGGGCCATGCGCGCGACATGTTCGCCTTCCGGAAACCGGGAGAGATCCAGGAACTCGGAAAACAGATCGATCTTGCCGTTGGTCGCCTCCAGCAGACGGCTTCTCAACGCCTCTCCGGCAGCGGTCGTCGCCGCGATCCTCTCGTCATAGGGATAAAGAACGAGGACGCGGGGAACCCGATCGATGATGGCAATCGAGGTGTCGGAGGCTGCTGCCTGACGACTGGACACACTCAGGGCGGCCACCGCCAAAAAAAAGGCAGTGCAGCATAATCGACCTGACCAATCGCCCAAGCCCATCCGCTTTCCCCCAAAGCCGGGCGACAATAACAGCTTCTCGCTGCGGCGTCATCTACGCATCACTACTTTCGATTGCCACCGCGTGAAGAGATTCCCTTAAGTACAATATCGGGCGAAGGCAGCATTCGGTAAGGTTCAGCGGGTCGGAGCAGAGATGCCGCCGGCTTTCGCATCCCTGCCCGAGGTAGCTCCGGCAGGATCCTCATTTTAAGCAGTCCAGTTGAATCGACGCATGCCAATCGCAGCCTTTGCCGCGAGCGGTCATTCAAAAACGTCAATGGAGGGATTTGACATGAACAGCAGAATCCTTATCCGCTGCATCGCAGCACTGGCTTCATCCACCATTCTCTGGTGTGCGGCCTCGCCCCTGCAAGCGCAGGACTCCCAACGAAAACCCAACATCCTGTTCATCGTTTCGGATGATACAGGCTATGGCGATCTCGGCCCCTATGGCGGGGGTGAAGGTCGTGGGATGCCGACCCCGAACATCGACAAGCTGGCTGAAGACGGCATGACCTTCTTCTCCTTCTACGCCCAGCCGAGCTGCACGCCCGGCCGCGCCGCCATGCAGACGGGGCGAATACCCAACCGCAGCGGCATGACGACAGTTGCCTTTCAGGGTCAGGGCGGCGGATTGCCAGCGGCGGAATGGACGCTTGCCTCCGTCCTGAAACGCGGTGGCTATCACACCTACTTCACCGGCAAATGGCATCTCGGCGAAGCGGACTATGCGCTACCGAACGCTCAGGGCTATGACGAAATGAGGTATGCCGGCCTCTATCATCTCAATGCCTACACCTATGCTGACCCTACCTGGTTTCCGGACATGGATCCGAAGCTGCGCGAAATGTTTCAAAGGGTGACGAAAGGGGCGCTTTCCGGCAAAGCCGGCGGACCCGTGACCGAAGAATTCAAGGTCAACGGGCAGTACGTCGACACACCCGTGATCGACGGCAAGGAGGGCGTTGTCGGCGTTCCCTTCTTTGACAGTTACGTCGAGAAGGCCGCACTGGGCTTTCTTGACGAGGCTGCCAAAAAGCCGGACGAACCCTTCTTCATCAACGTGAACTTCATGAAGGTCCACCAGCCGAACATGCCGGCCCCGGAGTTCGAGCACAAGTCCCTGTCGAAGTCGAAGTATGCGGACTCGATTGTGGAACTCGACACTCGCATTGGCCGGATCATGGACAAATTGCGGGAAACCGGAATGGACCGCAACACATTGGTTTTCTACACCACCGATAATGGGGCGTGGCAGGACGTCTATCCAGACGCCGGATACACCCCGTTCCGCGGAACCAAAGGCACCCTGCGAGAGGGTGGCAACCGTGTTCCTGCGATTGCGGTCTGGCCGGGAAAGATTAAACCCCGCACCAAGAACCACGACATCGTCGGCGGTCTCGATCTGATGGCGACATTCGCCGCAGTCGGCGCGGTTCCGCTGCCCGACAAGGATCGCGAAGACAAGCCTATCGTGTTCGATAGCTACGACATGTCGCCGATCCTGCTCGGCACCGGAAAATCGGAACGCAAGTCATGGTTCTACTTTACCGAAAACGAGCTCTCGCCCGGTGCGATACGCGTCAACAACTACAAGTTCGCATTCAATATCCGCGGGGATAACGGAGCCTCCACGGGCGGGCTGGCGGTCGACACCAACCTCGGCTGGAAGGGTGAGGAGAAGTATGTCGCCACGGTGCCCCAGGTGTTCGATCTGTGGCAGGACCCGCAGGAACGCTACGACATTTTCATGAACAATTTCACGGAGCGGACTTGGATGGGCGTCGTCATGGGCGAGGAATTGAAGAAAATCATGACCACCTACGTGGAGTACCCACCTCGCAAGCCCCAGAGCCTGACCTATAACGGTCCCATCACACTGTCGGATTACGATCGCTTCCAGTGGATACGGGACTCATTGGCAAAGGAAGGCGTGAGCATTCCGATGCCGACCGGCAACTGATATCGCGCGGCGGCCTGGATCCGGCCAGAGCCGCCGTCTTCCAACCGGCTATCTGACATCGCAGCAGCAATTTGGAGCACACCACAATGTTCGCGATCCACAATTTGTTCAAATCGGCCCGCGACGGAACGCTGGCCGTTACGGCGGCTCTCTTCTTCGTTACTTCTGCATACGCTCAAAACGATCCTTTACCCTCTTGGAACGATACTGCCTCGAAGGCTGCCATCGTCTCGTTTGTCGAAAAGGTTACCGGTCAGGGATCGCCTGACTTCGTCCCGGAACCGGAGCGCGTCGCCGTGTTCGACAATGACGGTACGCTGTGGGTCGAGCATCCAATGTATACGCAGCTTGCTTTCGCCCTGGACCGGGTGAAGGTGCTTGCTCCGCAGCATCCGGAATGGAAGGAAACGCAGCCGTTCAAGGCGGTGCTCGAAGGCGACATGAAGGCGCTCGCGGCATCCGGCGAAAAGGGCCTCGTCGAGCTCGTCATGACCACGCATGCCGGAATGACCAGCAGCGATTTCCAGAAGGTCGTGACCGATTGGCTCGCTTCGGCCCGTGACCCGAAATTCAAGCGGCCCTACACCGAACTCGTCTACCAGCCGATGGTCGAGCTTCTCGCCTATTTCCGCGCCAACGGCTTCAAGACTTTCATCGTTTCAGGCGGAGGCATCGAGTTCATGCGGCCATGGGCGGAAAAAGTCTACGGCGTCCCGCCCGAGCAGGTGATCGGCTCGTCGATCAAGACCGAGTTTAGGATGCAGGACGACACGCCGACCCTCTATCGGCTTCCCGAAGTCAACTTCATCGACGACAAGGCCGGCAAACCCGTCGGCATCAACCAGCATATCGGCCGCCGGCCGATTGCCGCCTTCGGCAATTCCGACGGAGATCTCCAAATGCTGCAATGGACGACCATGGGCGGTGGCCCCGCCAGGCTCGGCGTGCTGATCCATCATACCGATGCCGAGCGTGAATACGCCTACGACCGCGATACCGAATTCGGCCGCCTCGACAAGGCGCTGGACGCGGCCGCAATCGCCGGCTGGACCGTCGTCGATATGAAAGCCGACTGGAAGCAGGTGTTCAAGGACTAGGGGAATGAGCCGAGCGCCGAAGCGTTGCACGACGGCGCCGCGACCTTCTGGAACGTCGACAGGGAGCGATTGAGTGGCAGCGTCTGTTCGATCAGCAGCGGTGAGAGGGGTGGCCCTCCTGCTTTTCCTGTTGCTCGCCCTTGCCGGGCGGAGCCTTGCGAGTGACGCCGTCTCGACGCCCGCTGCCGACCCGCGAATATCGATCCATGAGGGTTTCGTGGACGAATGGACGTGCGGATCCTGTCACGCCGATCAGGCGGCGGCTTTTTCCAAGTCCCACCACGCGAAGGCCATGGCGTTGGCCAACGACGAAACGGTGCGCGGCGATTTCGACAATAGCAGGTTCGAACATGACCGGGTCGTCACGACCTTCACCCGCCGCGATGGCCGCTTCTTCGTGAACACCGAGGCAGCGGACGGCGGCCAAGCCGAGTTCGAAGTCAAATATACCTTCGCCTACGAGCCCCTGCAGCAATACCTCATCGACATCGGAGGCGGACGGCTGCAGGCTCTCGACATCGCCTGGGATACGGCTAGACGGCAGTGGTTCTGGCTCGGCGACGGCGCTCCTGCCAAACCGGGCTCGACCTATCATTGGACAGGTCCCTTCTATCGCTGGAACCGCACCTGCATCGATTGTCATTCGACCGATCCCCAGGCGAAGTTTCAACCGCAGACCAACGAATACAAGTCGACCTACGTCGCCACCAGCATAGGCTGCCAGTCCTGTCATGGTCCGGGCGCCAAGCACGTCGCTTCCGCGCAATCCGCCAACGCCTCATCCTCCGTCAAGCCGAATACAGGTCTGCCGAAAGTCGACGCAGGCATCTGCTTTGCCTGCCATGCCCGGCGCACCAGGCTGCTGGACGGCTATCAACCGGGAAAGCCCTTTCTCGACTATTTCTCCCCCGCCCTGCTCCGACAGGATCTTTATTTCCCGGACGGACAGATACTCGACGAGGTCTTCGAGTATGGTTCGTTTCAGCAAAGCAAGATGGCAAAGGCGGGCGTGACCTGTCTTGACTGTCATCGGCCGCACGATGCCGGCCTGAAAGCCGAGGGCAATGCACTGTGCACGCAATGCCACACGGAGACGAAGCCGGAGCGCTTCGTCAACCAGGACCCGAGCGGGCTGTTCGACGCTCCCGAGCACACCCGTCACCAGGCCGGCTCCACCGGAGCACAATGCGCCAACTGCCACATGCCGGAACGCACCTACATGAAGGTCGACCCGCGCCGCGACCACTCCTTCGTCATCCCCCGGCCAGACCTGTCGGCAGCCCTCGGAATGCCGAATGCGTGCACGACCTGCCATGTCGGCAGAACGAATGATTGGGCAGCCGAAACAATGGACAAATGGTATGGAGCGCAATGGCGCAAACGCCCGTCGATCGCCCATGCCTTTGCCGGAGCTGCGAACGGAGATCAAGCTGCGGTGGAGGCTCTGCGCATCCTTGTCGGCGACCATACCCAAGCAGGAATTGTCAGGGGCAGCGCCATCGCCGCAATGAGCAGGACTGGCGGCGCGGATATCGCCGCCGACATTCAAACGGCTGCAGCCGATGCAGATCCGCTCGTCAGGCTCGGTGCTGCGGAAGCGGCACGCAACATTCCTTCGGAGCAGAGGCTGGAGGCGATCGGTAAGCTGCTCGGCGATCAAACGCGCGCGGTGCGCGTTGCTGCCGCCAACGCACTCGCCGGCACTCCGCCCCACCTCTTCGGCGATCAGCAGGGCAATTTCGAAGCCGCTGTCGCGGACCTGCGCGCCTATGTCGAAACGAATGGCGACGTCGCGGAAACACAAAGCAGTTATGGTTTCTTCCTGTTCGCCAGACAGCGTACGGCTGAGGCCGAAGCCGCCTTCCGGCGGGCGATTTCGCTCGACCCGACACTGGAGACAATGCGCATCAATCTCGCCGAGTTCTATCGTGCTACCGGCCGAAACGACAGGTCAGAGCAGACCTATGCCGAAGCGATCGGTATGGCGCCCGAACGCGCAGATCTGCGTTACGGACATGCGCTCTCCCTGGTGCGCAAGCGGGCTTTGGCCGAAGCTATTACGGAACTCGCGGAAGCGGTGCGGCTCGATCCGCAAAACTCCCGCTACAAGACGACCTTTGCCGTCGCTCTCGATTCCGCTGGCCGGACAGAAGAGGCACTGGACAGACTGGATGGTTGGGCGGCGGGCGCAGACGCCGACGTCATCGGCCTGGCACTCCAATACAGTCTCAAGCTTCGACGGCTGCCGGAGGCGCTGAAACACGCCGAAGCCCTGGCGCGACTGAGACCTGAGGACTTGGAGATTTCAGGCCTCATCGGGCAGCTGAAGCAGGCGATCAACGGAAAATAGGTATTTAGGCTTGTCGAAATCTACTTCTCGCTGCACAGTGCCGACTCGGGACAGCATTGCCGAGGCGACAAACGAGATCGGGGGATTCTCATGAAAGCCATATACTTGCGTGCCATTCTGCTATTGGCGGGGATCTCCGCCGCGTCGGCCGGCAACGCCGCCGATATCACGCCGCTCACGCCGGAAGCAAAAACGGTCGAGAGCCAGAGCGGCTGGGAATTCACCTTCGCGCCATATTTCTGGGCTGCCGGCTTATCCGGCGATATTGGGCAGTTTGGGCTCCCGGAAGTTCATGTCGACGCGGATTTCGGCGATATTCTTGAAAATCTCGACTTCGCTTTCATGGCGGCAGGTGAAGCAAGATACGATCGCTTCAGCATCGTCGGTGACGTGATCTATACCAAGCTCGGTGCCGACGCCGACACACCTGCCGGCATCCTCGCCGAGAGCGTCGATGTGACATCGAAGACCTTCGCGGGATTTCTTGGCGTCGGTTACGCCGTGCTCGAAGACCAAAATGGCCACCTCGACGTGGTTGGTGGCATGAAGGTCTGGTCGGCCAAAACCGAGATCTCCTTCAATGGCGGCATTCTCGCCGGAGTGGATGTCGAAGACAGCGCCACTTGGGTCGATGCCGTCGCCGGCGTCCGAGGAAACTACTTCTTCACGCCGGAAATCTATCTCACCGGATGGGGGCTGGTGGGCGCCGGCGGCGCCGATCTCGACTGGGACGTGGCGTTGGGCCTGGGCTACAAGTTCAACGACAGCATCTCGGCGGTCGCGGGATATCGCGCACTGGGCGTCAATTACGACAATGACGGGTTCGTCTTCGACGTCGTCCAGCAGGGGCCGATCTTAGGGGTGGCCATCCGGTTCTAACGCCCGGGCCGGCGAACTTCGTACTGTCAGCGATTCATCCTTCCAGAATCCTCGCCTTTTGAAGTCCTGCTGTCCACGATGAGCCGGAACAATGACTTCCCCCGAAGCAGAAGAGCCGCCGTAACAAGAACAGCGACTCGCAGTTCGGTATCAACAGGATCGGTCCGGGGGATATCGTTTCACTCCGGAGAAAGCCTGCCTCGCGGGCTGGGTTCGATCGGATCATGGAGACATTGATGAAGAAAATCGCTTCTTGGGTAGTATTGGTTGTCGCGCCGCTCGGTGTCTGGACAGGGACTGCAGCCGCTCAGTCAAGCGAAGATCTCGCGAAGAAGCTGTCGAACCCGATCGCCTCGCTGATCAGCGTGCCCTTCCAGTTCAACTACGACCACGGCTACGGTCCCGAAGATGGCGACAAGGCAACTCTGAACATCCAGCCGGTCATTCCCTTCAAGATAAACGAGGACTGGAACGTCATCTCGCGCACCATCCTGCCAGTCACATGGCAGAACGACATTGCCGGACCGTTGGGAACGCAGTTTGGTCTGGGCGACATCACGCAAAGCTTCTTCTTCTCGCCGTCCAAGCCGACCGAGAGCGGCATCGTCTGGGGCGTCGGCCCCGTGTTCCTGCTGCCGACGGCGACGGACGAGCTCCTCGGAAGCGGCAAGTGGGGCGCGGGTCCGACAGCGGTCGTCCTTAAGCAGGACGGCCCCTGGACTTACGGCTTTCTCGGGAACCACATCTGGTCGTTCGCTGGTCAAAGCGATCGCGAGGATGTGAGTTCGACGTTCCTCCAGCCGTTCCTCTCCTACACGACCAAGGACGCCTGGACATTCTCGCTGAATACGGAGTCGACATATAACTGGGAAACGAATGACTGGTCGGTACCGATCAACTTCGCAGTCGCCAAGCTGATTACCATCGACAAGCAGCCGATCAGCCTGACGGCGGGCATACGATATTGGGCAGCGGCTCCAGACAATGGCCCGGAAGGACTCGGCTTCCGCGTCGCGGTCACGTTCCTCTTTCCGAAGTGAAACCGCAGCCGGGGGCGCTGCCCGAAGATCTTCCGGGGCTCGGATTTACGATCCTCCCGGGAATGTGGGCTCGTCTGGTATTCATCGCGAGACTGCTCCAGCACATGAAAAGTCGCGCGGCGCTTTAGTAGCAAAAGCTCAACCTTCTTTTGCTATCGCTGGAGCCGATTGCGTTGGAGACGATTTCGGCGATGAAAATTCCGACAGTAATGGTTTTGATGGCGGCCCTGCTGCAGCCGGTCTCAGCCTTCGGCGAGACCGAATGGATGGGCGGCGCGAGACAATGGTCGGTCGGCTTTGCGAACGAGAGCCCGCATCCCTATTGCCGCCTGCTGTGGGACAGCGAGATCGGCAAGACCATGGAATTCCGCCAGAGCGCGACCGAGACGTTCTGGCTGGTCGCAAAGACCACATGGGACATTCCGGCCGACACCAAGACCGAGGTGACGCTGACCGACCGTACGGCGACGAAAGTCATCGCTGCCGATTTCTTCGACAAGAACACGCTTCGCCTCTGGGGTCCGGCCAGCAAGGGGAGCGCCGGACTGAAGAAGATCATCAAGAATTCCTTTGCCGGAATGCCTGACGTGCAGATCAGCTTTGCCGGCGACGAAGGCGACTGGACGCTGCCGCTCTCGCGGGTGGAGCAGCTCTACCCGACCTTCGCCCAGTGCCTCAAACGTCTCGAGGCCGGCGAAAAGCCAAAGCAGAATTCCGAAACCCAGCCGTTCTGAGGCCGATCACAGCGGCGGCGCAGTCTCGCGGATCAGGCTGCGGACAGCCTCGATATCGCCGTTGAGTGGCCGTTCGTCGCCATAATGGGCAACATGTTCCCGCACGGCCTGATAGACAAGGTCGGTGCCTGGCGCCCGCGGCGCCGTCGCCGCCAGGAAATCATGTGCCTGGGCAGCGGCCATCAGCTCGATCGCCAGGATGTATTCGGCATTGTCGATGACGGTGAGCAGCTTGCCGGCGGCGGCCGTCGGATGCGCGAGAAAATCTTCCTGCAGGCCCGAGGTCAGCCCGCCGTCCATGGCCGCTGGCGCGGCAAGGCGGCGGTTCTCGTTGCTGAGGGCGGCTGCGGTATATTGGGCGATCATCAAGCCGGAATGGCTGCCGGCGTCGCTAGCCAGAAACGGAGGCAGGCCGCTTACCAGCGGGTTAACGAGCCGGTCCATACGCCGTTCGCTGATCGCGCCGATCTGAGCGAGCGCAATCGCCAGGCTATCGGCCGCCTGCCCGAGCGCCGGGGCAACCGCATGCGCCTCGGAGGAGACGATCGGCTGTTCCGGCGTGCCTGAGACAGCCGGATTATCCGTCACCGAGGCAAGCTCCTGATCGACGACGCGGGCGGAATTGTCGAAGACATCGCGGGTGGCGCCATGGGCATGCGGCACCGAGCGAAGGCTCAACGCATCCTGCGTGCGCCGGCCGAAGGCGGCGGCGACAAGACCGCTGCCGGCAAGCCGCGCGCGCAGCGTCGCTCCGACTTTCTCTATTCCCGCCGATGGGCGCAGCGCCAGCACAGCCGCGTCGAAGGCGGCGATCTGGCAGCCCGCCGCTTCCAGCGTCAGGGCTGCGATCGCATCGGCCCAGTCGAGCAGCCGCTCGGCGCGGGACAGCGCGACAGTGGTCAGGCCGGTGGCGCAGGCCGTGCCGTTGACGAGGCTCAAGCCCTCCTTGGCACCGAGCACCAACGGTTCGAGCCCGATCGCGGCAAGCGCCTCGCGGCCGCTCATGCGCCGGCCGCCCAGATCAGCGCTGCCTTCGCCGATCAGAACAAGCGCGATATGGGCATTGTGGACGAGATAACCGGCCGAGCCCTTGGACGGCACGTCGGGAATGCAATCATGTTCCAGCAGCGCCGCAAGATGCTGGACGATCTCGCGCCGCACGCCGGAATGGCCATGGGCGAAATTGGCGATCTCAGCGGCGATGATGGCGCGCACCTCGCGGGCAGCCAGCAATGGGCCGACGCCGCAGGCGTGGCTGAGCACGATGCTGCGCGACAACAGGCTCTGCGAGGCCCGATCGACGACGGTATCCGCCAGCGCTCCGACGCCGGTATTAACGCCGTAGGCGCGCACGCCCGTTTCGACGATACGCGCAACGATGCGGCTTGCCTGCTCGACCCGACCCCAGGCGTCCGGTGAGAGCGCGAGCGCTTCCCCTGCCCCGACGCGCGCGACATGGCGCCAGGTCAGCACGGCATCGATCGTGATCGTCATTGACCGCTTCCGAAATGGCCGATGAACTGGCGGAAAGCGGGTGTCGCGCCGCCGGTGAACATCTCGTCCGGCTTGCCGCTGCTTTCGATCAAGCCTTCGCGCATGAAGACGACGCGGTTCGAGACGTTGCGGGCAAAGCTCATCTCATGGGTGACGACGAGCATGGTCATGCCTTCCTCGGCAAGCGCGCGCATGACGCGCAGCACCTCGCCGACAAGCTCCGGATCGAGCGCCGAAGTCGGCTCGTCGAACAGCATGACCTTCGGTTTCATCGCCAGCGCCCGGGCGATCGCCGCGCGCTGCTGCTGGCCGCCGGAAAGATGGGCCGGATAGGCATGACGTTTATCTGATATGCCGACCTTTTCGAGCAGCGCTTCGGCCTCGGCGATGCAGTCGGCGCGCGGCCGCTTCAGCACATGGATCGGACCCTCGATGACGTTCTGCAGGATCGTCATGTGGGACCAGAGATTGAAGGACTGGAACACCATGCCGAGCTCGGAGCGGATATGGTCCACCTGCTTCTGGCTGGCCGGCTTGCTTCGCCCGCCCTTGTGCACCATGCGGACCTCCTCGCCGTCGACCCAGATCTCGCCGTCACTGGCGGTTTCGAGCATATTGATGCAGCGCAGAAAGGTCGACTTGCCGGAGCCGGAGGCGCCGAGCAGCGAGATCACATCGCCGTCTTCCGCATCGAGGGAAATGCCGCGCAAGACCTCGTGCGTACCAAAGCTCTTGCGGATATTGCGGACCGATAGTCGGGTTACGCCTGGCATGGGTGCTCCAATCGGGTCACGAGCATGATGCCGAAAAGTGTGAGCGGTTTTCGGACAACATCATGCTCTAACTATTTAGTTTAGAACAGGATTCAGATTTTAGGCCGACCCGGCCTAAAATCATCCTGTTCTAGATCGTCTACGCCTTCAGCGCCTGCGGGGCCGCGCGGCGGTGTCGGGACAGCGAATATTCGAGCAAGGCCATGCCCTGCAGGATGATGAAGTTGAGGACGAGATAGATAATCGCCGCGCAGAGAAAGACTTCCATCGTGCGGTAGGTCTGCGAGATCAGCCGCTGGGCGACGCCGGTCACTTCCCAGACGGTGACGAGGCTTGCGAGCGCCGTCGACTTCATCATCAGCACGATCTCGGTGGAATAGGCCGGCAGCGCGTGGCGGAAGGCGATCGGCGCTAGGATACGGCGGACCAGCAGGAAGCCGGACATACCAATCGAGCGCGCCGCTTCGATCTCCTTCGGCGAGACGGCGCGAATGCCGCCACGGAAGATCTCCGCCGTATAGCCGGCGGTGCAGAGCGCCAGCGACAGCACGGCGCAGACCATAGGCTCGCGCAGGAACGGCCAGAGGAAGGAATAGCGGATGAAGCCGAACTGGCCGAGGCCGTAGAACACCAGGAACATCTGGATCAGCAGCGGCGAGCCGCGGAAGATGAAGATGTAACCCTTGGCGAAGCTAGAAAGCACCGGGTTGCCGCTGGTCCGCATCCAGACGATGACGAGCGCCAGCAGGCCACCTGTGATGATCGACAGCGAAAACAGGATGAGCGTCGTCGGTACGGCCTTGAGCAGGGTGACCAGGGTCGAGGCGATGAAGGTGAAATCCATTGTCGCCTCCTTACGCTTGGCCCATGGCGGATGCCGGCATACTGCGGTTGGCGCGGCGTTCGGCCCCATTGAAGATGCTGTCCGAAAGGCTTGTCAGGAGCAGATAGAGGCAGCCGCCGGCGATGAAGAACAGGAAATATTGCCGGGTCGAGCCTGCCGCCACCTGGCTGGTGCGCATCAGCTCGGCAAGGCCGGTGACGGAGATCAGCGCCGAATCCTTGAGACTGAGCTGCCACACGTTGCCGAGGCCGGGAATGGCGAGGCGAAACACCTGCGGCATGATGATGCGGCGAAGGCGCATGCCGCGATGCATGCCGATCGCCGAGGCGGCTTCGAGCTCGCCCTTGGAGATGGCAAGGAAGGCGCCGCGGAACACCTCCGCCTGGTAGGCGCCGGAGATGATGCCGACGGCAAGCGCGCCTGCGATAAAGGAGGGCAAGCCGAGGAAACCCTCGTAACCCATTGCCTGGCCGATCGCGGTGACGGCCGAGGAGCCGCCGAAATAGATGAGATAGATGATCAGCAGTTCGGGCACGCCGCGAAACACGGTCGTATAGACGTTGCCGAGCGTGACGAGGAAAAGATTGCCGGAGAGTTTTGCCGCCGCGACGATCGCGCCGAGCACCGCGCCGATCGCCAGCGCCGTAGCCGTGACGGCCAGCGTCATCAAGGCGGCGGCAATGAGCAGCGCGCCCCATCCGGTCGAGCCGAAGCCGAGCAGTTCCAAGCTTGCCATAGCGTCCGTTCCCCGTCCGTGGCAGTGTTTTGCGGATTGACAATAACACGCAGTCCCCGGCGATAAAGCCGGAGACCCGTGTCTGCGGCCGAAAGGCCGAACGTTTACTGCTGCGGGCTGACGTCCATCTTGAACCACTTCATCGACAGGGTCTTAACCGTGCCGTCGGCGAGTGCGGACTTGATCGCTACATTAAACTTGTCGCGCAGGTCCGTATCGGCCTTGCGCAGGCCGAGACCTTCACCCTCGCCCCAGATCGAGCCGGCGATCTCTGGGCCGGTGAAGGCGAGCGTGTCGTTGGCGGCCTTAAACGCGTTGGCGAAATAGACGGCGTCATCGAAGCCGAGATCGATACGGCCGTTCTGCAGGTCGAGGTCGCGATCGGCGCCGGTCTTGTATTCGCGGATCTCGGCAATGTCGCCGAAATTGTCATAGACGAACTTGGCGTAGACGGTCGCCGCCTGGATGCCGATCGTCTTGCCCTTGAAGACTTCCTTCAGCGCGTCGATCTCCTTCACGCCGGTCTGGCCGAGCGTCATCTTGATCGTGGCGCCGGTGCCGGCGGCGTTCGCCAGCGGGCTGTCCTTGGCGGCGGCGAAGGCGGCGGGCGTGGCGGCATAGGGAATGGTGAAGTCGATGATCTTCTTGCGCTCTTCGGTAATCGATAGGGCATCCATGATAACGTCGAACTTGCCGGCGTTGAGCGCCGGGATCATGCCGTCCCAGTCGGAGGCAACCAGCGTGCATTCGATCTTGGCGCGTTCGCAGAGCACCTTGGCAAGTTCCGGCTCGAAGCCGCCGAGCGTGCCGTCGGCATTGGTGAGGTTCCAGGGCGCATAGGCACCTTCGAGAGTGATAGTCGCCTTCGTCCAGTCCTTGGAAAAGGCAGGCGCGGCAAAGGCGGAAAAAGCCGCCACACCGCAAAACAGGATTGCGCTGAATTTCATTTGTGAATTCTCCTCTGGAGTTGAAACAGACCTTGCGGCACCACGGCCGATCTTCGCCGGCTTGCCCTTTCCTGTCCTATTTCTGTTTCAAGGACCGACTGGGAGGTTGTATATGGTACCATATGAGATATTTTGTGATATGCAAGTGGGAATGTCGATTTATGTGGCGAATTCCATTGATGCAAAAGGAATAGGCAATGAAGCGTTCCGGCGAGATGAAGCGCGAACTGGCGGAAAATGACAGCACGCCGCTTTATGCCGGCGTCAAGCAAGTGATCCTCGACCGCATTCACAGCGGCGAGTGGCCGCCGAAATACCGCGTGCCCTCGGAAAACGAGTTGGTCGTCGAACTTGGCGTCAGCAAGATGACTGCCAACCGGGCGCTGCGCGAACTTGCCAACGAGGGCGAACTCATCCGCATCCAGGGCGTCGGCTCCTTCGTCGCCGAGCGCAAGGGCTATTCGGCGCTGTTCGAGGTCCGCAACATCGCCGAGGAAATCGCCGAACGCGGCCATGTCCACGAGGCCTCCGTCATCGTCCTCGCCCAGGAAACCGCCTCTCCCGAGATTGCCGACGCGCTGGAACTGCCGATTGGTGCCGCGGTTTTCCACTCGCTGATCGTCCACAGCGAAAATGGCGTTCCGGTGCAGATCGAGGATCGTTTCGTCCATCCGGAGGCCGCTCCCGAATATCTCGCCCAGGATTTCACCACGCTGACGCCGAACGCCTATCTGACCGCTGCGGCCCCGCTCAGCGGCTCCGAGCACGTCGTCGAGGCGGCGATGCCGCAGGCCTGGGAATGCAAGCTCTTGACCATCATGAAGACCGAACCCTGCCTGACGATCCGCCGGCGCACTTGGTCTGCAAAGCAGGTGGTCTCGACCGCCCGCCTCGTCTATCCCGGCCATCGCTACCGGCTCGAAGCCCGCAGCGGCAAGATGTTCGAGGAGTGAAAACATGCCCATGTTGTATATGGAACATGGGCAGTTATTGGGATGCCGGCGTGAAACGCGCCACCAGCGCGTGACGATCACCGGGATAGGTGAAGCGCACATGCGTCACTGGGCCGGCATTGCTCCAGGTGCGGCGTTCGACGACGAGGCAGGCGGTATGGCGTGGTATATCGAGAGCCGCGGCCAGCTCGGCACCAGCTGAGACGGCATGGATCCGGTGTTCGGCCGTGCTCCACGGCACCTGGTTGAGCAGCCACGGCCCCGGTGCCATCGTCAGGAAGTCGGCATCGGCGGCTTCAGGAACCGTCGCAAGACTGATCAGCCGCTCCTCCAGACAGAAGGGGCGCATGCCGGCATTGTGGATACAGACCACCTCGACGACCGAGGACGCCACAGGCAGCTCCAGCCGGCGGCTGTCATCCGCCTTGGCCTTGCGGCTCGCCTTCTTCGAAACCGCATAGGAATAGGGCAGGTTCAGCGACTGCACCTCGGCCTTGATGTCGTGGATTTCGAGAATGGCCGATTGCGCCTGCGGCTGGGTGACGAAGCTGCCGGATTTCTTGCGGCGCTCGATGAGGCCAGCCTTGGCAAGCTGGGTCAGCACCTTGTTCACGGTCATGCGCGAGCAGTCATACTGCGTGGCGAGATCGACCTCGAAGGGAATGCGGTGCCCCGGCGGCCAATCGCCCGAGACGATACGGCCCTCGATGTCGCTCAGGATACGCTGATGCAAGGTGGGATCCCTGCTTTGGTTCATCGCCACGTTCCGATTGGTCTCCCGCTATCTCTTTGTTTTTACGCAATCCCGGACGCAAAACCGCTACACACTTTTGCTGGAATTGCTCTAATTCGAATGCCTGGACAGGAAAAGCTCTTTTTCAGGCGGCCAGCAACTCGCCCATCGCCGCGAGGAAACGCCGGTCGATGGCGTCGCGCCTGAGATGGCGTCCGCCCTCCACCTGCTTGCGGCCGCGCGCCCAGGCACAATCGACGGAAACGCCGCCTGCAAACAGCCAGTGATCGAGGATCTGGTCACCCGTGAGATAAGGAACGGCCGTCGTATCGAGCGAAACGATATCGGCATGATGCCCCTCAGCGAGACCTGTTGGTGCTTTCAGTGCGGCACCGCCGCCGGCAAGCGCTTGGCTGAATAGCGAAAGCGCCGTCGAACCGCCGGGTGCTGCGACGACGTTGCGGGCGCGAAGCGCCAGGCGCTGCGAATATTCGAGCTGACGCAGTTCCTCCGGCACGGAGATCAGCACGTTGGAATCCGAACCGATGCCATAACGCCCGCCCTCTTCGAGGAAAAGCGGCGCGGCAAAGGCGCCGTCGCCGAGATTGGCTTCGGTGATCGGGCAGAGGCCGGCCACCGCGCCGCTTTTCGCCATCCGCCGCGTTTCGTCCTCGGTCATGTGCGTCGCATGGATCAGGCACCAGCGCTCATCCACAGGCGCGTGATCGAGCAGCCATTGCACAGGCCGCGCCCCGGACCAGGCGATGCAGTCCTCGACCTCCTTCACCTGCTCGGCGACATGGATATGGATGGGACCGTCGCCCGCCATCGACACGAGCCTTGTGAGCTCGTCCGGTGTCGCGGCCCGCAGACTGTGCGGCGCCAGCCCGAGCTCGGCGCCATCGAGCCGGCCGGTCACCGCCCGACATCCCTCCATCAGCCTTTCGAAGCTTTCGAGCGAATTGATGAAGCGCCGCTGGCCGTCGATGGGCGCGCCACCGCCGAAGCCGGAATGAGCGTAGAAGACCGGCAGCAGCGTCAGGCCGATGCCGGTCTCTTCGCTTGCCGCGCCGATGCGTTCGGCAAGCTCGGCGATATTGGCGTAAGCGCTGCCATCCCTGTCGTGGTGGAGATAGTGAAACTCGCCGACGCGGGAAAAACCGGCCTCCAGCATCTCCGTATAAAGCTTGGCGGCGACCGCTTCGACGTGATCCGGCGTCATCGCCAGGGCAAACTTGTACATGACAGTGCGCCAGCTCCAGAAGCTGTCATTTGCCGGGCCGCGTACTTCGGCAAGGCCGGCCATCGCCCGCTGGAAGGCATGGCTGTGCACGTTCGCCATGGCGGGAACGAGGAGAGCGTGGCGTTCGTCGCCGGGCTCGGGAGCAGCGCCGATGTCGATCCGCGCAATACGTCCGGCCTCAAGTGTCAGCCGCACATCTTTCTGCCAGCCCTGCGGCGTCAGCGCCGTGCCTGCATGAAGTGTGGTCATGGCCTTCCTCTCCTCTTGCCGTGCCGCCGATCTTTCTTTTCCAGAAAAGCGCACAAAATTTCTCTTGTCACCTGTCGATTATGTATATACATGTTTTAGCATAAGGAAAGGCGCAAAGCTGATGACCGGGAACATTTTCTCAGAGGAAGTCTCGTCCGCAGAAGCCCGTCCAGTGCTTTGGCGCAATGCGCGGCTGGCCACGCTGGCGCCTGGTAAAGAAGGGCTCGGCATCGTCGAAAAGGGCGCCGTGCTCACCGAAAACGGCCGCATCGCCTTTGCCGGTGCCGAAAGCGACCTGCCGGCATCGGCCATCGAACATTCCGACATCGTCGATCTCGAAAGCCGGTGGGTAACGCCCGGTCTCGTCGATTGCCACACCCATATCGTTCACGGCGGCAACCGCGCCCGCGAGTTCGAAATGCGCCTGGCAGGCGCGACTTATGAGGAGGTCGCCCGCGCCGGCGGCGGCATCGTTTCCTCGGTGAAGGCGACCAATGCGCTGTCGGTCGAGGAGCTTGTCGCCCAGGCTCTGCCGCGGCTCGACACGCTGCTTGCCGAAGGTGTCACGACGATCGAGGTCAAGTCCGGTTACGGGCTGAACCGGACCGGCGAAGTGAAGATGCTGCAGAGCGCCCGCCTGCTCGGCCATATCCGTCCGGTCCGCGTCGCCACCAGCTATCTCGGCGCCCATGCGACGCCCGTGGAATATAAGGGTCGCAACGGCGACTATCTCGATAATGTCGTGCTGCCCGGTCTCGACGACATGCATGGCCTCGGTCTTGCCGATGCCGTCGACGGTTTCTGCGAGGGCATCGCTTTTTCGACCACCGAGATCGCCCGCGTTTTCGACAAGGCCAAAGCGCTCGGCCTGCCAGTCAAGCTGCATGCCGAGCAGCTCTCCAATCTTGGCGGCGCCAGGCTCGCCGCATCCTATGGCGCACTGTCGGCTGATCACCTCGAATATCTCGACGAAGATGGCGTTGCGGCGATGGCCGCAGCCGGCACCGTCGCCGTGCTGCTGCCCGGCGCCTTCTACGCCATCCATGAGAAGCAGAAGCCGCCGGTGGAGGCGTTGCGGCGGGCAGGCGTGCCGATCGCGATCGCCACCGATTGCAATCCCGGTACCTCGCCGCTCACCTCGATGTTGCTCACCATGAACATGTCGGCCACACTTTTTGGCCTCACCGTCGAGGAATGCATCGCCGGCGCCACCCGCGAAGGCGCCCGCGCGCTCGGCCTGCTCGACAAGACGGGAACGCTCGAACCTGGCAAATCTGCGGATCTCGCTATCTGGAATATCGAAAGCCTTGCCGAGCTCGTCTACCGCATCGGCTTCAATCCGCTTCACGCGCGCGTCTTCAAAGGCGAAAGGAACGGCCGATGACTATCACGCTCCACCCGGGCTCCGTCTCGCTCAAGGATCTCGAAACCATCTACTGGACCGGCGTGCCGGCAAGGCTCGATCCCGCCTTCGATGCCGGGATCGCCAAGGCCGCTGCCCGCATCGCCGAGATCGCCGCCGGCAATGCGCCGGTCTACGGCATCAATACCGGCTTCGGCAAACTCGCCTCGATCAAGATCGACAGCGCCGATGTGACCACCTTGCAGCGCAATCTTATCCTGTCGCATTGCTGCGGCGTCGGCGCGCCACTGCCCGACAACATCGTGCGGCTGATCATGGCGCTGAAGCTGGTCTCGCTCGGGCGCGGCGCCTCCGGCGTGCGGCTGGAGCTGGTGCGGCTGATCGAAGGCATGCTGGAAAAGGGCGTCATTCCGCTGATCCCGGAAAAGGGCTCGGTCGGCGCCTCCGGCGATCTGGCGCCGCTTGCCCATATGGCGGCGGTAATGATGGGCGAGGCAGAAGCCTTCTTCGCCGGCGAACGCCTCCCGGGCGCGCAAGCCCTCGAAAGGGCCGGCCTCAAACCAGTGGTGCTCGCCGCCAAGGAGGGCCTGGCGCTGATCAACGGCACCCAGACCTCGACGGCGCTGGCGCTTGCCGGCCTCTTTCGCGCCCATCGTGCCGCACAAGCGGCGCTGATCACCGGCGCCATGTCCACCGATGCCGCCATGGGGTCTTCGGCGCCCTTTCATCCGGATATTCACACATTGCGTGGCCATAAGGGCCAGATCGACACGGCAGCCGCGCTTCGCGCCCTGCTTGAAAACTCCATCATTCGCCAGAGCCACATCGAGGGGGACGAGCGTGTGCAGGATCCCTATTGCATTCGCTGCCAGCCGCAGGTCGACGGCGCCTGCCTCGATCTGCTGCGCTCGGTCGCCCGCACGCTTGAGATCGAAGCCAACGCGGTCACCGACAATCCGCTGGTGCTCTCGGACAATTCCGTCGTTTCCGGCGGCAATTTCCACGCCGAACCCGTCGCCTTCGCCGCCGACCAGATCGCGCTCGCCGTCTGCGAGATCGGCGCGATTTCGCAGCGCCGCATCGCGCTGTTGGTCGATCCGACCCTCTCTTACGGCCTGCCGGCCTTCCTCGCCAAGAAGCCGGGCCTGAACTCCGGCCTGATGATCGCCGAGGTCACTTCGGCGGCGCTGATGTCGGAGAACAAGCAGATGTCGCACCCCGCCTCGGTCGATTCGACGCCGACATCGGCCAACCAGGAAGACCATGTCTCCATGGCCTGCCACGGCGCCCGTCGCCTGCTCGGCATGACCGAAAACCTGTTCGGCATCATCGGCATCGAGGCGCTGACCGCCGCCCAAGGCGTCGAACTGCGCGCGCCGCTATCGACGAGCCCGGAACTCGCCAAGGCGATCGCCACGATCCGCACCAAAGTGCCGAGCCTCGACGTCGACCGCTATATGGCAAACGACCTCACCGCCGCCGCCGAACTGGTGGCGACCGGCACGCTGAACGCCTCGGTTTCGAATGGCATTCTGCCGATTTTGGAGGGTTGATTGTGATGGTTCTGCACGTGGTACCCCCCTCTGCCCTGCCGGGCATCTCCCCCACAGGTGGGGAGATCGACTCGCAGATGGAATCTCCCCAAACAATTGATGTTGGAACGAGTGGGTCCGCCCAGCTGATCTCCCCCCTTGTGGGGGAGATGTCCGGCAGGACAGAGGGGGGTAACCCCCGCAACGCCGGAGTATTCTGCCAATGAGCGCACCCGCCTTCGAAATTCGCCAAGGCACCTCCCCCGTCATCCTCGGTTTCCCCCATACCGGCACCGACGTGCCGGCTGAGATCGCCGATCGTCTCAACGACAATGGCCGCATCCTCGCCGACACCGACTGGCACATCCACCACCTCTATGACGGCCTACTCGACAACGTCACGACAGTGCGCGCCACCTTCCACCGCTACGTCATCGACGCCAACCGCGATCCCCAGGGCGTCAGCCTCTATCCCGGCCAGAACACCACCGGCCTCATTCCCCAGACGGACTTCGACGGCAAGGCGATCTGGAAGGATGGGCAAGGACCTGATGAAGCCGATATCGCGGCGCGGCTGCGCGACTTTCATGCCCCCTATCATGCTGCCCTTGCCGCCGAGATCGAGCGCGTGAGAGCAATCCATGGCGTCGCAATCCTCTACGACTGCCACTCGATCCGCTCCCACATTCCCTTCCTCTTCGAAGGCAAGCTGCCGGATTTCAATATCGGCACAGACATGGGCAAGACGTGCGACAGCGCGATCGAGCAGGCGACGCTCACCGTCGTCGAAGCCGCCGAAGGCTACGACGGCGTGCTCAACGGTCGCTTCAAGGGCGGCTGGACGACCCGCCACTATGGTCGGCCCGACACTGGTGTGCACGCGATCCAGATGGAGCTCGCGCAATCGACGCATCTCCAAACCGAGGCGGCCCCCTTCGCCTACGACGCCGCCAAGGCGGACAGACTTCGCGTTCATCTCAAAAACATTCTTGTGCGCATCGAACAGATCGCGCCAGGCCTGAAACGATAACGATCTCTCGACAGGGGAACCGCCATGAGCAATCCACGCCACAATATCCGCGAAATCCGCGCGCCCCGCGGCAACGATCTCAATGCCAAGAGCTGGATGACCGAAGCGCCGCTGCGCATGCTGATGAACAATCTCGACCCCGATGTCGCCGAAAACCCGAACGAGCTCGTGGTCTACGGCGGCATCGGCCGCGCCGCCCGCACCTGGGAGGATTTCGACCGCATCGTCGCGACGCTGAAGACGCTGACGGAAGAAGAAACCCTGGTCGTCCAATCCGGCAAGCCGGTCGGCGTGTTCCGCACCCACAAGGATGCGCCGCGGGTGCTGATCGCCAATTCCAATCTCGTGCCGCATTGGGCGACCTGGGACCATTTCAACGAGCTGGATAAGAAGGGCCTTGCCATGTACGGCCAGATGACGGCCGGTTCGTGGATCTATATCGGCACGCAGGGCATCGTGCAGGGCACCTACGAGACCTTCGTCGAGGCCGGCCGCCAGCATTACGGCGGCAATCTCAAGGGCAAATGGATCCTGACCGGCGGCCTCGGTGGCATGGGCGGCGCCCAGCCGCTCGCCGCCGTCATGGCCGGCGCCTGCTGCCTCGCCGTCGAATGCAATCCCGATTCGATCGATTTCCGCCTGCGCACCCGCTATGTCGACGCCAAGGCCGAGACACTGGACGAGGCACTCGAGATGATCGACCGCTGGACCAAGGCCGGCGAGGCAAAGTCCGTCGGCTTGCTCGGCAATGCTGCCGAAATCCTGCCGGAGATGGTCCGCCGCGGCATCCGCCCCGATATCGTCACCGACCAGACTTCGGCCCACGACCCGATCAACGGCTACCTGCCGAAGGGCTGGACGATGGGTGAGTGGAAGGCAAAGCGCGAAAGCGATCCGAAGGCTGTGGAAAAAGCAGCGCGCGCCTCGATGCGCGAACATGTTGAAGCGATGATCGCCTTCTGGAATGCCGGCGTGCCGACCCTCGATTACGGCAACAACATCCGCCAGGTCGCCAAGGATGAAGGCCTCGAAAACGCCTTCGCCTTTCCGGGCTTCGTGCCGGCCTATATCCGCCCGCTGTTTTGCCGCGGCATCGGCCCCTTCCGCTGGGCCGCCCTTTCCGGCGATCCGGAGGATATTTACAAGACCGATGCCAAGGTGAAGGAATTGCTGCCTGACAACAAGCATCTACATCATTGGCTCGATATGGCCAGGGAGCGCATCGCCTTTCAGGGCCTGCCGGCGCGCATCTGCTGGGTTGGCCTCGGCGACCGCCACAAGCTTGGCCTCGCCTTCAACGAGATGGTGAGAACAGGCGAACTCTCCGCCCCGATCGTCATCGGCCGCGACCATCTGGACTCAGGCTCCGTCGCTTCGCCGAACCGCGAGACAGAGGCAATGAAGGACGGCTCCGACGCCGTCTCCGACTGGCCGCTGCTCAATGCCCTGCTCAACACGGCATCGGGCGCCACCTGGGTGTCGCTGCATCACGGTGGCGGCGTCGGCATGGGCTTCTCGCAGCATTCCGGCATGGTCATCTGTGCCGATGGCACGGACGATGCCGCAAGACGCCTCGAGCGCGTGCTCTGGAACGACCCGGCGACCGGCGTCATGCGCCACGCCGATGCCGGCTACGAGATCGCCATCGACTGCGCCAAGGAAAAGGGCTTGCGCCTGCCCGGCATTCTCGGGAACTGAGCCCGGTGAGGATCCTGCGCGCCGGCGATCACAAACGCATGCCCTGGAAAAACGGCAAGGGAGAGACGGTGGAGATCGCCGTCTTTCCACCCGGCGCTTCGATCAACGACTTCGACTGGCGCATCAGCATGGCGACGGTCGCCGAGGATGGCCCGTTTTCGATCTTTCCCGGCATCGACCGGACGCTGGCGATCCTTGATGGCAACGGCATGGTGCTCGATGTCGCAGGCAGCATGCCCGTGCCGCTGACAACGGCAAGCGATCCCCTGCCCTTCCCGGCGGATATCCCCGTCGCAGCCAGGCTCTTGGACGGAGCGATCACCGATCTCAATGTGATGACGCGCCGTGACGGGCTCGCCCATACGCTGATCCGCATCGACGTCGATCACAGCAAGACCGTGCCGCTTTCGCCCTCGACATGCCTGTTGCTTTGCCATCGCGGCGCATTGTCATTCCGGCGGGACGGCGAGACCGGCGCGCTTGCGGCCGGCGATGCGCTGCTGATCGAGGACGCGACTGCTACCGCGCTGAAAATCGATGGCGAAGCCAGATGTTATCTCGCTTCGATCACCGCAGGCTGATCTTCGAACAACGAGTTGAAAACATTAAACAATCGTGGATTTGGCGAAGCATCTGCATAAACCATCGCCATCTCGGGCCATGGACGTCATTCCTCGTTTCGGTCTAAACTTCGCCCTTCTGATGAAGAAGAAGACCTAGACTGCCCGCAACGTGGCGGGGAGCAAGGGAGCAGGCGTGACGGATCCATACGATATTCTCGGCGTTGAACGCGATGCGGACGAGGCGCAGCTGAAGGCCGCCTATCGGCGCCTGGCGAAGGTTGCCCACCCCGATTCAGGTGGTGATTCGGACGCCTTCGCCAATCTGCAGAAAGCCTACGGGCTGCTTCTCGATCCGGTCCGGCGCAAGGTCTACGACGATACCGGCTATGACGTCGAATTCGCCGATGCGGCCGAATTGCAGGCGCTCGTGATGATCGAGAAGCTCGTCACCGACGCGGTGCTCGACGAGCGTGCACCCGGAAGTTTCGATCCCGTCGCCGTCATGCAGGACAGCCTTTCCGAAGAACTGCGAAAGGCGCGTTTCAGCAAGAGCGAGCTGGAGCGCCACGCCTCACGAATCGGCCTGCATCTGGAGCGGCTCGAAAAGCAGTCCGGCCGCGATGTGCTCGCCCACATGTTCCGCGCCCGCATCGAGGCGATCTCCAAGGCGGTCTCGGAAACCGAGGCGAAGATCAAGGCGACGGAACGCGCCGCCGACATGCTCTCCGGCTATGTCTACGACATCGATCCGCCGCCGCTGCCGGATGCCGCGGTCACCAGCATCGAATGGGTCGAGGCCTCCAGAAACCGCTCCACCGGCTGATGGCAGACGACGCCGGCTAGGAGCGGTTCAACTTTTTATGGAAGTCGCGGAACCGCTCGACTTTTTGCTTTAACGCAACTCCGGACGGAAAACCGCTTCGCACTTTTCCTGGAATTGCTTTTAATAGGACAGCTTTGGATACCAGTCCGCCGGCCGGCCTTCTGGCGTCGAATCGATAACGGTCCAGAGCGGCATCAGGTCTGGTGCGCCGCGCGGATCCTCGCCAGGGTCGGCCGTCACCTCGCCCATCTCCTGGCTCCAGAAATGGCGGATGGTGCCGTCGCGGCGCGTGAAGACGTTGAAGGCAGCGTCATCACCACCACCCCTGCCGATTGCATGATAGTCGCGGCTATAATCGCCCGTCATGTCGGAATAGAGCGGCAGGTGGTGCCAACCGCGTTCCTTCTTGAAGGCGAGCAGCCTGCCGATCGGCGAAAGTGCGACGACGGCAAGGGCTGCGCGCTGCTGGATGTCGGGCACCTCGCCGTCCCAGGCCGACAGCAGCGAGGTGCACATCGGGCATGGGCGCTCGCGTTCCGGGCCGAACATGTAGCTATAGACGATCAGCGTCTCCTTGTCGGCGAAGAGCTCGCTGAAGGATATCGGCCCATCGCTGCCTTCGAAGCGGTAGTCTTTCGTGACCTCGCCGCCCGGCGGCAGCGCCCGGCGCTGTACTGCCACGCGCTCGATGTGCCGGCGCAATTCGATCTCTTCGGCCAGCAGCGCGTCGCGGGCGCTGCGATATTCCTCACTCTCATTGGGGAACCGGACGCCATTCTTAGCCGCAAGCACGGCGGCGGGTACCAGATGCTGATTATCCATGACGATATCCTCCTTCTATTGCCGCGCGTCTCAGACGCGCAAAGGACGTGCTGAAGCCACGACCGGGTGGCAGCACATCATAGCAAGGACGATCGGCTGATGCGAAAGTCGACAGAGCCGACGGAAAATATTTGCCCCGCGCTTTGGCCGGCTCGGCGCCGGATCGCCAAAGCCAAGCAGATCAAGATCGCGCGTTCCGAAATGCGGATCATCGAACCAGCTGATGATCAGCATCGCGCCCTTCCTAAAGGACGCCGCCGACCATGCAGCCGCTTGTTGACCTTGCGCATGCAGCGGAACGAGAGTGGTGTATCATGTAGGAGCCCGTGAACTCAATTCACCGTCGGCTACGAACTCAGTGAACGGTGATCACCGGAATGCCAGCTTCGTCAGCGGCACGGATAAGCGCTGCCCGCGCGTCCTGAGCCGGAATTTCCCCATGAATTGCATGTCGGCACGCCCTAATCGCTAGAAGATATTCTTCTCCGTCGTCGATCGGCCAGCTAACCGTCAGCATCTCGGCGGCCTGGAAAAGAGTTGCGACAAGCTTGTATTTTTCCGGCCCACTCACAACCAGCATCAGAGGGGCAAACTCTTCGGATGTGCACCACTTCATGACATTAGGCCTTCCCACAGTAAACATATTAGTAACCGTGCAAGAACCGTTCCGTGATCTTCGCTGGCATGCTGAAGCTCGCTTCGGAGGCCGCAGAATGGAAAGGAGAACATTTCTTAAAGGGCGCTTTAGTCGCCTCAGCATCGCCAGCGTCAGCATGGGCACCTGTTGGCAGGGAAACGGTCGCCGGCCTCATGACACGCCATGCTGAAGCCACCAAAGCCGCCGACATGCTTCGCCTTGGCATCGCATCCAACGAGATGCAGCATTTTGTCGGCCTGCTATGTCAACGACGATCAGCGCGGGCCTAATCTGCGTATGGCCGTGGGGCCGAGTCGGAGCAGGACCGGTTAGTCCGAGTTGCCCCGCTGTCCAAAGCGCTGGAAAGCAAAAAGGGCGCTCGACCCTTGCGGGGAGCGCCCTTATCCTGTCGGACAACGAACCGTTCGACGACGTCGATACCGCGCGCATCCATTTTTCAGGCAGGACGGGTATATGGACCCTTTCCGCCGGGGTTTCAAGAGGCGGTTCTGCGGTTCTACACGATAATTGACCCTAGAACAGGAATCAGATTTTAGGCCGGGTCGGCCTAAAATCTGATCCTGATCTAAATCAAAGAATTAGAGCATGATGTCGTCCGAAAACCGCTCACACTTTTCGGCATCATGCTCTAGTCGATCAGGAGGCGACACCAGTGATCGGATTGACCACGGGTCGTTCGCTTTTGTCCCTGACCCCAGCCGGCTGGACCACCGGCGGCGCCATCGATTCTGCGTCGGCGGGCTCCGGCTTTTCAGGAACGGCGCCGACATCCTTCGGTCGCCTCTGCTCGGGCTTTACGTTTTGATCATTCGTCGACATTGTCGGTCTCCTTTCCAGGAAGAAGTCACGGCCGTCGACATGGTTCCGGCGATGGGATGGAGGACTACCGATGCTTGACAGGTTTCTGCTGCAGGGCCCTCAGGATGCGCGCTTCACGATCCTTCTTGCGCATGGCGCCGGCGCGCCGATGGATTCGGCATCGATGACATCAGCGGCAAATGCGCTCGCCGGCGTCGGCTTCCGCGTCGCTCGTTTCGAATTCGCCTACATGGCCGCCCGCCGCACCTCCGACGGTCGTAAACCGCCGCCGCGCGCCGAAACGCTCAATCCCGAATACGAGGCGGCCATTGAAGATCTCGGCGCCAGCGGCCCTCTGATTATCGGCGGCAAGTCGATGGGCGGCCGGGTCGCCAGCATGGTCGCCGACGATCTCCATCGCCGCGGGAAAATCGCCGGCCTGCTCTGCCTCGGCTATCCCTTCCATCCGCCCGGCCAGCCTGGGAAGCTGCGCACCGGCCACCTCACAGGGCTGACGACGCCTACCCTGATCTGCCAGGGAACACGCGACGAATTCGGCACGCGGGACGAGGTGCCGGGCTATGATCTGTCCGACAGGATCGAGATCCTCTGGCTCGAGGATGGTGACCACGACCTCAAGCCGCGCAAGACGATCTCCGGCTTCTCCAGTGCCGACCACCTTTCCACGATGGCGAAGGCGGCAAAGGCATGGGCCGAACGATTGCCGGTTTGAGCGTCACCAATTCCTCGGCGCCGGCCCGCGGCTGCAGCCGTCAGGCTGCAAGCTTCCTGACATCGATGCGTCGGTCGGTGGCCGAAACGGTGATTTCGAAGTGGTCGGCCTGCACCACGCCCTGAATGTTGCGCGGCCGGAGGGCGACGATGGCCACTCCACTTCTCAGCCGGACACTGTCATAGAGGATACCGGCGCCGCCGCTCGAGCGCACCTCTTCCCCCAGCACTTGCGACGCCGCATAGCTGGTGCCGTCATAGACATCGGGCCGCAGCATCTGCTCTCCGCGAATGTCGAGGTAATCACCCATCAGATTGGCCGAATAGCTTCGATAGGTGCGCGCCATCGTCACCACCCCACGTGCGACAGCCTCGCGCCGGAGATGATGGCCAACTTCGGCGGCGGCTGTGCGGAGATCGTCGGCTGCATACCAGGCGCCGAGATCGGGGCCGTTGAAGCGCATTCCTCCCGGCGCAACATGCAGGAATGCTGCCATGACAATGCTGGCATTGGCAACGCCGTAAACCCATTGATCCTTGGGAAGCCGTTGGATGCGGTCGACGACGAGACGATCATTGGTCCAGCCGACGAGTTCCATCACGGCTTCGAGATCGGCCGCCCTCGTCACCGTCTCGAAAAGTCCGATTGGCGGAAATTGCGACGGGATCAGCCGGTATGACGGACGCGGCGCCTCAGCAAAACGGTCGCTCACCGGAAGACGATGTCCGCATCTTCGTAAGGCGTGAAGGCTTCGTCCAGCATATTTGGCTGCATGTAGAGGCCGCCGCGGGCGCCGTCGAGAAACCGGCGGACGGTCATCAACCCGTCCTGGGTCCCGTTCGTCACGATATCAAGCGGCGGATGGCCGCCGAAAACCGGCGCCTGATGCGGTGTGCGCAGCCAGGCGACGCCAGCGCGTTCATCGGAAAACAGCACGCCGAGCGCCTGATGGATGCCGAGCACGGCCGAGATGCGGGTCAGCGTATCGACATCGAGCGTGAAAGCGCCGTGCTCGCGCGCTTGTTTGGCCCAATTGTGGTAGGTCGACCGAGAGGGATAGCCGAGCACGAGCAGACGCTGCTCCTCGCTCAGCCCCCAGAGATCGGAGATCGCCAGAAAGGTTCGCAGGGCCGGGGCGCTCAGCCTCTTGCGGTTGGCCGGAGCAAACCGCTCCATTTCCAGCCGCTGTGGCCCTTGGTCTTCCCGTTGCTCCCGTCGTGCATGCTGCATGAAAGCCTCCTGTCTTGAATTAGACATAGTCCAAATCTGGGCATTGATCAAGCGAATTTAAAGGACCGCCTCGCTTGCCGCCTCCCGGATCGTCTGCATCAGGATCGATTGCGGCAGAGACGGCACGGCATCGGCGCGCATCGTCAACCCGACAGGCCCCTTGGTCTCGCCGGTATCGACCGGCAGAAGCGCCAGCCGCCCGTCGGCGACATCGTTGGCCACGACGCCGTTGGAAATGATCCAGATCGCATCGCTTGCCCTGAGGAAAGCGCGGCCGAACGAATCCGACACCGTCTCGATCTGGTTCGGCAGGCTGGAGACGCCGTTGGCGATGAGGAAATTTTCGACAACCGGCCGGATGATCGAACCCCGCGTCGGCATCAGCACCGTATAGTTGCCGAAGCCGGCAAACAGCGATTGCCGGCCGTCGAGCAGCGGATGGCCGGCGCGCACGGCAAACACCACCTGCTCGGAATAAAGATGCTCGAAGGAAAAGCCCGCCATCTTCTCGGCGCCGGCCAGACGTCCGACGACGAGGTCGAGATCACCGACGTGAAGCTGTTCCAGCAGCACCGCGTTCTCGCCGGTGACGATCTTCACCCGGCTCCAGGTCTTTTCCTTGAGGAAGAGTTCCATCGCCCGCGGCATGATGCGCGATGACACCGTCGGCAGCGCGCCGATCCGGATCGGCGGCGCATCGGCGAACTGCTCCTGCGAGACGGAATCGAGGCCCTGGCGCAGCGCCGTCAGCGCGGCGCCGGCGTGCCGCAGGAAGACCTCGCCGTAGCGGGTGATCTTGATGCCGCGGCCGTCGCGCTCGAAAACATCGACACCCAGCACCTGTTCCAGTTCGCGGATCGTCTTGGTGACCGCCGGCTGGCTGACATGCAGCAATTCGGCGGCCTTCATGACGCTCTTCTGCCGCGCCACCTCGACAAAGGTTTGCAGATGGCGGAACTTGACGCGGCTGTCGATCATCGCTCGCATAACTCCAGGGTTATCGAAACGCCAATAAATATCATTTTACTTAACCGGATCAACCAGTCAATTTCACCATTCAGGAGGAGAGTGACGTGCAATTCGCCCGCATAAACGACGTGACGATCCATTATCAGATCATTGGTGCCCCTGCCGACAGGCCGGTGATCGTCTTTACCAATTCGCTGGGCACGGATTTCCGCATCTGGCGCGACGTCGTGGTGCGGCTTGCCGGTGAATTTGCCATCGTGCTTTACGACAAGCGCGGCCACGGCCTTTCCGATGTCGGCCAGCTTCCCTCATCGATCGAGGACCATGCGACGGATCTCGCCGGCCTGCTCGATCTGCTGTCGGTCAAGGATGCCGTCATCTGCGGCCTCTCCGTCGGCGGCCTCATCGCCCAGTCGCTCTATCATCGCCGGCCGGATCTGATCCGCGCGCTCATCCTCTGTGACACCGCCCACAAGATCGGCACGGCGGAGAGCTGGAACGCCCGCATCGCCGCCGTCGAGCAAAACGGCATCGGCAGCATCGTCGACGCGGTCATGGAGCGCTGGTTCACGCCTGCCTTCCGCCGGCCCGAGAGCACCGCCTATGCCGGCTATTGCAACATGCTGACGCGCCAGCCCGTCGAGGGCTATGTCGCCGCCTGCGCCGCGATCCGCGATGCCGATTTCACCGAGGTCGCAAAGACGATCAATGTCCCGACGATCTGCATCGTCGGCGACCAGGATGGCTCAACGCCGCCCGATCTCGTGCTTTCGACCGCGAAGCTGATATCAGGCGCTCGCTACGAGGTCATCCCTAGTTGCGCGCACATTCCCTGCGTCGAGCAGCCGGAGGCGCTGACGGCGATCATCCGCGCCTTCCTCACATCCATTCCGCCTGGAGAAGTCAGCCCATGAACGAAACCGCGTCCCCTTCCGAGCGCTATCGCCAGGGCATGGCGACCCGCCGCGCCGTGCTCGGTGACGCCCATGTCGACCGCGCCGCCGCCACATCGACGGAGTTCGACCGCCCCTTCCAGGAGCTGATCACCGAAGCCGCCTGGGGCCATGTCTGGTCGCGCCCGGCGCTGACGAAGCGCGAGCGTTCGATCATCACGATCGCTCTGCTTGCCGCGCTTGGCCAGGACGACGAGGTCGCCATGCATGTGCGCGCCACAGCCAATACGGGCGCGACCCGCGAGGATATCCGCGAGGCGCTGCTGCATGTTGCGATCTATGCCGGTGTTCCCGCGGCCAATCACGCGATCAAGATCGCAAAGCAGGCTTTTGAACAGATGGACGCCGAAAAGGCGGCCTGAGGGAGGAACATGTCCGAACGACCGAACCGCAAGCCCGAGACCGGCGGCTTCTTCGCCCGCGACCGCGCCTGGCATGCGCCGGCGCTGACGCCTGGCTACAAGACCTCCGTCCTGCGCGCGCCGCAGCGCGCGCTGCTCTCGCTCGACGGCACGATTTCCGAGACCACCGGCCCAGTCTTCGGCCATTCGATGATCGGCGAACTCGACAACGACCTGATCCTGAACTACGCGCAGCCCGGCGAAAGCGCGATTGGCGAGCGCATCATCGTCCATGGCCGCGTGCTCGACGAGCGCGCCAGGCCGGTTGCCGGCGCCTTGGTCGAGTTCTGGCAGGCCAATGCCGGCGGTCGCTATCGCCACAAGAAGGAAACCTATCTCGCCGCGATCGACCCGAATTTCGGCGGCTGCGGCCGCGCCATCACCGACGAGGATGGCCGCTACCATTTCCGCACCGTCCGCCCCGGCGCCTATCCCTGGCCGAACGGCATCAACGACTGGCGTCCCGCCCATATTCATTTCTCGATCTTCGGCCATGGCTTTGCCCAGCGCCTGATCACCCAGATGTATTTCGAAGGCGATCCGATGATCTGGAAATGTCCGATCGTCGGCACCATTCCCGACAGAGCGGCGATCGAGCAACTGATCGCGCCGCTCGACTGGGGCAACACCATCCCGATGGATTCGCGCGCCTATAAATTCGATATCGTGCTGCGCGGCCGCCGCTCGACGATGTTCGAAAACAAATTGGAGGGCAACTGACCATGCAGCAGCTCGGCTACCTCAAGGAAACCCCGTCGCAGACGGCGGGGCCCTATGTCCATATCGGCCTGACGCCGAATTTCTGCGACATCTCGGGTGTCTACGACAGCGATCTCGGCATCGCGATGGTCAACGACAAAACGCTCGGCGAGCGTATCACCATCACCGGCCGGATCTTCGACGGTGCCGGCGCATTGGTGCGCGATGCGGTCATCGAGATCTGGCAGGCCGACAGCGCCGGGCTCTACAACAGCCCGTCGGAAATGCGCGGTGCTGCCGATCCCAATTTCACCGGCTGGGGCCGCTGCCCGACCCGTGCCGAGGACGGCGTCTACAGCTTCGAGACGGTCAAGCCCGGCCGCGTCCCCTTCAAGGACGGCCGCAGACAAGCCCCGCACATCACCTTCTGGATCGTCGCTCGCGGCATCAATATCGGCCTGCATACGCGCATGTATTTTCCGGAGGAGACGGAGGCCAACGCCGCCGACCCGCTGCTTTCCCGCATCGAACATCGCGAGCGCGTCGCAACGATGGTCGCCACCCGCGACGGCGCGACCTGTCATTTCGACATCCATCTGCAGGGTCCTAAGGAAACGGTGTTTCTCGATATCTGAAGGCCGGCGTCGCGATCGGCTTGCTGGGGCGGTGATGTGCGGGTAGCGTCCGAGGGGATGTGCCGTACGAGATCACCCGCCCATGAAGCGCGGACGCCGCCTCGAGCCCCTTCAGCGGGGAGAAGGCGGCGGCAGCCGGATGAGGGCCACCACCACAAACCGAGACGATCATGACCGCTTCGCCCTTCGACCATCCTTTCCTCTCCGGCCTGCTCGGCGACGACGAAATCGCGCCCTATTTCTCCGGCGAGGCGGATATCCGGGCCATGCTCTCCTTCGAGGCCGCGCTCGCCAAGGCTGAAGCCGCTCATGGCCTCATTCCCGCCGAAGCCGCAAGGCGCATCGCTGACACCTGCGCCGCCTTCTCACCCGAGGTCTCCAGTCTTCGATCGGCAACGGCAAGGGACGGCGTCGTCGTTCCCGACCTCATCAAGCAGCTGCGTACCGATGTCGGCGAGGAAGCGGCAAAAAGCCTGCATCTCGGCGCGACCAGCCAGGATGTCATCGATACCAGCCTGATGATCCGCCTGAAGGCCGTCGTCTTCCTGTTTGCCGGCCGGCTTTCCACCATCTCCGCAGGGCTCGATGCGCTCGACGGCCAGTTCGGCCGGAACCAGCTGATGGGCCACACCCGCATGCAGGCGGCGATCCCGATCACCGTCTCCGACCGCCTCCGTGCGTGGCGGGAGCCGCTGGCGACCTATCGCGACCGCCTGACCGAGCAGGGTTTTCCCGTTCAGTTCGGGGGCGCGGCCGGCACGCTGGACAAGCTCGGTTCGCAGGCCGCGGCCATCCGGGCCTCGCTCGCGCAGGAACTCGGCCTCACCGATGCACCGCAATGGCAGAGCGGGCGTCTGCCGATCGCCGATATCGCCGGCCTGTTCGCGTCGATATCGGGCAGTCTCGGCAAGATGGGGCAGGATATCGCGCTGCTTGCCCAGGCCGGCGACGAGATCGAAATCTCAGGCGGCGGCACTTCATCGGCGATGGCGCACAAGCAGAACCCCGTTTCCGCCGAGGTCTTGGTCTCGCTCGCCCGCTTCAACGCCAGTCTCCTATCGGGCATCCATCAGTCTCTCGTGCACGAACAGGAGCGTTCTGGCGCAGCCTGGACCCTCGAATGGCTGCTGCTGCCGCAAATGACGATGGCAACCGCCGCCAGCCTGCGACTGGCGAAGGAGCTGACGGGGAATATCAAGAGGCTTGGAACGACCTGATTCAGCGCCTTTGCATCTCATGCCGGAAACCGGCTATGCAAAGTGCAATGAAATCAGGAGCAATCTCGTGACCTTTCCCCTTTTTGACCTCTCCGGCCGCCGCGCTCTCGTCACCGGCTCCAGCCAGGGCATCGGCCGCGCATTGGCGGTCGGGCTTGCCGAGCATGGCGCCTCGATCATCATCAACGGCCGCAACGCGCAGAAGGCGGAGGCCGCCGCCGAGGATATCCGTCGCAGCCATCGCCATGCCGTCAGCGCCGCGTTCGACGTCACCGATGCGGAGGCGAGCCGCACCGCCATCGCCTATATCGAGGCGGAAATCGGCCCGATCGATATCCTTGTCAACAATGCCGGCATGCAGTTCCGCACACCGCTGGAGAACTTCCCGGTCGACAAATGGGACGAGATCTTCAAGACCAACGTCTCCAGCCTGTTCTATGTCAGCCAGCCGGTCGCCCAGGCGATGATTGCTCGCGGCCGCGGCAAGATCATCAACATTGCCTCCGTCCAGGCCGAACTCGCCCGTCCCGGCATCGCGCCCTACACCGCGACCAAGGGCGCGGTGAAGAACCTCACGCGCGGCATGGCGACCGACTGGGCGAAATATGGCCTGCAGGTCAATGCGATCGCGCCCGGCTATTTCCGCACGCCGCTCAACCAGGCGCTTGTCGACGATCCGAAGTTTTCCGGCTGGCTGGAAACCCGCACGCCGGCCGGCCGCTGGGGCGAGGTCAAGGAGCTCGTCGGCGCCGCCGTCTTCCTGGCTTCGGACGCATCATCCTTCGTCAACGGCCACATGCTGACGGTCGACGGCGGCATCACCGCTTCGCTCTAGTACAGGATGTCGTCCGAAAACCACTCACGCTTTTCGGCATCATGCTTTGAAGTCGCATCATCCGAGTTTGGCGATCGCCCGCAGATTGTCGGCCGTCGTTGTCGGGAATTCGAAGAATTCGAGATAGGCGGGGATCTGTTCGAACAACATGTCGGTGCCAACCTGAAATGCACAGCCGCGCGCCCGCACAGCATCGAGAAAAGGGGTTATCTCCTTCGTCATCACGACTTCGCCGACGAAGGTCGATGGGGAGATGCGGTCGATATCGATCGGCAGCGGGTCACCCCGTCGCATTCCGAGAGGTGTCGCATTGACGACGATGTCGAAGCCTTCCGGATCGGTGGAGCCGACCGTCACTTCAAGCTGCGGATAATATTTCTTCAGCCTGTCCAGCAGCGCGGTCGCGGTCGTCTCGTTGGCGTCGAAGATCGCGAGATGCTCCACGCCCGCCTGTGCCAACGACGCGGCGATCGCCGAGCCGACGCCGCCGGCGCCCGCAATGAGCGCATGGGCGCCTTCAACCTTTTTACCCTTGCGCAATACGCCGCGAACGAAGCCCTCGCCATCGAACATGTCACCGATCAGCCTGCCGTCCGAACCGAGACGCACCGCATTGCACGAGCCGGCGACTTTCGCATTGGTCGACGTTTCGTCGAGCAGCGCCATCGTCGAAATCTTGTGCGGCATCGTGATCAGAGCACCGTGGATATTGGATAGCCGGAACAGAAGCTTCATAAACGCCGGATAGTCCTCCGGCCTGCAGCCCATCGGCACGACGACGGCATCAATTCCGTTCTCCTCGAAGTACGGATTGTAGATCAGCGGCGCCTTGAAGGACTCCGTCGGATAGCCGAGGTGCGCGATGAGTTTGGTCGTCCCGGTGATCATGTGGTCAGACTTTCTGGGGATCGGAAGAGGCGCTGGCGTTGGAGAGGTGGATCATCTGCCCCCAGCGCGCCGATCTCTTGATCGCTTCGACGACCCTGAGAGTAGCAAGGCCCTCCCGGCCACTCACCAGAGGCGTGGCATCGCCACGAATGACGTCGCAAAAATGTCTGAGCTGAACGCAAAGGGGATCGGCGGCTGCGTAGGGCACCCGCTCCTGGGCAAGCTGCTCCAGCCAGTCGGGCCTCGAAGGGCTCGTCCAAAGCGTCAAATCGGGAATTCCGAGCGAACCCTTGGTGCCGCCGATCTGGTAGCAGAATTGATCGTAACGGGGAAAAGCGGGATTCTCCCCGGTGGTCATCTCCCAGCTCCAGGGCGCGGCCACGGCGTCACTGCCGTTGAGGGTGGCAAACACCCCGCTTGCAAACCGCAGCGTGACGACGGCTGTATCCTCGACGGCATGGTTCCGTACGGCGTGCGATTCCATCGCATGGACGGCGTCGACCTCGCCGAAGAGATATCGGAAGAGGTCGACATCGTGGATCAGGTTGACGAAGACCGGGCCGGCGCCCGCTTCGCGCCGCCAGGGGATATCGAAATAGTCGTCGGGCTTGGCGACCCAGAACGTGCCGTGCACCGTGACGATCCGGCCAAGCCTTCCGCCGTCGACGATCTGTTTGACCGCCTGGATCATCGGATTGTGGCGTCTGTGATGACCGACCAGCAGCGGTATGCCTGCCTTCTCGCCGGCGACAACGAGTGCTGCTGCAGCATCGACATCGTCGGCGATCGGCTTCTCGATCAGGACAGGGATATCAGCAGCGACGATCTCCATTCCGTTCTCGACGTGAAGCTGGTTCGGCGTTGCCACGATGACGCCGTCAGGCCTGTCCTCGACGCGAATGTCCGAAAAGCTCCGGTACCATCGGGCGCCGACAGTCTCGGCAAAGTCGCGACCGGCGGCGGAAGGATCGATCACCGCCGAGAGAACGGTTCCGGGCTCGGACATGACACGCTCGACGTGGCGCCTGCCGATGAGGCCGGCTCCCATGACTGCAATCTCTAGCGGCTTCATTGCCGGCTCCCATAATTTCCCAGACGCATCGACCTTGAGACGCCTTACTTCCGCAGGATTTCTCCGAGGAATTTCCTGGTTCGCTCATGCTGCGGGTTTGTGAAGAACTCGGCGGGCGGGGCTTCCTCGACGATCGCGCCGCTGGCCATGAAGATCACGCGATCGGCGACCTGGCGGGCAAAGCCCATTTCATGCGTGACGCAGATCATCGTCATGCCCTCGTCGGCCAGCGCGATCATCGTATCCAGCACCTCCTTGACCATCTCCGGATCGAGCGCCGACGTCGGTTCATCGAACAGCATCACTTTCGGCCGCATGCAAAGCGCGCGCGCGATTGCCACGCGCTGCTGCTGGCCACCAGAAAGTTGCACCGGATATTTGTCGGCCTGCTCCAGGATCTTGACCCGCTCAAGCAGCCCGCGTGCCCGTTCCTCGGCCTCCGCCTTGCCGACGCCGACGGCCTTCATCGGCGCCAGCATGCAATTCTGCAGCACGGTCAGATGCGGAAACAGATTGAACTGCTGGAAGACCATACCGACCTCACGACGGATCGCATCGATGGTCTTGGCCTGATTGCCGAGAAGAATCCCGCCGACGCGGATTTCACCCTTCTCGTAGGTCTCGAGATGGTTAATGCAGCGAATGAGCGTCGACTTGCCGCTGCCGGAGGGCCCGCACAAGACGATCCTCTCGCCGCTGCGAACCGATATGTTGATGTCGTGCAGGGCTTGAAAAGCGCCATACCACTTCTCCACCCGCTCCATGGTGATCATGGTTTCCGCGCCTTGAGCGGGACTGGGACTGGTCATCGGTAGAAACTCCATATGGCGGACTGGACCGCGTCGAGGACGAGGGATGCGGATCAGCGCGCAGAGGCGGCAAACTTTCGTTCGAGGCGGGCGCCAAGAATCGTCAGTGGGCAGCACATCAGGAAATAGAGAATGCCGACGATGCCGAAGACCGTCAGCGGTTGGAAGATCTGGTTGGAGATGATGTTGCCGGCCCGCGTCAGCTCGGTGAAGCCGACGATCGATGCAAGCGAGGTGCCTTTGATCAACTGCACGAGGAAACCTATCGTGGCGGGCAGCGAAATGCGCAGCGCCTGCGGCAGGATGACATCCTTCATGCGCGAGATGTATCTGAGGCTGAGAGCCTTTGCCGCTTCCGTCTGGCCGCGCGGAACCGCTTCGATCGATCCGCGCCAGATCTCGCCGAGATAGGCACTGGCGTGCAGCGTCAGTCCGATGGCGACGGCCACCCAGGCATCGAGCATCAGCCCCACCAGTGCCAGGCCGTAATAGACGACGAAAAGCTGCATCAGTAGCGGGGTTCCCTGGAAGACGGCGATATAACCGGCCGTGACGCGTTCCAGCAGCGGCATGCCCGAGGCACGGGCAAGGGCGACGCCGAGCCCTGCGATGCCACCGCAGACAAAGCCTACAGCGGACAGGACAACGGTCCATTTCAGGCCGATCAGGAGGAAGACGAATTCTTCGTGACCCATGGAATTCCTCCTACTTGACCGGATATTTGAAGTAGCGCGCCGAAAACAGCGCGAAGATGCGCATCATCAGCCAGGAGATCACGAAATAGAAAACCGTGACGGTGAAGTAGACCTCGAAGCTCCGGAAGCTCTCCGACTCGATACGCTGCGAAACGGACGTCAGCTCGTAGGCCGAAATCGCCGATGCAATGCTGGTGGTCAGCGTCAACAGGACGAACTGGCTGGTCAAAGACGGATAGATCGCCCGCAATGCCGGCTTGAGGATGATCAGCCGGAAGACCTGAGCCTTGTGCAGACCAAGCGCCAGACCCGCTTCCATCTGTCCCTTCGGGATCGACTGGACGCCGCCGCGAATGATCTCGATCGCGTAGGCGCCGCCATTGATGCCGAGTGCGATAATCGCCGTCGGCGTCGGATCCAGCCTGATGCCTGTCAGCGGAAGCGCGAAGTAGATGAAGAAGATCTGGACCAGAAACGGCGTGTTGCGGATCAATTCGACGAAGGCGATGACCAGCCATCGCGCCGGCTTCAGCGCGGAGTCGCGGAGCGCAACCCCGCCAATTCCGATGATGATTGCCAGCAGCATCCCACAAATGGCAAGCAAGAACGTCCCGAGGCAGCCGAGCAGAAGGCTCGGCAGGCCATCTATGACCGGGGTGAAATCCAACTTATAATTCATGGCGATCCTTCTGGTCCGTCTTCCCGAGAATTCAGTCCCGCTTGACCATTCCAGCCATCGCCTGGACGGCGAGTTCGTAGCCGTCGGCTCCAAAACCGATCATGATGGCCGTGGCAACGCGCGAGATCAGCGAATTATGGTAGATGTTTTCGCGCGCATGGACATTGGAGATGTGCAGTTCGATCTTCGGCGGGTCGAACATTTTCAGCGCATCGAGAAGAGCGATCGATGTGAACGTGTAGCCGGCAGGATTGATGATGATGCCACAGGCGTCGGTCCGGGCCTGGTGCACGCTCTCGACCAGTTCGCCCTCGAAATTGGTCTGCCGAAACTCGACGTCGAATCCCAGGGCTTTTGCCTTGGTCACGCACCGTTTCCTGATGTCGGCCAGCGTCGTGGTTCCATAGATCGCCGGCTCGCGCTGACCGAGAAGATTGAGGTTCGGCCCGTTGAGCACAAAGATTGGTTTGGTCATATCGCGCTCCTGGATGCGGGCAGAGCCTTAAGCATGGCGGTTGCGTTGCCGGGCATGGCTGCCCGCCTTCATTGGTAAAGGCTTCGTCTGGACGTCAAAATCCCCGCCCCAAGGCGATCGCCGCCTGCCCCTCATCCGGCTGCCGCCACCTTCTCCCCGCAGGCGGGGAGAAGGGACAAGCTGCAACCTCTCCGTCCCTCACGCACCCCTCGCGGGGCACGTCCCCTCTCCCCGTTTTTACGGGGAGAGGGTTAGGGTGAGGGGCAGCTATCCTTGGCCGTTCGCTCAGTTCGCCGCGAACGGAATGCCTTCCAGCGTTTCCGGGAATTGCGGGACCGGAACCTTCATCCACTTGTCGTAGACTGCCTTGAGTTCGCCGTTGGCCTTGATCTTGTCGATGAAGGTGTTGAGCGCCGCATTGATTTCCTTTTCGCCGAGACGGGTGCAGGCACCGTTGTAGAGCTTCTGGAATTCAAGCTTGTTTTCGAATTCGCCCGGACGGGCCTTCTCCACCCGGTCCATGTAGAAAATGTTGCCGCCAAGTGTCTCGACCTGGCCGGACACCAGGGCCTGGACGCTCGCGGCGTCTCCATCATAGCGCCGGATGGTCGTGCTCGGCGGTGCGTTCTTGGTGACCTGCGTGTCCTGGGCTGCACCCTTGGCGACGCCGACCGTGAACTTGGCCATGTCGTCATTCTTCTTGATCTCAGCCGATTTCGGACCAATCAGAACGATGGCATTGGCGACATAGGGCTTGCTGAACTGCACGGCCTTCGCGCGATCCGGCAGCATCGCCATCGTCGCGAACAGAACGTCGACGCGGCCGGCCGTCAGTGCGGGAATGCGGTTGTTGACTTCAAGCGGCACGAACTCGACCGAAACACCCAGTTCCTTGGCAAACAGCGTTGCGATGTCGGCGTCGAGGCCGTCCTGTTTGCCGCCGCTGGTCACGAAGCCCCAGGGCGGGTTGTCACCCTGAATTCCGACGATGATCTTGCCGCGAGCCTTGATTTCATCAGGCGTGATGGCGGCGGCCGGTTGCGCCAGGGTGACGGCAGCCACAAGGGCCGCGGCTCCGAGCATCGCGTTTCGGCGCGTCAGCATAGATTTGAACATGTGATTCCTCCTCCTTTGGCGGTCACTCGACCGGACAGCCACCTCACCTTTGACTGTGAGAGGAATGATTGCCAGAGACGAGCACTCAAATCAACAGAGTTTTTCAAAATCATATGAGAATTTATAATAAGACACGCTATTTGAATTCCTCACGACATTTGCCATAATAGTATCGAGCGATTTCCAGGACGCATCGTGGCGTTCGGCGCTCGTTTAAATCTCGCAGGGATATCGGAAGGGCTTTGACATGAGGACCTCGATTGCGACTGTAACGATCAGCGGCGAACTGCCGGAGAAGCTCGAGGCGATCGCCCGAGCGGGCTTCGACGGCGTCGAGATCTTCGAAAATGATTTCCTCGCCTTCGACGGAAGCCCGGCCGATGTCGGAAAACTCGTCCGCGACTATGGCCTGGAGATCACCCTGTTTCAGCCATTTCGTGATTTCGAAGGCATGCCGGAGCCGCTGCGAAGCCGCACGTTTGACCGCGCGGAACGGAAGTTCGACGTGATGCAGCAGCTTGGAACGGATCTTGTGCTCGTCTGCTCCAACGTCTCGCCGGCCGCTATCGGCGGCATCGACCGGGCGGCGGCGGACTTTCATGAACTCGGCGAGCGTGCCGCCAGGCGTGGACTGAGGGTGGGCTACGAGGCGCTTGCCTGGGGTCGCCATATCAGCGACCACCGCGACGCCTGGGAGATCGTCCGTCGCGCCGATCATCCGAATGTCGGTCTTATCCTCGACAGCTTTCACACTTTGTCGCGCAAGATCGACGTCAATTCGATCCGCTCGATTCCGAAGGAGAAGATCTTCATCGTCCAGCTCGCCGATGCCCCTGATATCGACATGGACCTGCTCTACTGGAGCCGTCACTTCCGAAACATGCCGGGTGAAGGCGACCTTCCCGTGACGGCGTTCACCGAACGCCGTCGCAGCGACAGGTTATGACGGGTATTTCTCCCTGGAGATCTTCAACGACCAGTTTCGAGGCGGTTTGTCGCGTGCGATCGCGGCCGATGGCCACCGCTCGCTGCTCTATCTTGGCGACCAGGTACGGCGCCATCTCGGCATCGGAAGCATGACCGGAGCGGCGATGCCGGAAAGGCCTTCCGTCAAGGGTGTCGGCTTCGTCGAGTTCGCCACGGACGAACAGGATGAAGTCGAGCTGGTTGCATTGCTGCGCACCCTCGGATTCAAAAGGACGGCAATCCACCGCACGAAGAAGGTCTCGCTTTTCGAGCAAGGCGAGATCCGCATCCTCGTCAATGTCGATCAGGCAGGATTCGCGAACGCGGCCTACGCCGTTCACGGTACTTTTGCCTATGCCATGGCCCTGATCGTCGACGATGCGGCCAAGGCCTATGAGCGGGCGCTCGCCTTGGATGCCGAGCCATTCACCCAGCCTGTCGCAGACGGTGAGCTGGAGCTGCCTGCCGTCCGCGGTGTCGGAGGCGGGATCGTCTACCTCATCGACGACAAGAGCGCATTGGGTCGCTTCTCCGAAATCGACTTTCAGCCGGTCACCGACGACAGCGACGCGCCGTCCGCGGGCCTTTTGCGCATTGATCACGTCGCCCAGACGGTCGGCTACGATGAAATGCTCACTTGGCTGCTGTTCTACACGTCCATTTTCGAGACGCGGAAGACCCCGATGGTCGATATCATCGATCCGGCCGGGGTGGTGCGCAGTCAAGTCGTCGAGAACGACACCGGGGCGCTGCGCATTACCATGAACGGCGCCGAGAATCGCCGCACTCTGGCGGGACATTTCATTGCCGAGAAATTCGGGGCCGGCATACAGCATCTGGCGTTTTTGACCGACGACATCTTTGCAACCGCCGAAAGCCTTCGTGTTTGCGGTTTCAGATCACTGCACATTTCGCCGAACTACTATGACGACGTCGAAGCACGCTTCGGCCTCGATCCCGCATTGACCGAGCGGCTGAAGGCGGAGAACATCCTCTATGACCGCGACGAGCATGGTGAATATTTCCAGCTCTATAGCGGAACCTATGGAGAGGGTTTCTTTTTCGAGATCGTCGAGCGCCGCGGCTACCGCGGCTACGGCGCGCCGAACGCAATTTTCCGCATCGCCGCCCTGAAGAAACAGATGCGACCGGAGGGAATTCCGAAAGACGCATTTTGAGACCCTGCTCAGAGAATGCGGCCGCTCTTCAGCACATGTTCGACGCCGCTTTGAACGTGCCGTCTGACGACGTCGGTCGCACCAGCGACGTCGCGCTGAATGGAAAGCTCAAACAGAAGCCTATGGTCATCCACCACAGGCTTGCCGCGAAAACTCTCGGCCAGCATATGGTAGCGAAGAAAGCGGTCGAAGACAGACGACAATGTTGCCATCAGCGTCGCTGAATTGCAGGCCGAGACGATCGCCTGATGAAACTCCCAGTCGTATCGGACCCAATCGACGGTCCGCGAGACATCGCCCGCGAGAAGCTTGCGTTCCGCGGCAGCCAGCCTGTGATGGGCGGCGACGATGCGCCCCTCCCATTCAAGATTTCCGGCAGCGAAGGCAAGGCCGATCGCATGTGTCTCAAGAACGATCCTGAGGTCGGCGAGCTCGAGGAGCTCGCGGCGCGAAGCGGGGCTGACTTCGAAACCACGCTGCCCCTCGGCGACAACGAGGTTTTCCGTGGTCAGGCGGCTCAGGATTTCGCGGAGCGATGAGATGCCGATGGAGTAACGTTCTTTTGCCTGCTCCAGCTTGATCTTGGCCCCCGGCGGCAATGTCCCGGATATAATATCCTCGCGAATCTGCCGGAAGACGACATCGCTTACTGTTTCAGCCGGGTCATGGACTTGCTTGAGCATGGCTTTTCCTGGTTTCGCCGAAATGTCTGAGTTGGTGAACCTAAAGCTCGAAGAGAAACATCCGGATCATTTCTATTTCAGCGTTCCTCTTGCCAGCGCATGTTCGACCCCGCCTTGGATATGCAGGACAAGCACCCGCTTGGCCGTCTCTGCGTCACGTCGCAATGCCGCATCCAAAAGCTGCTGATGTTCATTGGCCGCGACATCGCCTCGATAGGACAAGGCAACCATCTGATATCTGAGATATCTGTCGAAGATCACCGAATGCGTCTCCATCAGCAGTTTCGACCCGCAAGCAGATATCAGCGCCTGATGGAACTCCCAGTCGTAACGCTTCCAGTCCTCGGCCCTGCTGGTATCGCCGGATGCCATCACCTGTTCCATCCGCGCCAATTTGTAATGCGCCGATACCAGCGGGGCCTCCCACTCCACGTCGCCATGCACGAACGACTGCTCCAGCGCATGCGTTTCCAGGAGAAGCCTCAGCGCCGCCGTCTCCTTGAGGTCGGAAACCGACACCGGAGACACTTCGAAGCCTTTTTGCCCCTCGGCGACGACGAGCCCCTCGGAGGAGAGCCGGTTCAAGACTTCACGAAGTGTGCTGATGCTGGTCTCGTAGGTCTCCTTCAGGCTTTCCAGCTTCAATTTTTGTCCGGGAGCCAGCCGGCCAAAAATGATGTCGGCCCGAATGCGCCTGTAGCTGCTCTCGGCAATGGTCTCGTTGATAACCGGCTGCAACATGGCGAGTCTCTTATATTTTCTATATCATCGGATATATCTCTTTCTGGCATTCGCAAGCAAGGAAACATTCGCAGAATACGGGTCACAATTTTCTCATATGATGCTGGTTTTCCCGGAGAACCGGCTAGCAGGGCTCGACGACAATACAAGCGCCAATGTCGTTTCGGGCAGGCGCTACGCCGCGGCTGTCGTGCTGCTTTTAAAACCGGATTTTCGGCTCAACAGGGCGGCAATTGTTTTTTCAATCGCGCGCAACCATCTAATAGGCATGACTTACGGGAAAATGTCCCCACCTTCAGCAGCGCGTTTACCGAAAAGCAATCATACTGGCTTGCTTTCCGAGCCGAAAGCCGATTGCTTAGGAAAATCTACTTCTTCTTCCGCTAGCGGTTAGGAGAATACAAAGGGGAACAGACAAACCCGTGGAATTCTGCTGCTTCGCATAGAGACGAACTATGACTACGATGGCGATGCGGGAAGGCCGGTTTGAAGAACGATGACGACAGAACTGTTTCAGGTAAAATTTTGGGGCGTCCGCGGCAGTATTCCCGTGTCAGGCCCCGAGTTCGATCGCTACGGCGGTAACACTTCCTGCATCGAGATTCGCTGCGGAGAGCATCGGATGATCTTCGACGCAGGCTCCGGCCTACGCGAGGCCGGGCTGTCGATGCTCGCCGACAGCGTCAGCGACGTCGACCTGTTTTTCAGCCACTGCCATTACGATCACATCATCGGTCTGCCGTTCTTCAAGGCAATCTATTATCCCTCGATCAACGTCAACATCTGGTCCGGCCATCTCGATGGCAAGATGAGCACCCGGGAAATGGTCGAGCAGTTCATCAGCCCGCCCTGGTTTCCCGTCAAAACTGATATCTGTCAGGCGACGATGAATTTCAGCGATTTTCATGCCGGTCAGGTGCTGAACCCGCGCCCAGGCATTGAGATCAAAACCTTCATGCTGAACCATCCAGGTGGGGCGATTGGTTACCGCATTGAATGGCAGGGCCGTTCGATCGCTCTTATCTACGATATAGAACACACCCCCGGTTCCTACGATCCGGTCGCGCTCGAGATGATGCAGGACGCTGATCTCGTCGTCTACGATTGCACCTACAATGAAGACGAGATGCAGCGTTTCAAGGGCTTCGGCCATTCGACCTGGCAGCATGGCACCGAGCTTGCGAAGATGGCAGGCGCCAAGCGCTTCGCGCTCTTCCATCACGCCCCTTCCCGGACGGACGAACAGCTGGCGCAGATGGAAGCGCAGGCCCAGGCCGCCTTCCCTGAATCCTTCGCCGCGCGCGACAATCAGACCGTATTGATCTAGCAGGCGCCGAAGGCCGCCTTCGTCTTGTGCAGTCCGAAGCTCTTCGGCAGAGAGCCGCCTATCTATCGAACTGAGCAGGTTTGCGACGTCTCGACGGAACAGATACTGGGCCGGACCGTTTTCTCCGCAGCGCAAAATCAACGAAAACAGGATCAGTCATGACCGTGCTTTCCGGAAAGTGTCTCTGCGGGCAGGTGCGCATTTCCGTCCGGGGCGAACCCTTACGCGTTGGGATCTGTCATTGCACGGACTGTCGGCAGGAAAGCGGTTCGGCCTTTACCTTCTATGGCATCTGGCCCGCCGACCAATTCGAACATTCAGGGGGAACCGCCGCGTTCCAAGGCCGGCATTTCTGTCCCGGTTGTGGCTCGCGGCTGTTTTCCGCCGATGACCGGGAGGCGGAAATCAAGCTTGGCATCCTCTCCGAGGCGCCGACGCCTCTGGTGCCGAGCTACGAACTCTGGACCAAACGCCGCGAACCGTGGCTGCGACCGGTGGAAGGCGCAAAGCAGTATGACGAAGACCGAAAGTGAAGAACAGTTCTGAGGAGGTTGCCGTGGCCATTCTTGTCCGACATCGCTGGATTACTGTTGCCGGCGTCGAAACCTTTTACCGCGAGGCCGGCCGGGAAGATGCGCCGGTCTTGTTGCTGCCGCACGGATATCCCTGCTCATCCTATGAATTTCGCAATCTCATGCCGCGCCTTGCCGACCGCTGGCGCCTGATTGCGCCGGATTTCCCGGGTGCGGGCTATAGCGGTACGCCGGATGATTTCGACTATAGCTTCGATGGATATGCCGCCTGGCTGGAGGCCTTCGTCGATGCGATGCATGTCGACCGGTTTGTCCTCTACCTCCACGACTTCGGCTCGCCGATCGGTGCGCGGTTGGCAATCAAAGACCCTCACCGCGTCGCCGGGCTGATCATCCAGAATGGCGATATCCCCTATGAAGATGCCCTCGGACCGAAATATGCGGATATCGAGGCGACATGGACGCTTCCGAGATCGGAGATGAGGAAGGTGCTGGCGGAGGCGATCAGCGAGGCGGCCTTCAAGGAGGAGTTCCTCAACGATCTGCCGCCTCCCCTGGCCGATACGATCCCGCCCGATCTCTGGAAGCTGCATTGGTTGCTGATCACGCCGCGGCGCAAGGACATCGCCATAGACCTCATCGCCGGACTGAAGGAGAACCGGGCCTGGTTCCCGGAACACCGGAAATATCTCAGCGAATACCGGCCGCCGACCTTGATCGTCTGGGGTCCGAACGACCACTACATGCCGGAAAAGTCGGCTCGGGCCTATCTGCGCGATCTGCCGGATGCCGAACTCCATCTGCTCGGCGGCGGCCACTGGCTGCTCGAGACGCATCTCGATGACGTCGTGGCACTCATGCGCGAATTCCTTGAACGGGTTCACGCGCCTGAGCCTTGAGAAGTGCCGACGCCGGCGACCAGCGGACGGCGGGATGCCGGGCTGTCGTCGCAAACAAGGCTGACAGAAAATCCCATGCGGCCGCGTCATGCACCAGATGGTGCGTGAGCACGCCGATGGGCTCGTCGCTGCCGGCAAACCGGTCGTCAAGCTCGGCCACCAGCTCTTCCACCAATTCCCCCGCGCTCCGTCCGCCGCGCGTGCCGTGCCAGTCGATGATGTCGACATGGGTGTTGAGGAGCGGCATCGGCCCATCCTGCTTTGCCCGCCCATAGACTGAAAGGGCTGCAAATCCGAGGCTGGGCAGCGCCGGGATGAGAGCCGCGTCGATCCGGTTCCACGGCGGCACCAGCACTGGCAGGAAGCGGGCCGGATACAGCCGCTCCAGCAACCGGAACCCTTCGCCCAACTCGCCGAGCACGGCCTCAGCCGCCCGCTCGCCGCCGAGTTCCTGCTTCTTCCCGTGCGGCCCCGCGTAATTCGTATGAGACCAACCATGCACCGCGACCGCGACGCCCGCCTCCTCCGCCAGCCGCAGGGCCAGGGCCTCGCCGGTCAGGCCGGGAATGACGGCAAGCGCCAGCGGCACCCGGCTTTCGCCAGTCAGCGCCAGCAGCGTCTCCAGATCAGACGTCGGCTCGACCGCATCGTCGTCTCGCAGCCACAAGCGCGCCACGCGGCCGGCGGCCTGCCAGCGGTCAAGCTCTCGGTGCAAGGGGTCCCAGGCTATCCCGTCGGTCATCGCGTCACTCCTGTTGCTGCGCTGTCCCGCAAAATTCCGTTCAATACCCGCGCCGCCATCGCAAGCGAGCGATCGTCGAGCACGAAGCGCCGCGCCGCCTGCCCCATGGCGTCACGCCTATGCCTGTCGTCAAGCAGGGCAGCCACGGCCTCTGCATAGGCGGCGACATCGCCATCAGGTGTCAGCAACCCGGTCACACCAGCCTCGACCACATCAGGCACGCCTGCCGTTTCCTGCGCGACGACAGGGAGGCCGGCGGCCTGGGCCTCCAGATAGGCAAGGCCGTAAGCCTCGCCGCAGCCAGGCCAGACATAGATGCCGCCGCGTCCGAGCAATTCGGCGATCTCGACGGCATTCCGCTCGCCCAGCCATTCGATGCGGCCGGCAAGACCGGCAAACAGCGCCTGCACCTCCTGGCGCATCGGCCCATCGCCGATGACGGCAAGCGTCCACGCGCGGTCTTCGATGAGCCGCAATGCTGTTGCGAGCATCGCATAACTGTCCATCTTGTCACCGGCCCGCATCATCGCGACCGTCATCAGCCGGCGCGGATCGGCCGCCGACGACACCTTCTCGAACAACGCCGTGTCGATGAAGGGTTTCAGCCCGGCAAGGCGCGCCTGCGGAAAGGCGTCGGCAAGCCCGGCCTTGTCACGCTCGGTGAAGCTGATATTGACCGCCGCGCGCTTGATCGCCTCGCCCACGCGCTTCTGTGATGTTGCCCAGCCGGTTCGGTCGCGTTTTGCCGCATAGGAGGCTTCCGCGGTGACATAGGGAATGGCGAATTCGGCAGAGATAACAGGCCCGAAGGGATCAGGCGATTTGTAATAGGGGTGGTAGCAGAACCAGAGTTCCGGTCGCGGCCCAGATTTCCATCTCAGCCGCAGCCGCTCCAGTTCGGCGCCGATGGCGGGTTCGAGCGCGGCTGCCGCCTCCGGTGTCGAGGCATAGGTGCGGAATTCGGAGGCGATGTCGACCTGATGCCCACCAAGCTCCAGCGCCCGGATCAACAGCCGCGCCATCAGCCGGTCGCCTGAGGGCACCGGATGGTTCGGCGATTTCATCGGCGCGTAAAAAGCCACCCGCATTGGGACACCTCAGGTAAGACACACTGTTTACAACTTTCGCGCCGGTCGGGAAAATTCCGCTATTGTCCCTTTGCCGAAAACTTGCGCATAAGCATATGGAATGTGATCGCGATCGAAGCAATTCCGCCTCTTTCCCAATCTCTATGGGCCTGCGGTTACATCGACAAGAACGGGAATGAATGACGACGGTCTCGGCCACAGGGATTTTTTCGGAGCGTACGATCAGAAGGGCGAGGCTCGGTTCCGGCCTCGTCATTTTTGTCTTCGTCCTGCTGCATTTGTCGAACCATGCGATCGGCCTGATTTCCGTCTCCGCCGCCGATAAAGCCGCCCATCTCTTTCTGGCGATCTGGCGCAATCCTGTCGGTACCGCCATCTTCTATTTCTCGGTCATCATCCATATCGCGCTGGTGCTACGCGCCATCTATATGCGCCGCAGCCTCGTCATGCCGAAGGGGGAAATGGCGCAGATCGTGCTCGGCCTGATGATCCCGCTGCTTCTCTTCGATCATGTCATCGGCACGCGCATCGCCCACGAGTACTACGGCTACATCGACGACTACGAGACGGTCGTCGGTTCGCTGTGGATCAGATCTCCGGCGAACGGCGCGCGGCAGGCGCTCGCCGTCGTCGCCGTCTGGATCCACGGTTGCATCGGCATCCATTTCTGGCTGCGCTACCGCTCCTGGTACCCAGATTTTGCTCCGCTCATGCTGGCTCTCGCCATCCTCGTGCCGGTGCTCGCGCTGCTGGGCTTCGTCGAAATGGGCCGGACGCTCGCCGACCCTTCCTACCAGCAGTCAATGACGGTCAGCACTTACAAGGAGGGCGTCAACACCCGTTACGCCTCGAACCCGGAAGTTCACCGGCAGGTCGCCATGATCCGCGCCGGGCTCTACGGCGCCTTCTCCGCCTCGCTGCTCATCGTCGTCGCCGCCCGCGCCAGGCGCAAGCTCAAGGAGCGGCTCGACCAGGTCGCCGTGCATTATCCGGGCGGCGAGGTCATCCGCGTGCCGCGCGGCTTCTCGGTGCTGGAAGCGAGCCGGCTCGGCGGCCTGCCGCATTATGCCGTCTGCGGCGGCAAGGGCCAGTGCTCCACCTGCCGCGTGCAGATCCTTGGCGATTACGAAAGCCTGCCTGCCCCCGATAAGATGGAACAGACGACACTGAAGCGCATCAATGCCGGCCCCGACGTCCGGCTCGCCTGCCAGCTTCGCCCGAACCGCGACGTTGCCGTCGCGCCGCTTCTCGTGCCGGCGATCGAGGCAGCACTTCCCGCCAACAGCCAGGAGACCAGCCCCGGACGCGAGCGCGAGATCGCCGTGCTCTTCGTCGATATCCGCCATTTTACCACGCTGACGGAAACTCGCCTGCCCTTCGACGTCGTCTTCCTGCTGAACCGCTATTTCGCCATCATCGGCAAGGCGGTGGAGCAGGCGGGCGGTCGGCTCGACAAGTTCATCGGCGACGGCGCCATGGCGCTCTTCGGGCTCAACACGGCGCCGGAGGAAGCCTGCCGCCAGGCGCTCAACGCGGCAGCAGTGATCGTCGCCGAGATAGAGAAACTCGCCACCGAGCTGGCCGACGAACTGGCGCTGCCGCTGCGCATCGCGATCGGCATTCACACCGGCCCGGCCGTCGTCGGCACGATGGGATACGGCCGGGTGCGCAGCATGACAGCGATCGGCGACACCGTGAATGTTGCGAGCCGGTTGGAAAGTGCCGCCAAGGAATTCGAGGCAGCGATCGTCATCTCCGAACCGGTGGCGAGCCTTTCCGGTGCTGATCTTTCCGGCGTCGAAAGCCGTGAAATCAGCGTGCGCGGCCGGGCCCTGCCCTTGAAAGTCTACGTCATTCCGAGACAGAAAGCGGCAGAACCGCTCGAAGGAAAAACCTGATGCCCGGCAAGCCCTGGTTGACCGCCAAATACTGGAGCCGCCGGCTGCGCAAGGCGCGCAATGCGGCGGCTTCGCGCTTCTTCGACACCCGCTTCGGGCGCCGCCTGCTGATCGAGAATATCGGCCCACGCGTGGTCTCGATGACGGTCGATGCGGGCGACCATCTCATGACCTTCTCGCCCGCCGACTATATCGGCCGCAAGGTCTTCCGGAAGGGTCATTTCGAGCGCGAGGCCGTCGACCGGCTGATCGTCATCCTGCGCGAGCGCGGCCTCTTGCGAAAGGATGCGACGCTGCTCGAGATCGGCGGCAATATCGGGACCCAGACCGTCTATTTCGCCCTCAGCGACACCTACATCAAGATCGTCAGCATCGAGCCCGATCCACGCAATTTCCCGCTGCTTCAACTTAACATCCGCCAGAACCGGCTGGAGGAGAAGGTCCGCCTCGTCAACTGCGCTGCCGGCGAGCACGAAGGCGAGATCGACTTTTTCCTCAACCTCAACAATCACGGCAAGAGCAGCGCCATCCGCCAGAGCCCGAGCGACAGGAAGATCAGCGTGCCGGTGAAGCCGGTCTCCGAGATCCTTGCTGGACTTTCGGTCGACCCGGCCTCAATCGGCCTCGTCTGGATGGATATTGAGGGCTACGAGCCGGTCGCCTGCCAGTCGATGCAGCCGCTGCTTGCCCGCCGCGTGCCGCTCTATATGGAGTTCACGCCGCTCTTCTACGGGCGTGAGGGAACGAAAGCCTTCATATCCATGCTGTCCGGCTTCTACGAGGATTGCCTCGTCCTCTTCGAGGACCGCGAGGTGGAGATGAAGGTCAGCGAACTGCCGGGAGAGTTCGACCAGTACAACGTGCTGTTTTTGCCTTAGGCTTACTTCCGGAAAATTGATCGTTGGCGCCTGCCGTGCGCGCGCCCTTGCATGTTCAAACTGCATCCATTGATGATGGGTGCGATCCCAGACTCGGCGAGCGTTCTCAGCGTGTCGCTGACCCCGATTCCAGAATCAGGCGCGACGCGTTCTTCGCCGCCTTCAATGCCGATGCTGAATTCCGCATCATGTTTGCCACCACTTGGCCTTTTCAAGGACCCGTCGCAGCAAGAACAAGCGCGAAAGCGCCTGAAATGCGTAGCTTCATTATCCTACCCCTCAAATACGATCCTTCGGCGCCTTAAATCTCGGGAAATCTCCCAAGTCAATTCACCGCTCAGAACCACCATTTTTTCCGAGTTACATCGATAGGGGATCGGATCCCACCCTCCCATCATCGTTTAAGGCGAGCAACACAGCCACCAGCAGCCCGGTGTTGCGAATGGTCATGCTCTAAGCAAATACCTCTGCGCTTCGTTCCGGACGCAGCGGATCCGCCCCGAACTTGTTCGGACCTTCTGTGCCCGGAAGCATGGAAATAACAATAGTCACTGGGACTGTGACAAGAACGACATAGGGAATAAAGCTCGGGATAAACAGCGCGAGAAACCACCAAACGGAAATGTTGCGATCATGGAAGCGGCGAACCTGCAGAGATATCAGCGGCAAAAGAATTGCGAGTGTGAACAACATCCAGATGACCACTGTATAGTGAATCGGCGACGGGGCTCCACCGCCACTGGTTGCGAAGGCGAGCACAAAGGCCACAATCATAAGTGGGAACAGCGCCAGCAGACAGAATAGCATGAACCACCAATATTCCGAGCGGGATGCCCTGCCGGAAAAGGTCGCATATTTCTGCTTCAGAACAGTCCGAACAGCTTCGGTGAACCCCATTGAAATGCCCCCATTTCTGCTTGCTGCAAGCGCGGTGATCCACGGTCTCCATCGTCTTGCTTGATAGTCATCCAGATGAAAACAGCTACAATTCAAACGTGGAAATTGCAATAAGTCGGTTGCATCGGCCCATTATTTTAAGAGCAATGATTAACGCGTTGAGATTTTCACGGGGCTGCGAGGTGGACGTGAAGGTCCCCGACCTGCTGGGGAAGAATTCAACCCGCTTAACTTGCTTTTAGCCTTATGCGGCCGACTGCATGACAAGCGATTGATGGCAGTGCACGCCGGCGAGAACGCCTGAGGCGGAGGCGAGCGTGGCATTGTGCATGGCGCTTGCCGCATCGCCGGCGGCGAAGACACCCTTGACGGTGGTTTCCTTGTTATCGGCGATCCGAATGATTGGCCCGAACGGGCCGTCGTCGAAGGAGCAGCCGAGCTGTTCGGCAACCGGGCTCGCCATCGCAGTTTTCGGCGCGACGAAGACGGCATCGAGCGGCACGACGCGGCCATCGGCGAGGCGAACGGCCTCAAGCTTCGGATTGTCGCCCAACAATTCCACGATAGGGCTGCGTTCGATCCGGACATCACGAGCCGTCAACTTCACCAATTGCTCTTCATCGGGCTCGAACAGCGCCTGGGTGAAAAAGGTCGTCGCGCCCCAGTCCGGGATCATCATGGCCGAATGGGCCGAATGGGGATGGTTCGCGAGAACGCCGAGCCTGCCGCCGCCGACCTCAAAACCGTGACAATAGGGGCAGTGCAGCGCGGAGCGGCCCCATCGCTCCCGCAGGCCGGGGATTTCGGGCAGCGTGTCGCTGACGCCGGTTGCGAGCACGATGCGCGCGGCTCGTTCTTCGCCGCCGTCTTCGGTGCCGACAATGAACCCGTCACCATCGCTTTGCGCCCGGACGACTTTCCCCTCGCGGATGGTGATGGTCGGATAAAGCGAAAGCTGCAGTTTTCCTTCCCGCATGATCGCCGCCGGCGTCTGGCCGTCCTGGCCGAGAAAACCGTGTGACGCTTCAGAAAAGCGATTGCGCGGCGCGCCGGCGTCGACGAGCAGAACCCGCCGCCGTGCCCGGACCAGCTGCATGGCAGCCGAAAGGCCGGCAAAGTTTCCGCCGATGATGATGGCTTCGAACGACATGGAACTCTCCCTTGATACTGAACTCATGACTCAACATAAGTTACATGACATGACGCCGTCAAGCATCATGTTACTTGTCTTGTTACGATCTACTTGCGATAATGACCCCATCGACAGGAAGAAAACGATGCGCAATGACAGCCGCCTTTCACGCATGCTGCACGTGCTGATCCACATGGATAAGCACCAGCATTCGGCGACCTCCGACATGATTGCGAAAATGCTGAATACCAATCCGGTGGTCGTGCGCCGCACCATGGCCGGCCTTCGCGAACAGGGCTATGTCCGCTCCGAAAAGGGCCATGGCGGCGGCTGGACGCTGGTGCGTCCGTTATCTGAGATCAGCCTGCTCGACGTCTACCGCGCCATCGGCGAGCCGCATCTCTTCGCCATCGGCCCAGCCGACGATCAGCCGCAGTGTCTTGTGGAACAGGCGGTGAATGTCGCCCTCGGCGACGCGATGAAGGAAGCCCAGGCCCTGCTCCTGCAACGGCTGGACAGCGTGACACTGGACAAAATCGCGGCCGACTTCGAGGCAAAACTTACCACGCTCCCGGCCACATCCTATTCCTGCGCTTCCTGAGCGGGATTACGTCCGGCGGTAGAGGAATAACGGCCCTCCTTGATGCCGTCTGGCAGCGGCGGAGGCAGAAGCTCTGTGTGCTCCAGCGGCAGACCACAGACGGCGATACCGTATGGGCGAGCGGGCTGCCGAACCGTCCACTTGCAAAGCGCACAAGGTGTGTCGTTTCCGCATCACTTTCTGTAAGGTTGCAAATATCCGCTTGGCAACGGCGCATTGCTTCGGTACAAAACGCTCACCGCTTTAGTTCGAACATAAGGGAGGCGTTGCATGCCAGCAATCATCGAAACCTTCCCGTGCGGAATGTCCCGACGCTAGGTCATTTCTATTCGCGGCCCGCCTCGAGCGCGCCCGACATGCGGTTTTCCCTTAATTCATAGCCCGATTGATCTGACGGGATTATTTCGTCTCCCGCTTGGGCTGTGCCATCCAACTCTCTATTTTGAGGACCGGTTGCCGAACACGGCGCCGAGCGATTAAAATGACTCGCAAGAAGCTCGATTTCCGCGCCGATGCCTATCGCCATGTGCTCGGCTTTGTTTTCCGTCATTGGACCCATCGGCCTCTATTGGTGGGCATTATTATTGTGCTTGTGGTCGTCAGCACGCTGGCCGAAGTCATGGTGCCGGTGTTTTCCGGCCGGATCGTCGATGCCATTGCCGGCAGCAACGCGGCTGATGGTGCTCTGCGCGCCTTCGTCATCGTCGTGGCTCTTGGCCTCACCAGCGTGGTGCTGCGCTGGTTCATCTTCAACGGCATCATCCGGCTGACGCTGCGTACCATGGCGGATGTGGTCAATAACGGTTTCCACAAGGTGCAGCGGTTCTCGACCGACTGGCACGCCAACAGCTTTGCCGGTTCGACGGTGCGCAAGATCACCCGCGGCATGTGGGCGCTCGACTCGCTTAACGACTTGCTGCTGGTCGCCCTGCTTCCGTCCATCGTCATGCTGGTGGGCGCCAGTATCGTGCTCGGCAGCTATTGGCCGATCATGGGCCTGCTCGTGGCTGCGGGGTCGCTGATCTATATCGGCGTGACGGTGGCACTATCCATGGGCTTCGTGTCGCCGGCGGCACGGCTTGCCAATGCGTGGGACACCAAGCTTGGTGGTGCGCTGGCGGATGCCATCAGCTGCAATTCGGTGGTCAAGGCCTTCGGTGCTGAAAACCGCGAAGAGGGACGCTTGCGCCACGTGCTGACCAAATGGGACAGCCGCACGCGACGGACATGGAGGCGCGGCACATTGAGCGGCACGATCCAGGGCTTCATGATGGTTTCCATGCAGGCAGGTATTCTGGGAACGGGCCTGGTCATGTGGCAGCAGGGGCTGGCGACGCCTGGCGACATCACCTTCGTGCTGGCCATGTTCTTCGTTCTGCAAGGCTATCTGCGCAATGTCGGCCAGGACATCCGCAATCTGCAGCGTGCCGTCAACGACATGGAAGAACTGGTGCTGCTCGACAAGATGCCGCTCGGCATCGAGGACAAGCCGAACGCCAAGCCGATCAAGATTGGCGAGGGTGAGATCGTCTTCGATCGCGTCACCTTCCAATATGGCGCGCATCCCACCCCGCTTTATGAGGATTTCTCGGTCACCATCAAGCCGGGTGAGCGCGTAGGCCTGGTGGGACATTCGGGCTCCGGCAAGACGACCTTCGTCAAGCTCATCCAGCGCCTCTATGACGTGAACGCGGGCGAAATCCGCATTGACGGCCAGAATATTGCAGAGGCCAAGCAATCAAGCCTGCGCGGCCAGATTGCCATCGTGCAGCAGGAGCCCATCCTGTTCCACCGCACGTTGGCGGAAAACATCGCCTATTCAAGGCCGAACGCCTCGCGGCGCGAGATCGAGCAGGCGGCGAAACAGGCCAGTGCCCACGACTTCATCATGGAGCTTCCCAAGGGCTATGAGACGATGGTCGGGGAACGCGGCGTCAAACTGTCGGGCGGCGAGCGGCAGCGTGTCGCCATTGCCCGTGCCTTTCTGGCTGATGCGCCGGTGCTGATCCTGGACGAGGCGACGTCGAGTCTCGACAGTGAGAGCGAAGTGCAGATCCAGCAGGCCATGGAACGCCTGATGAATGGCCGCACGACGCTGGTGATCGCTCATCGGCTGTCCACGGTTAGAGCGCTGGACCGGCTGCTGGTCTTCGACAAGGGAAAGATTGCCGAAGAAGGCGACCATCCGGCGCTGATCAGGCTCAATAACGGTATCTATCGCCGGCTGTTCGAACGGCAGGCGCTCGAACTGACCAAGGGTCTGGTGGCGTAACCGAAACACTACAACGCCGCGGGTCTTATCAGACGCGCGGCGTTGTAGTACTTTCAATTGCTGATGCTACGTCCTGCGATACAGGAAATACCGGCCTTCCTTGATGCCATCTGGGAGCGGCAGCGCCATCAGCTCGGGATGCTCCAGCGGCAGCCCGCTGACGGCGATGCCGTTAGGGGCCAGCACGCCGGCAATCAGCCGCGGCAGCCAGGTCAGCGTTACCGCGTCGATCTCGTCATGGCCGGTGCCGATATCGGCATGGGCAAGGGCTGCGCCGATGCCGACGAAGGCCTGGCCGGATTCGCGGATATTGCCGGTCACCATGTCTTCTGCCTCTGGTGTCGAGGCCGAATAGGAACGGATTTCCCAGTCGAAAGCGACGATGCGCCGGCCGGGAAAGTTCTCGCGCAGGTGATCATAGGTGCGGCCGTTGCCGAGGCCGAACTCCAGCACCGGGCCTGGCGTTTCCCCCACCAAATCGATGATCGAGTTCAAAATGTCGCGTTGAGCCGTCAACCGGCGAATGAAGCTGTCGAGGCGGCTCATCTAATCTATATCCGTCATGAAATCGTCAGCGGTCCTGGAGGAATTCCAGCAAAAGTGCGAGAGCTGTTTTGCGTCCGGAATTGCGTAAAAACAAAAAGATAGAGCATTTCCGTGCGTCCGAAAAAGCACGAAATGCTCTAACACATGAAACCTTGCCAAGTCGATTGCCGTAAATGGGAATTGGCGTTGCAGTGGCAACATGGGTCTGTGCTAAGCTGGACGATATGAAAACCGTGACCGACGAAGATTTCTTTGCCGCCGTGCCGCTCTTCAGCGAATTCGAGGGCGTGACCGACGCCGCCAATTACCGGCCGCTGCCGGACGGATGGGTGCTGGCGCTGGCCGACATCGTCGGCTCGACGCCGGCAATCGCTGCCGGCCGTTACAAGGACGTCAACATGGCGGGCGCCAGCGTCATATCGGCGGTCTTGAATTCCGTCGGCAAGGGCGACTACCCCTTCGTCTTCGGCGGCGACGGCGCGCTGATTGCGCTTCCGGGTTCGCTGGAAAAGCAGGCGCGCGACGCCCTTGCCGCCGTGCAGGTCTGGGTCGAGGAGGATTTGGGCCTGACGCTGCGCATCGCCATCGTGCCGGTCGCCGACACCCGCGCCGAGGGCCTCGACGTCCGCGTCGCGCGTTACTCCGCAAGCCCTTATGTCACCTATGCGATGTTCTGGGGCGGCGGCACCAGCTGGGCTGAAAAACAGATGAAGCTCGGCCGGTACGGCGTTGCCCGCGCGGCCCCGGGAACGCGCCCCGATCTCACCGGCCTTTCCTGCCGCTGGAGCCCGATCGACGCCAGGCACGGCGAGATCGTCTCGATCATCGCGGTTCCCGGCGAGGGCCGGCCGGGGCAGGAATTCCGGGACCTCGTCAACGGCATCGTCGCCATCACCACCGAGCAGAACCGGGATAGCCACCCGGTACCGGCGGATGGTCCAAACCTTGCCTTCTCCCTGCACGGCATCAACCGCGAAGCCAAGGCCACCGCGCCGGCTGGCCGGCGGTTGCGGCAGAAGCTCATCATCTTCCTGCAGCTTGCCATCACCGTCGTGTGCTACAAGCTCGGCATTCCACTCGGTCGCTTCGACGCCCGCCGCTACAAGCGCGACGTCGCCGGCAATTCCGATTTTCGCAAGTTCGATGACGGGCTGAAGATGACGATCGACGTCGACGCCGAACACCTGAAACGGATCGAAACGCTACTGGAAGCGGCGCGGGCCAAGGGCATTGCCCGCTACGGCCTGCATCGGCAGGCCTCGGCGCTGATGACCTGCTTCGTGCCGACGCCGATCTCGCGCGACCACATGCATTTCATCGACGGTGCGGCCGGCGGTTATGCGGTGGCCGCGAGCCGGATGACCGGCAAATCGCTTTCTACAGCGCCGAGCATGATTTAACACTATGACCGCGCAAGCTTTCGCACGTCGCGATCAATTGCACTGCGCAAGAACCTATTTTTCGTAATGAAATCGGCACTGGATGATTTTCAGCTGCTGGTTGGAACCCTTGCCAGTGACGCAGTAGACGAGCCGATGCTCCCCGAGGATGCGCCTTGACCAAAATCCGGATAGATCGCCCTTCAGTGGCTCTGGCTTGCCAAGACCTTTAAAGGGTGACCTTTTTGTATCCTTCAGCAGTTCGTTGATTTTCTCGACCATCTTCTGGTCGTTTTTCTGCCAGTATTCGTACTCTTCCCAGGAATTAGGAGTCCATAGCAATTTCATATCAGAGAGTGGGATCGCTCTCTACCACCTGCCCCTTTCGAAGCTGTCCTATACTTTCGCGTAGCCGGGCAGAATTAGCAGGCGTCGAGAGCAGGTGTAGCGTCTCTTGCATACTCTCGTACTCGCCTTCGGCAACCAGCACCATTGCTTCCGAGCCTTGACGGGTCACAAGCAGAGGAGCCCGAGAAGAGAGGACTTGATCAAAATAGGTTGCAATGTTTTGCCGGAACTCCGTCAAGCGAACATGGGCCATTCGACATCCTCTCCTAGTTACCAAGTGTACGGATATATGTACAGATTGCTGGAATGTCAAGGACGGGCCATCAGCCCGCCCGCCATCTCGGTGAGGGTCGCTGCCGAATAGCAGACTTATGCAGTGACGTTTCCGTCACGCCTTTATGACGTGATCGGCCGAGAGGCCGAGCCGGTTGAAGACGTTGCGGGTGTCGATAATGAGCGAGGCGCTTTTTGCGAGCGCCGCATAATCGACCCGATCGTGGTCGGTCGCGACCAGCACCGCATCGTAGCCGGCAATGGTATCTGGCGTCAGCGTCACCGACTTGCGGCCTTTCAGCGCCTGGTATTCGCGCGTCGGCGGAATCTCGGCGACGAAGGGATCATGGTAATCTGCGTGTCCGCCACGCTCCTCGATGATCTCGATCAGCCGCAGCGACGGGCTCTCGCGGATATCGGCGACGTTCTTCTTGTAGGCGAGCCCGAGCACCAGCACCCTGCTGCGGCTCAATGCCTTGCCGGCGCGAATGTCGAGGGCTTCGGCGAGCTTGCCGACGACATAACGCGGCATTGCCGAATTGATCTCGCCGGCGAGCTCGATGAAGCGGGTCGGCAGCTCGTACTCGCGCGATTTCCAGGTGAGGTAGAAGGGATCGATCGGGATGCAATGGCCGCCGAGGCCGGGGCCGGGATAGAAGGGCATGTAGCCGAAGGGCTTGGTCTTGGCCGCGTCGATCACTTCCCAGACGTCGATGCCCATGGCCGCATAGACGGTCTTCAGCTCGTTGACGAGGGCGATGTTGACCGAGCGGAAGATGTTTTCGGTGAGCTTCACCGCCTCGGCCGTCGCATTCGAAGAAACAGGAACGACGGATGATACCGCCGCACCGTAGAAGGTCTTCATCAACGCCAGCGCCTCGGGCCCGTCGCCGGCGACGACCTTCGGGATGGTGGCGGTATGATAATGCTGGTTGCCGGGATCCTCGCGCTCCGGCGAAAAGCCGACGAAGAAGTCCGAGCCGGACTTCAGCCCGGTGCCTTCGAGAATGACCTTCACCACGTCATCGGTCGTGCCGGGATAAGTGGTCGATTCCAGCACGACGAGCTGACCGGGGCGCAAATGCGCGGCGATCGAGCGCGACGTCGCCTCGACGAAGGAAAGATCGGGATCGCGATGCTTGGTGAGCGGCGTCGGCACGCAGATGATGACGACGTCGCACTCGGCAAGGCCGGCGAAATCGGTCGTCGCCTTGAAGCGGCCCGCATCGATCTCGGCCGAAAGCGCCTCGTCGCTCACCGCGTCGATATAGGAGCGGCGGGCATCGAGCGCCACCATCTTGCCCGGATCGATGTCGAAGCCGGTGACCGCAAAGCCGCTGCGCGCCACCGCCATCGCCAGCGGCAGGCCGACATAGCCGAGGCCGATGATGCCGGCACGGGCCGCGCGGGTTTCGATCTTCTGCAAAAGCGTATCGAAGGGGGAGATGGTCAAGGCGGGATCTTTCAAACAGGGAAGAGAAGGCTGATCTAATGCATGCTCCAGGCAAATTAAACCCGGGCTCCGTCTCTCCGCTGACGAGAGGAGCAGAAAACAGGGCCGCGACCCCTTGCGATGCTTATCCGGGTGTGGCCGAAATGACTCGGCGACGGCCTTCGCTGCAACTTCAGCGCACAAAAAAATGCTAATCCCATTGTTTCGCATTTGCAGCATCCCTATTTTGACTTTTGATAATGAACCACTGGAAAGGACTACCCGTCCGATCCCCCGATATGGGGAACTGAGGGGCGCCGCTGCCGGGCTTTCGGCAGATCGTTGACACAATAATACCGCTCGTACATCCTGATTTCCTTGTGACCTGCGCATGTAAATGTGCCGGCCGAGGGACTTTTGGCTCTTGGGGATGGCGTGCCTTATGAGGATCATACCGAGAATGAGCACGATCGAATCCAGCGTGTCCTCCATCCTGTTGGACCGGGTCGCTGAATGGCTGACGAACTCTTCGTTGGCCGGAGACGAGCTTGAAAACATCGTCCGCGGTTTCTGCGAAAGGCTAACGGCTGCAGGCCTGCCGCTTGCGCGCGTGCATCTTTCTTTCTCGATGCTGCATCCGCTCTACGATGCCCTCAGCTTCACATGGCGGCGCGCCAGCGGCGTCACCATCGAGGGCTTCCGCATGCCCGCCGGGCAAAAGCCGGACCGCTTCCTGCAGAGCCCCTATTATTACCTGCTCGACAACAATCTGCAGCACATCCGTCGCCGGCTGATGCAGGATGGGCCGAACGAATTTCCGATTTTCGAGGATCTGCGCAAGGACAGCATCACCGATTACCTGGCCTTCGTGCAGCCCTTCGGCGACGGCTCGGTGCAGGGCATGATGGGTTCCTGGTCGACGGACCACAACACCGGCTTTTCCGACGACATGATCGATGCGCTGCTCAGGATGCAGAACCATCTGGCGGTCGCCGCCAAGATGGCGGTACTCGGCAAGCTCGCCAACAACATGCTGACCACCTATCTCGGCGGCGACGCCGGCAAGCGGGTGCTGAACGGCCAAATCCGCCGCGGCGACGGTGAGACGATCCGCGCGGCGCTGGTCATGGGCGACATGCGCGAATCCACCATGTATGCCGAAAAGGAAGGCCGGCAGGCCTATATCGACACGCTGAACCAGTTCTTCGACGCGATCGCCGCCCCCTTCAACCGCAACGGCGGCGAGATCCTGAGTTTCCTCGGCGACGGCTTCCTCGCAGTCTATCCTTGCGGACGCCACAAGGATCCATCGAAAATTGCCTGCGAGGCGGCGCTTTCGGCCGTGCACCAAGCGCAGGCGCGGGTCGCCGAGCTCAACAGGGACCGCGAGCAGAAGGGCCTGACCAGGGTCGGCTACGGCATCGGCCTGCACGTCGGCAACGTCATGTTCGGCAATGTCGGTCTCAAGGACCGCCTGACCTTCTCCGCCTTCGGCTCGGCGGTCAACGAGGTCCAACGTCTGCAGATCCTGACCAAGAAATACGGCCGCGAGGTCGTCGCCAGCCAGGCCTTCGCCGGCTATTGCGGCGGCGAATGGACGACGCTCGGCGAGGAGAAGCTGCGCGGCATCCGCCAGAAGGTGACCGTGCTGCAGCCGCGCGCGCCGGCGCCGGCGATCAATGTCGACGAGAGCTTCCGCGAGGCCGTGCAGAACGGACTTTCAGAAGCCGAGCAGGTCATTCTCCTGCATCGCGATGCAAAGAAACATGTCGAGCGCACCAGCATGGAGAAGTTCATCCAGTAAGCGCGTGCAACCCCTGTCATAATCTGCGCGTCTCGCCCGGGGAACTTCGGCGGGACATGCTGGTTTATCTATGATTGTCATCAGCTAGACACCCCGTTTGCGGTACGATAGTGTGCCTTAACGGGAACATAGAAGACTGGGGAATTTCATTGGTATGGCGTCTGCAGCGGATCTGTTGCGTATTGAAAATCTCGACGTCTCCTTCTCGGTTTTCGGTGACCGGCTACGCGTCGTAAAACAAGCCAATCTTCGCATTCTTCCGGGCAAGGTCACCGCTCTCGTCGGTGAATCCGGCTCCGGAAAATCGGTGATCAGCCAGTCGATCATGGGCATCCTGCCCAATCCTGCCAAGGCCTCCGGCAGCATCCTTTTCACCGATCCGCTCGACGGCAGCACAACCGATATCCTCTCCTTTCCGCGCGACAGCGAGGAAATGCGCGACCTGCGCGGCCGGCGCATGGCGACGATCTTCCAGGAGCCGATGACCTCGCTCTCGCCGCTGCACACGATCGGCAATCAGATCAGCGAAGTGCTGCTGATCCATACCGACGCCGACAAGCAGGAAGCCCGTGAAAAGACCGAGGAGATGCTCGGCCTGGTCGGCTTCTCCAATCCACATCGCACCTACGACATGTATCCGTTCGAACTGTCCGGCGGCATGCGGCAGCGCGCGATGATCGCCATGGCGCTGATCTGCAAGCCGGCGCTGTTGATCGCCGATGAGCCGACGACGGCGCTCGACGTGACGATCCAGGCGCAGATCCTGGAACTGCTTCGCGAGTTGCAGGCGAAGCTCGGCATGGCGATGCTGCTTATCACCCACGATCTCGGCATCGTCGCCAACATGGCCGACGAGGTGGTCGTCATCTATCACGGCGAGATCATGGAGGCCGGGCCGGTCGAGGATATCTTCCGCAATCCGCAGCATCCCTATCTCAAGGGCCTGATGGCCGCCGTTCCGCATTTCGACATGAAACCCGGCGAGCGGCTGAAAGCGTTGCGCGAGGTAACGGTCAATCTCGAGTCCCTGGTCGGCAAGAAGAAGCCGCTCCAGGCAGAGGCGCCGGGCGTCCTGCTTTCCGTCGCCAATCTCTCGAAGACCTACAAGACGCGCAAGCGCAGTTTCTTCGGCAAGCACGAAGCCACCGTCCTGCGCGCCGTCGACGACGTCAGCTTCGACATCCGCCGCGGCGAATGTCTCGGCCTGGTGGGCGAGTCCGGCTGCGGCAAGACGACGCTCAGCAAGATCCTGATGCGCGCCATCACGCCGGACAGCGGCGCGGTGGTGTTCAATGACGGCAAGGAGGTCGTCGACGTCCTCTCCGTCAAAGGCTCAGAACTGCAGGACATGCGGACCAAGATCCAGATGGTGTTCCAGGACCCGGTCTCCTCGCTCTCGCCACGCATGACGGTGCGCAACATCCTGAGTGAACCACTCGAGATCCATGACCGCGGCGACAGTGACGAGCGCAAGCGCAAGGTCGAAGGGCTGATGGCGGCAATCGGTCTCGACAAGCGTTATCTCAGCCGTTACCCGCACAGTTTTTCGGGCGGCCAGCGCCAGCGCATCGGTATCGCGCGGGCTCTCGCGCTCGGCCCGAAGCTCGTCATCCTCGACGAGCCGGTCTCGGCGCTTGACGTCTCCGTGCAGGCGCAGATCCTCAACCTGTTGAAGGACCTGCAGAAGGAACTGGGGCTTACCTATCTCTTCATTTCGCACAATCTCGCCGTCGTCGATTACATGGCCGACCGCATCGCAGTGATGTGCAAGGGCCGGATCGTCGAGATTGCGCCGCGCGAGATCATCCTGCGCGATCCGGTGCACCCCTATACGAAATCGCTGCTCGCCGCCGTCCCCTTCCCCGATCTCGACCGGCCGCTCGATTTCAAGGCGCTCAGGGAAAACGGCGCCGCCGACAAGCAGAACTGGGGCGCGACCTTCACCGCCGAGCATGACGACGCTTCCGAACTTGCCTATGCCGACCTCGGCGACGGCCATCTGGTGCGCGCCCGCAAAGGCGCCGATGCCAGGGAGTTGCGCTGATGGTGACGCGTCGCATTTTTCTGGGCGGCCTCGTCGGCGCGGCGATCGCGCCCGCGATGCTTCGTGCCGAACAGGACGGCGAACCGGAATTCCTCAAGGAGCGGTTGGCATCAGGCAGCCTGCCGCCGATGGCCGAGCGCATTCCCGCTCGCCCACGCATCGTCAACCTGAAGGAGATGGGGCTGCAGCCCGGCACCTATGGCGGCACGGTGCGCACCATCATCGGCGGCCAGCGCGACATCCGGTTCATGACGATTTACGGCTATGCCCGCCTGGTCGGGTATGACAAGCACCTGCAGTTCCAGCCGGATATTCTGGCCGATTTCCACGCCGAGGACGAGAGGGTCTTCACTTTCACGCTACGCGAAGGTCATAAATGGTCAGACGGCCAGCCGTTCACGGCCGACGATTTCCGCTATTGGTGGGAAGACGTCATCCTGAACGAGAAGCTGACGCCGGGCGGCGGCGCGCTGGAGCTTCGTCCGCATGGCAGCCTGCCGCGCTTCGAGATGCTCGATCCGCTGACGGTGCGCTACACCTGGGAAAAGCCCAACCCGATGTTCCTGCCGACCCTGGCGGGGCCCTTGCCCCTCGTCATCGTCGGGCCGGCGCATTACCTGAAGCAGTTCCACAAGAAATTTCAGTCCGACGAAGCGAAGATGGAACAGATGATGAAGGCCAGCCGCGTCAAGAAGTGGCAGGACCTGCACATCAAGATGGCGCGCTCGTACCGTCCTGAGAATCCGAACCTGCCGACCCTCGATCCCTGGCGCAACACGACGCCACTGCCGGCCGAGCAATTCGTCTTCGAGCGCAACCCGTTCTTCCACCGCGTCGACGAGACCGGCAGGCAGCTTCCCTATCTCGACCGTTTCGTCCTCAACGTCTCCTCCTCGTCGATCATCGCCGCCAAGGCCGGGGCCGGCGAAGCCGACCTGCAGGCGACCGGCATCGATTTCAACGACTACACTTTCCTGAAGGAGGCCGAGAAGCGCTTCCCGGTGAAGGTCAATCTCTGGAAGCTGGCGCGCGGCTCGCGCATCACGCTGCTGCCGAACCTCAACTGTGCCGACGAGGTGTGGCGCGGCCTGTTCCGCGACGTGCGCCTGCGCCGGGCGCTGTCGTTGGCGATAAACCGGCACGAAATCAACATGGTCGCTTTTTACGGACTGGGAACGCCGAGCGCCGATACCGTCCTGCCCGATAGCCCGCTCTTCAAGCAGGAATATGCCGATGCCTTCGTGAAGTTCGATCCCGACGAGGCCAACCGCCTCCTCGACGAACTCGGCTTGACCAAACGCGGCGACGACGGCATTCGGCTGCTGCCGGACGGGCGTCGCGCCGAGATCACCGTCGAGACCGCCGGCGAGAGCAATCTGGACACCGACGTGCTGGAACTGGTGCGAGATCACTGGGCCAATATCGGCCTGGCGCTCTATACCCGGACCTCGCAGCGCGATGTCTTCCGCAATCGCGCTATGAGCGGTTCGATCATGATGTCGATCTGGTACGGCCTCGACAATGGCGTGCCGACGGCCGACATGTCGCCGGCCGGCCTTGCGCCCACACTCGACGATCAGCTGCAATGGCCGCTCTGGGGCATGCATTACCTGTCCGCCGGCCAGGAAGGTGCGGCGCCCGACCTGCCGGAGGCAGCCGAGCTGGTCAACCTGCTCAGCCAATGGGGCTCGACGGCGAAGTTCGAGGAACGCCAGGTCATCTGGCACAGGATGCTGTCGATCTATACGCAGCAGGTCTTCTCGATCGGCCTCATCAACAGCACGCCGCAGCCGATCCTTCGCGCCGCCAAGCTGCAGAACCTGCCGGACAGAGCGCTCTACGGCTTCGACCCCACCTCCTATCTCGGCGTCTATATGCCGGATGCATTCTGGTACAAGGAGGCCTGAGGCGTGCTCAGATACATTCTCTGGCGCATCGCCGCCATGGTGCCGACGCTCTTCGTCATTTCGGCGCTGGTCTTCACCATCATCGAGCTGCCGCCGGGCGACTTCTTCGAGAGCCAGATTGCCGAGCTGCGCGCCTCCGGCGAGACCGCCAACCTTCAGGAAATCGAGGAGATGCGCCAGCAATACGGCTTCGACAAGCCGGAGATCGTGCGCTATTTCTACTGGGTCGGCGGCATGCTGCACGGCGATTTCGGCTATTCCTTCGAATACCAGCTGCCGGTTTCGGACGTGGTCGGCGATCGCCTGTGGCTGACGATGCTCGTCTCCTTCACGACGATCCTGCTCACCTGGCTGATCGCCTTTCCGATCGGCATCTATTCGGCGACGCACCAGTACAGCTGGAGTGATTACGGGCTGACCTTCCTCGGCCTGCTCGGCATCGCCATTCCGAACTTCATGCTGGCGCTGATCCTGATGTATTTCGCCAATGTCTGGTTCGGTCTGTCGATCGGCCATCTGATGGACCAGCAATATCTCAACGCGCCGATGAGCTGGGAAAAGGCGAAGTCGATCCTCGGCCATCTTTGGATCCCCGTCATCATCGTCGGCACGGCCGGGACGGCCGGCATGATCCGGCGGCTGCGCGCCAATCTTCTCGACGAGATGCAGAAGCAATATGTGACGACCGCGCGGGCCAAGGGCCTGCATCCGATGCGGGCCTTGGTCAAATATCCGCTGCGCATGGCGCTCAATTTCTTCGTCGCCGATATCGGCTCGATCCTGCCGTCGATCATTTCGGGCGCCGAAATCGTGGCGATCGTCCTGTCGCTGGAAACGACCGGGCCGATGCTGATCAAGGCGCTGCAGAGCCAGGACATGTATCTCGCCGGCTCCTTCCTGATGTTCCTGGCCTTCCTCAACGTCATCGGCGTACTGATCTCCGACATCGCCCTCGGCTTCCTCGATCCCCGTATCCGTCTGCAAGGCAGGAGCACCAAATAATGTCGCCCCTTCCCGCACCCGGCGCGCCGCTGCCGCACTACGTCTCGACCGCTCCCTTCGATCCCCAGGCGACCGAAAACTTGACGGCGGCGCAATCGCGCATCCATCTCGCCTCGCAGAAGCAGCTGATGTGGTGGAAGTTCAAGCAGCACAGGCTGGCCTTGATCTCCGGCATCTTTCTCGCCGTCGTCTACCTGATGATCCTGATCATCGAGTTCCTGGCGCCCTACGGCCTGCACACGCGCAATGTCGATTTCATCCATGCGCCGCCGCAGCGCGTCCACTTCTTCGACAAGGGCAGTTTCGTCGGTCCCTTCGTCTACGGCCGCAGCATGGCGCTCGATATCGACACGCTGCGCCGCGTCTATACCGACAGGCCGAACGACGTGCAGCCGATCCGTTTCTTCTGCCGCGGCGATGCCTACAAATTCTGGGGCCTTGTCACGTCGAACTATCATCTCGTCTGCCCTGCGATCGGCGGCCAGATGTTCCTGCTCGGCACCGACCGGCTCGGCCGCGACGTGCTTTCGCGCATCCTCTACGGCGCGCGGATATCGCTGACGATCGGTTTGATCGGCATTTCGATCAGCTTCGTGCTCGGCATCGTCATCGGCGGCCTTGCCGGTTATCGCGGCGGCATTTTCGATCTCATCGTCCAGCGCCTGATCGAAGTGCTGCAATCGCTGCCGAGCCTGCCGCTGTGGATGGCGCTGGCCGCCATCATGCCGGTGACGTGGAGCCCGATCGTCATCTATTTCGGCATCACCGTCATCCTCGGCATCATCGACTGGACGGGGCTCGCGCGTGCCGTGCGCTCCAAACTCCTGGCGCTGCGCGAGGAGGATTATGTCCAGGCCGCACAGCTGATGGGCGCCAGTACGCCGCGCATCATCGGCCGGCATCTGGTGCCGGGCTTCATGTCGCATCTCATTGCTTCGGCGACGATTTCAATTCCCGGCATGATCCTTGGCGAGACCGCGCTCTCCTTCCTCGGCCTCGGGCTTCGTCCGCCGATCACCAGCTGGGGCATTCTGCTGACCGAGGCAAAAAGCGTCAGCGTCATCGCCTTCTATCCATGGCTACTCTATCCGATCATTCCTGTTGTTCTCGTCATTTTGGCGTTCAACTTTCTGGGAGACGGCTTGCGTGATGCGGCAGATCCCTACAAATAGCAGGACACGCGGCGGCCCATCACGGCACCGCCCCCACCTCTTGGCCTCCGGACGGTGGGGGTACTAACTATGTTGCTGAGCCCAGAAGGGATGCCCATGTCCAGACGTCTCGAAGATGCGCGCATCCTCATGTACAGCCACGATACTTTCGGTCTCGGCCATCTGCGCCGCTGCCGCGCCATCGCCCATGCGCTGGTCGAGGATTATCGCGGCCTCAATATTCTGATCATTTCGGGTGCCACGATCGCCGGCGCCTTCGACTACCGCGCCCGTGTCGACTTCGTGAAGATCCCGAGCGTCATCAAGCTCCGCAACGGCGAATATACCTCGCTCGCCAGCCATATCGACCTGCACGAGACGCTGAAGATGCGCGAATCGAGCATTCGCCACACGGCCGAGACCTTCCAGCCCGATATCTTCATCGTCGACAAGGAACCGATGGGACTGAAGGGCGAGGTCGAGGATACGCTCGCCTATCTCAAGGCCCGCGGCACCGTTCTGGTGCTCGGCCTGCGCGAGATCATGGACGCGCCGCATCTGCTCGAGGCCGAGTGGAAGAAGAACAGCATCATGCAGAAGATCGACCAATATTACGACAGTGTCTGGGTCTATGGTCCGCCGGATTTCTACGATCCGCTGATCGGCCTCGACGTGCCGGCCAGCCTGCGCCGGAAGATGGATTTCGTCGGCTTCCTGCAGCGCAGCGTCTCCAGGGGCAAGACCTCGATCAACGCCCGCAAGGACAATTACATCCTCGTCACCACAGGCGGCGGCGGTGACGGCTCCGATCTCGTCCACGACGTCATGAATGCCTACGAGGCCGATCCGACGCTGACGCAGAAGGCGCTCGTCGTGCTCGGGCCCTATATGCCGGCCGCCGAGCGCGCCAAGCTGGTGCAGAAGGGGGAAGCCATCCCCTATATCGAGGTGATCGAGTTCGACAACCACATGGAAGAGCTGATCGACAGCGCCACCGGCGTCGTCGCCATGGGTGGCTACAACACCTATTGCGAGATCCTCTCCTTCGACAAACCGGCCCTCATCGTGCCGCGTGTCAAGCCGCGCGAGGAACAGCTGCTGCGCGCCCAGCGGGCAAGCGAACTCGGCCTCGTCGACATGCTGCTGCCCGAACAGTCGGTCGACCCCACAGTCATGGCCGAGGCGCTGAAGCGCCTGCCCTCCCGCCAGCCACCGTCGAAGAGCGGCGGCAATATGCGTCTCGAAGGACTGGACCATATCTCGCAGACCGTCGGCCGGTGGATCGACGGCCGCGGCAGCCACCTTTCCCTCGTCGGCGCGGAATAGGGCACAGCCTTGCCGCCACGCCGCAAGATCCTCGTCGTGCTGAAAGGCTATCCCCGCCTTTCGGAAACCTTCATCGCCCAGGAGCTGCTCGGCCTCGAAAAGGCCGGCTTCGACCTGACGCTGATTTCGATGCGCCGGCCGACCGACAAGAAGCGCCATCCCGTGCATGACGAGATCCGGGCGCGCGTCGTCTATCTGCCGGAATATCTGCACGAGGAGCCGATCCGCGTGCTGAAGGGCCTCATGGCCGGTTTCTCCAAACCCGGCTTCAAGGCGCTGATGAAACGCTTCCTCGCCGACCTCAAGCGCGACATCTCCCGCAACCGCTTCCGGCGTCTCGGCCAGGCACTGGTGCTGGGGCGCGAATGGCCGGACGAGGGCGAATGGCTGCATGCCCATTTCATCCACACGCCGGCCTCGGTGACGGAATATGCGAGCATCCTCACGGGCACGCCCTGGACCTGTTCGGCGCATGCCAAGGACATATGGACGTCGCCAGACTGGGACCTGAACGAAAAGCTCGGCAGCGCCCGCTGGACCGTCACCTGCACGAGGACGGGCTACGACCATATGCGGACGCTGACATCACGCAGGGAGGCCGTGCACCTGAGTTACCACGGTCTCGATCTCGCCCGTTTCGGTCACTTTGCCGGCGAGCGTTCGAACCGGACCGGCAGCGACCCCGACGATCCGGCCTTCATCCTCAGCGTCGGCCGCGCCGTCGAGAAGAAGGGCTACGACGTGCTGCTGCGCGCGCTGGCGCTGTTGCCCGCCGACCTTCACTGGCGCATGGACCATATCGGCGGCGGCGAGGAGCTTGCGAAACTGAAGGCGCTGGCGACCGAACTCGGCATTTCCGGCCGCATCGTCTGGAAGGGCGCCATGGCGCAGGAAGATGTGCTCGATCATTACCGCCGCGCCGACCTCTTCGCGCTTGCCTGCCGCATCGCCGCCAACGGCGACCGCGACGGCTTGCCGAACGTCCTGGTCGAAGCCTCCAGCCAGCGGCTCGTCTGTCTTTCGACCGACGTATCCGGCGTGCCGGAGCTCCTGAAGAACGGTCAAAACGGCCTCGTCGTGCCGCCGGAGGACCCGGCACTGCTGGCCGGAGCGCTGGAAGCGGCGATCCGCGACCCGGCGCTGCGCAAGCGCCTCGGCGATGCCGCCGAAAACCAGGTGCGCGAATATTTCGACTATCACTCCAGCATCAGACAGCTCACCGGCCTGTTCGAGGCCGAATGGCAGAAGGCGTCATGACGACACCGCGTATTTTCTTCTATGTCCAGCATCTGCTCGGCATCGGCCACATAGCCCGCGCCAGCCGCATCGCCAATGCCTTGGTGACGGACGGTTTTGACGTCACTGTCGTAACCGGCGGCCTGCCGGTGCCGGGCTTTCCGGGCGAGGGCGTGAAGACCGTGGCCCTGCCGGCGGTCGTCGCCAGCAATGCCGGTTTCTCCGGCCTCGCCAATGCCGATGGCCGGCCAGCCGGCGAGGATTTCCTCCATGCCCGCCGCCTGCTGCTGCTCGACGCCTTCCATGCCGCAAGGCCGGATGTCGTCATCATCGAAGCCTTCCCCTTCGGCCGGCGACAGATGCGCTTCGAACTGCTGCCGCTGCTCGAGGCGATCGAAAAGGCCGAACCGCGGCCGAAACTTTTGAGCTCGGTGCGCGACATCCTGCAGGAAAACCGCAAGGCCGGCCGCGACGCGGAGACCGTCACGCTGGTCAAGGACCATTTCGATGCCGTGCTCGTCCACGGCGATCCCGGTTTCGTGAGGCTCGAGGACACCTTCCCGCTGACACCCGAGATCGCCGACAGGCTGCGCTATACCGGCCTCGTCGCAGCCCCGCCGGCGCCGGAACCGACCGAGACATTCGACATCATCGCATCGGCGGGCGGCGGCGCGGTCGGCGCCGCGCTGATCGGCGCGGCGAAAGAGGCGGCAACGTTGCTGCCGGACAATCTTCGCTGGCTGCTGGTCGCCGGCCCGAACCTGCCGGAGGCTGATTTCGCCGCGCTGGCTGAGGACGCGGCCCCGAATGTGACGCTGGTGCGCTTCCGCAAGGATTTTCCCTCGCTGCTGCGCGGTGCGAAAGTCTCGATCTCGCAGGCAGGCTACAATACGGTCGGCGACCTGCTGCGCACCGAATGCCGGGCGATCCTCATCCCCTTCGTCGCCGGCGGCGAGACCGAGCAGACTGTGCGCGCCGAACGGCTGCAGGCGCTCGGCCTCGCCGATATCCTGCCGGAAAACGGACTGACGTCGGGCCATGTGAAAGAGGCGGTCGAAAAGGCGCTCGCCGCGCCGCGCCGGGGGCCGGTCTTGCTCGACCTCGACGGGGCGGAGAAAACCGCCGGCATCATTCGCTCCATGATTGCCGAATCCCTCGCCTAATCCAAAATTCCTGTGATATAAGCAATGTTCCGGCGAGAATCGGCATTTTTGCAGCCGGTCGCTTCGCCTTGTTTTCATTGCGATATCGGCGGTCCGGCTGCATGATCCTGTTCTCAAAATTCCTTCCCGTCCCGGCGCCCGGATCGCGCCCCCGGAATTTCCCAGCAAGCTGACGGTTAGCCATGGAAAAAAGCCTCGCCCGCTACATCTGGAAGAACACGCGGCTGCAGCAGCTGTGGATTCTGGCTGTCGTCGCCGCATCGATGGTGCCCTACTTCCTGTCCTTCGACCTGCCGAAGCAGATCGTCAACGGACCGATCCAAGGTGACGGCTTTGAAGGTCCGGGCGCAACGCAGACCTTCATGCATATTGCCTACGACCTGCCGCTGATCGGCCATGTCGAATTCTTTCAAGGGTTGCAGCTCAACCGCTTCCAGATGCTGATGGCCCTCAGCCTGGTGTTTCTGGCGCTGGTGGTGCTGAACGGCCTCTTCAAGTTCTACATCAACACCTATAAGGGCCGGCTCGGCGAGCGCATGCTGCGTCGTATCCGCTTCGAGCTGATCGACCGGGTGCTGCGCTTCCCGCCCATTCACTTCAAGCGGGTGAAATCGGCCGAAATCGCCACCATGATCAAGGACGAGGTGGAGCCGATGGGCGGCTTCACCGGCGACGCCTTCGTCTCCCCTGCCCTTCTCGGCGGCCAGGCGATCACGGCGCTCGTCTTCATCATCGTCCAGAATTTCTGGCTTGGCATGATCGCTGCCGGCATCGTCGGCGTTCAGGCGGTCGTCATTCCCCGCATGCGCAAGCGCCTGCTGGAACTCGGCCGCCAGCGGCAGCTGACGGCGCGCGAACTCTCCGGCCGCGTCGGCGAAATCGTCGAGGGCATCGGCACGATCCACGGCAACGACACGTCGAACCTCGAACGCGCCGACATCGCCTCGCGGCTCGGCCGGATTTTCTCGATCCGCTACGACCTTTACCAGTGGAAATTCCTGGTGAAGTTCATCAACAACTTCCTCGCTCAGGTCACGCCGTTCCTGTTTTACGCGATCGGCGGCTACCTGGCGCTGCAGGGCCGGCTCGACATCGGCCAGCTCGTCGCCGTCATATCAGCCTACAAGGACTTGCCCGGCCCGCTGAAGGAACTGATCGACTGGGACCAGATGCGCCAGGACGTGCAGGTGAAATACCAGCAGGTCTATGAGCAGTTCAACGTCGAGCCGCTGATCGACAGCCGCATCCAGGAACTCGCAACCGCCCCGGTCGGCGCGCTGACGGGCGCGTTCGTCGTCACCAACCTGTCGCTCTCCGACGACAGCGGCGCCCGCCTCGTCGACCATGTCTCCGTCGAGATCAAGCCGAACGAGACGGTGGCGATCGTCGGGCCGAACGGCAGCGGCGCGGAAGCCTTCGCCGAAGCGCTCGGCCGCATGGTCTGGCCAGACTCCGGCCGCATCACCATCGACGGCCGCGATCTCCTCGACATGCCGGAATCGATCACCGGCCGGCGGATCTCCTATGCCTCGTCCGACACCTTCTTCTTCCACGGCACGCTCGCCAGCAATCTGCTCTACGGCCTGAAACATGCGCCGATGACCGATCCGGTTTACGACGAGCGCGAAGCGCTGGAGTATAAATGGCATTCCGCCGAGGCGGAGAAGGCCGGCAATCCGACGCTCGACCTCAACAGCGACTGGGTGGACTACAAGGCCGCCGGCGCCAGCGGGCCCGAGGACATTCTGAAAGCGATCCGCCCAGTGCTCGACGCCGTCCTGATCTCGCAGGACATCCTCGATCTGGCGCTGCGCTCGACCGTCAACACCGACGTGCATGTGGCGCTCGGCGACCACGTCGTGGCGCTACGCGCCTCGCTCAGGGACCGGCTGCGTGACGAGGGGCTCGACACGATCGTCGTGCCTTTCGATTTCGATGCCTATAACGCCCAGGCGACGGTCGGCGAGAACCTGCTCTTCGGCACGATGAAGCGGCCGTTGATGACCAACCGCAGGCTTGCCGCGCATCCCTATTTCCAGCAGCTCTTCCGTGAGACCGGCCTCAGCAGCGATCTCTACGCCATGGGCCTCGAGATCGCCGAAAACGCGGTGGAACTCTTCCACGACCTGCCGCCGGACCATCCATTCTTCCAGCAGCTGACCTTCATGACGGCCGACGACATTCCGACCTACCAGGCGCTGCTGCAGAAGCTGCAAAGCCGCCGCTTCGAGGACGCCACGCCGGAAGAACGTTCGGCCATCATCCGGCTGAGTTTTGCCTATATCGAGCCGCGCCATCGCTTCGGCCTGCTGCCGAACGAGCTCATGGACAAGATCGTCAGCGCCCGCAAGCAGTTCCACGAGCATATTCCAGCCGATCTCGCCGAGCTGATCGAGCGCTACGACGCCGAGCGTTTCACTCCGTCGGCAAGCCTGATGGACAATGTGCTCTTCGGCCGTATCGCCTATCAGCAGGCCGACGCTTCCGACCGCATCCGCGGCATCATGGGCGAACTCTTCGATGCGCTCGACCTTTATGACGACGTGCTGTCGATCGGCCTCGAATTCGATGTCGGCTCCGGTGGCAAGCGCCTGACCATGGTGCAGCGCCAGAAGCTGAACCTGGCCCGCGCGCTGTTGAAGCGCTCGGACTATTTCATCTTCAACCGGCCGCTGTCGGCGCTCGACCAGCGCGTTCAAGATCAAATCACCCGCAACATCATCGAGGGCCTGCACGAAGAAGGCCATCGGCCGGCGATCATCTGGGTGCTCTCCAACGCCCGGCAGGCCGAGATGTTCGACCGCATCCTGCTCTTTGACCGCGGCGGATTGGCGGAAGCCGGGAACTATCCGGAACTTTCCGAGAAAAACGGGATGTTCAAGGAACTGTTATCGTAATATTCTATAGGGGCGGCGATAATGGGCGTTCCCGACGGGGCGCCTCAGAGTTTTGAAGACGCTTGGTCCCGCGGACCCTGCGTCAGGGGATTGAAACGCTCATGCTGTTGAGAGACGAAGTTGAAATGCTGCGAAGGGTGCCGATCTTTTCAAGGATCGCGCCAGCAAAGCTCAAGCTTTTGGCCTTTACCTCCGATCGTATGACCTACAAGGCAGGACAGGACCTCTTCCATCAGGGCGACGTCGGTGATGCTGCCTATGTCATCCTCTCTGGCACCGCCGATATCGTCGTCGCTTCGCCGGCCGGCGAGATCAAGGTCGCCGACGTCGAACCCAATTCCATCGTCGGCGAAATCGCCATCCTCTGCGATGTCTCGCGCACGGCAACGGTGCGCGCCACCTCGCCGCTCGAAGTGCTACGCATCAGCAAGGAGCACTTCCTGAAGCTGCTCAGCGATTTCCCCGAAATGGCCGTGGAAATCATGCGGGTGCTGGCCGACCGCCTGAACCACACCACGGCGGAGCTGACCGCGGCCCGCGCGGCGAAGCAGCCGCAAATGGCGCAGTAAAACGCATTCAGCGTTTCGGCGGCCATTGCTGGGCACCATGTAGGAAATGCAGTATTTCGATCGTCTCGCTCTTCGGCAGATAGCGATAGACGACAAGGAACGGCGTTCGAGAGATGATGAATTCGCGCGTTCCCTGCCTTCGCCCTTTTCGTCCCATTTCCGGATGATCCCGCAACAGGATCGTTTGTCGCGAAACTTCGTCCAGAACATCCAGGGCAGCCACACGGTTTTGCGCTGCAATATATGCGGTCGCCTGCTGCCTGGCCCTACGGGCCGTCTCAGTCCAGATGATCCTCACTTGCCCTCATTCTTAAGCAAGGCAAGCAATTCGGCACGCTCGCGCGCCATCTCCTCCTCAACGACCTCGTGAGGAATCCAGACGGTATTGGGATCATCGGCCTCCCGGATCGCTTCCTCGACCTGTTCGCGGAACCACTTGTCGTATCCCGCCGCCTCATGGGTACGACGCAGAGCTGCGGCTCGATCCGGCCGCGATGCCGTCTCGGAAACGTAATCGGCCGCATCGACATCGAACTGCGAGATGCCGACATCCTTGAGATAAGAAACCAAGGTATCCATGCGCTTGAACACACGCACCTGCCGGCTGCGTTGGGCCACAAGCGGGCGCTCGGCCTTGCCGTATCGGATGACGACGGACCAGCCGCCGGTCTTGCCGACGACGAGGGCACCATGTACGGCGCCCGCCTCGACCAGACGGGAAAGGGTCGCGTGATCGATGGTTTCTGCGGTCATGGCGTATCCTCGTTCAGGCCGACCAGGATATGCATTTAATTATAGATTGCAACGCATTCAATAATTGGAACTGCGCAGCTACAAACGAAAGCCTGCATGGTTCCCATGCAGGCCATTTGTTCGACTGCGTCTATTCGCGCTGCTCCAGCGCCCTGCTGAAGGCGAGTGCTGCAAGGGTGCAGATGGCGCCGGAAAGCAGGTAGTAACCGACGAAGGTCAGGCCGAAGCGGCTGGAGAGGCTGAGCGCCACCAGCGGCGCAAAACCCGCGCCGATCAACCAGGCCAGATCCGAGGTGAAGGCCGCACCCGTGTAGCGGTAGCCGCGGCCGAAGCGGGACGAGATCGATCCCGTCGCCTGGCCGAAGGAAAGGCCGAGCACGCCGAAGCCGATGATGACGAAAGCGTCATGGCCGCTGTTGCCGGATGCGATCAGGCTCGGCCCGATGAAGCTGAAGACGGCGATGATGACGGCGCAGATGGCAAGCTGGGCGCGCCGGCCGATGCGGTCGGCAATCAGGCCCGACGCGATGATGGTGATGATGCCGACCATGGCGCCGACCACCTGCACCACCATGAAGGTGCCGATCGGCTGGTTGCCGTAAAGGCTCATCCAGCCGAGCGGGAAAATGGTGACGAGGTGGAACATGGCGAAGCTTGCGAGCGGCACGAAAGCGCCGATCAGAATGTCGCGGCCGTGAACGCGCAGCACGTCGAGAATGGGAGCTGCTTCCAGCTCATGCTGCTCCAGCAGCGTGCCGAATTCCTTGGTCATCACGAGCCGCAAACGCGCAAACAGCGCTACGACGTTGATCGCGAAGGCGACGAAGAAGGGATAACGCCAACCCCAGGAGAGGAAATCCTCACTGGAAAGATTGGCGACAAAATAACCGAACAGGGTGCTGGCCAGCGCAAAACCGATTGGCGCACCGAGCTGCGGGATCATCGCATACCAGCCGCGGTGCTTGGCCGGCGCGTTGAGCGCGAGCAGCGAGGCAAGGCCGTCCCAGGCGCCGCCGAGCGCGAAGCCCTGGCCGAGGCGGAAGAGCGCCAGCAACGCGATCGACCAGACGCCGATCTCGTTGTAACCCGGCAGGAAGGCGATCGAGGCCGTGGAGCCGCCAAGCAGGAAGAGCGCGATCGTCAGCTTGGTGCCACGGCCGTACAGCCGATCGATCGTCATGAAGACGACGGAGCCGACGGGGCGAGCCAGGAAGGCAAGCGAGAAGATGGCGAAGGAATAGAGCGTGCCCGTCAGCCTGTCCGGAGCGAAAGGAAAAATCAGCTGTGGAAAGACCAGAACCGAGGCGAGGCCATAGACGAAGAAATCGAAAAATTCCGACATGCGGCCGATCACCACGCCGATGGCGATGCTGCCCGGCGAAACCGGCTTGTCGTCGTGAATGCGCCGCGCGTCGCGTTCCAGCGACGACGATGACGGCCCGTAATGCGATGTTGTAGCCATGAAACGCCTCCCTCGTTGAGGCGCTTTCGGCAAGGCGCCTCAACCTGATCTTGATCAAACCTGCAGGCTTATCAAGTCCGTAAGACGTAAATAGTTCATCATGGCGGCTCAAAATGAGGCGTGGACGAAAAAACAGCGCGACCGGACCGCGATTTTTCCCGGGGACGCTGGCTTGGCCGGCTCTTGCGGATATATTGATTTGAAACATGCGCTGGCGAAAGAATCCTTCTTGATTGCATCAGGATTCCAAAGCTGTAGTGCACCATGATTTGTGCCGCAGTGCGGCATCATTGCTGCACTGCGACCAAACACCTCATGTCGCTATCAGGTTCAGTGCGTTAGTCGCGGAACGAACGAAACAACAAGAGCTTAGAGACGTGCTAAAACTCGTGAAGTTTTCCCGCCTTCTATCCGTCTTGCCGCTGCTTTTCCTGGCAGGATGCAACATGGTGGTCATGGCGCCCTCCGGCGACATCGCCGCGCAACAGCGCGATCTCATCGTCATCTCGACGGTGCTGATGCTTTTGATCATCATCCCGGTGATCTTCCTGACGCTGTTCTTCGCCTGGCGCTACCGCCGCTCCAATACGGCTGCAACTTACGCGCCGGAATGGCACCATTCGACCCGCCTCGAAATCGTGATCTGGGCAGCGCCGCTTGCGATCATCATCGCGCTCGGCGCCGTGACCTGGATTTCCACCCATAAGCTCGATCCCTACCGCCCGCTCGACCGCCTCGATGCGGAGCGCGCCATTCCGGCCGATACCAAGCCGCTGATCGTTGAGGTCGTGGCGCTCGACTGGAAGTGGCTGTTCTTCTATCCCGAACTCGGCATTGCCACCGTCAACGAACTCGCTGCCCCGGTCGACATGCCGATCAATTTCAAGATCACTGCCTCTTCGGTGATGAACTCGTTCTACATCCCCGCCCTGGCCGGCCAGATCTATGCGATGCCCGGCATGGAGACGAAGCTGCACGCCGTCATCAACAGGCAAGGCGAATATGAGGGCTTCTCCGCCAATTACAGCGGAAGCGGCTTCTCGCACATGCGCTTCAAGTTCCACGGCCTCGACCAAGTGGGCTTTGACGCCTGGGTGGCGCAGGTCAAGCAGCAGGGCACGATGCTCAGCCGCGACGCCTATCTGAAGCTCGAGAAGCCGAGCGAGAAGGAACCGGTGCGTTATTATGCCGGAGCCGATGCTGACCTTTACAACGCCATCCTCAACATGTGCGCCGCTCCGGGCAAGATGTGCATGAACGAGATGATGCACATCGACATGATGGGCGGCGGCGGCAAGGAAAGTGCCGAGAACCGCGAGAAGCTGCAATACGACAACCGTCATGCCGACGAAGGCATCGTGGCGCCCGCCGCCACCGTGCCGGCGACCGGGGCTCCGGCACGCAGCGAGCCTGCCGAGCGGACCGACGGCAACAACATGCAGCACGACATGCCCGGCATGCCTAGCACGCCCGGAATGGACATGCAGCATGAGGGTCATTCCATGCCCGGCACGGACAACGGCGCCGATCCGGCGCCGGCGCAGCTCAACAACAACAATTAACCTGGCGCTTTGCGTCGCAAGACATAATGAACGGGTTGTTCCATGTTTTCCAATCCTGACCTCCTGAAGTTCGTCTTCGGCCGGTTGACCCTCGATGCCATCCCCTATCACGAGCCGATCCTGGTCGTGACCTTCATCGGCGTCGTCATCGGCGGTCTCGCTGTGCTCGGCATCATCACCTATTTCAAATTCTGGGGTCCGCTCTGGCGCGACTGGATCTGCAGCGTCGATCACAAGAAGATCGGCATCATGTATGTGATCCTCGCCGTCATCATGCTGCTGCGCGGCTTCTCCGACGCGATCATGATGCGCGTCCAGCAGGCGATCGCCTTCAACGGCTCGGAGGGCTATCTGCCGCCGCACCATTACGACCAGGTCTTCACCGCCCACGGCGTCATCATGATCTTCTTCGTGGCGATGCCCTTCGTCACCGGTCTGATGAACTTCGTGGTGCCGCTGCAGATCGGCGCGCGTGACGTCTCCTTCCCCTTCCTCAACAATTTCTCTTTCTGGATGACCACCGCCGGCGCGATCATCATCATGCTGTCGCTGTTCATCGGCGAATTCGCCCAGACCGGCTGGCTCGCCTACCCGCCGCTGTCGGGCGCAGCCTACAGTCCGGGCGTCGGCGTCGATTATTATATCTGGGGCCTGCAGGTGGCCGGTGTCGGAACGACGCTTTCGGGCATCAACCTGATCGCCACCATCGTCAAGATGCGTGCGCCGGGCATGACCTTCATGAAGATGCCGGTCTTCACCTGGACGGCGCTTTGCACCAACGTGCTAATCGTCGCCTCCTTCCCGATCCTGACGGCAACGCTCGCCCTATTGTCGCTCGACCGCTATGCGGGCACGAACTTCTTTACCAACGACCTCGGCGGCAATCCGATGATGTACATCAACCTCATCTGGATCTGGGGTCATCCGGAGGTCTACATCCTCGTGCTGCCGGCCTTCGGCATCTTCTCGGAAGTCGTCGCCACCTTCTCCGGCAAACGCCTCTTCGGCTACGCCTCCATGGTCTACGCGACCTGCGTGATCATGATTCTCTCCTACATCGTCTGGCTGCACCACTTCTTCACGATGGGCTCGGGCGCCAGCGTCAATTCCTTCTTCGGCATCACCACGATGATCATCTCGATCCCGACCGGGGCAAAGATTTTCAACTGGCTCTTCACCATGTATCGCGGCCGCATCCGCTTTGAGGTGCCGATGCTGTGGACGGTTGGCTTCATGGTGACCTTCGTCATCGGCGGCATGACCGGCGTCATGCTTGCCGTGCCGCCGGCCGACTTCGTGCTGCATAATTCGCTGTTCCTCATCGCCCACTTCCACAACGTCATCATCGGCGGCGTTCTCTTCGGCATGTTCGCCGGCGTGAACTACTGGTTCCCGAAAGCCTTCGGCTTCAAGCTCGATGCCTTCTGGGGCAAGATGAGCTTCTGGTTCTGGCAAATCGGCTTCTGGTTCGCCTTCATGCCGCTCTACGTGCTCGGCCTGATGGGTGTCACCCGCCGTATGAGCCAGTTCGAGGATCCGTCACTGCAGATCTGGTTCATCATCGCCGCCTTTGGCGTCGGCCTGATCGCGCTTGGCATTGCCGCCTTCCTGATCCAGATCGTCGTCAGCTTCATGAAACGCGAGGAATTGCGCGACGATAGCGGCGATCCCTGGGACGGCCGCACGCTGGAATGGTCGACCTCTTCGCCGCCGCCGGAGTACAACTTCGCCTTCACGCCGGTGGTGCACGATCATGACAGCTGGTACGACATGAAGAACCGCGGTTATGCACGTCCGCTGGAAGGTTTCCGGCCGATTCATATGCCGAAGAACACCGGCACCGGCGCAATCCTGTCGGCCATCAGCGTCGCCCTCGCCTTCGGCCTGATCTGGTACATGTGGTGGCTGGTGGTCGTCTCCTTCGTCGCCATGCTGGTCGTCGCGATCGGCCATACCTTCAACTACAGACGTGATTTCCACATCCCCGCCGAAGAGGTGACCGAAACGGAAGGCAAGCGCACCGCGTTGCTTGCCGAGCAGGTGTGATGACCATGAGCGATCAGACTATCGATACGGCCGAAAAGCCTGAATTCTACCTGACGGAAGACCATCATCCTGAGAACAGCACCAATCTCGGCTTCTGGCTCTACCTGATGAGCGACTGCCTGATCTTCGCGGTGCTGTTTGCGACGCACGGCGTGCTCGGCCGCAATTATGCCGCAGGCCCCTCGCCCGCCGATCTCTTCGATCTGCCGATCGTTGCCCTCAACACCTCGATGCTGCTGTTCTCCTCGATCACCTACGGCTTCGCGATGCTGCAGATGGAGCGGAACGCAAAGGCGGAAACGCTGTTCTGGCTTGGTGTGACCGGCTTGTTCGGCGCAGCCTTCATCGGGCTCGAACTCTACGAGTTCGTCCACCTGATCCACGAAGGCGCCGGGCCGACGCGCAGCGCCTTCCTCTCCTCCTTCTTCACCCTGGTCGGCACCCACGGCCTGCACGTCACCTTCGGCATCATCTGGCTGATCACCCTGATGGTGCAGGTGTCGATGCACGGGCTGATCGAGGCCAACCGCCGCCGCCTGATGTGCCTTTCGATGTTCTGGCACTTCCTCGACGTCGTCTGGATCGGCGTCTTTTCCTTCGTCTATCTGTTGGGAGTTCTCGGATGAGTTCGCAAGCACCTGCCCATGAGGATGCCCACGAGGCTCATCACGGCCACAGCCACGGCCATCAGGCCGGCCATGGCACGTTCCGCAGCTACATGACGGGCTTCGTGCTTTCCGTCATCCTGACTGCCATTCCCTTCTGGCTTGTCATGGCCGGCGTCTTCGCCAGCCCGGCGCTGACGGCGGTGCTGGTGATGGGCCTCGGGGCGATCCAGATCGTCGTCCATATGGTGTTCTTCCTGCACATGAATACCAGGAGCGAGGGCGGCTGGACGATCATGGCGCTGATCTTCACCCTCATCATCGTCGCCATCGCGCTCTCCGGTTCGCTCTGGGTCATGCATCATCTCAACACCAACATGATGCCGATGAGCCCCGAGATGATGAAGAACATGCCGTGACGGTCACGAAGAGGCGGCGGCAGCGTCACCCGCAGGCTCCCTCGGAAAAATCGGAAAGACGGCGTCATCGGGTAAAACGCGCGATCTTCGCCATTTGCCTGATGCTGCTTGCCGCGGCACTCGCGGCACTCGGCACCTGGCAGGTGCAGCGTCTGACCTGGAAACGCGACCTCATTGCCCGCGTCGACCAGCGTGTGCACGCGGCACCCATGCCGGCCCCGACACTCGCCGACTGGAACAAGGTCAATGCCACCGATGACGAATATCGGCGGGTAACCGCAGTGGGGGTGCTGGCGAACGACAAGGAAACGCTGGTCTATGCCTCGACCGCACTCGGTCCGGGTTACTGGGTGATGGCGCCGCTGACTCTTGCCGACGGTACATCAATCCTCATCAATCGCGGCTTCGTGCCGACCGACAGGCGCGATCCGGCCTCGCGCCGCGAGGAGCAACGATCCGGCCCGGTCGCGATCACCGGGCTGATGCGGATGACGGAGCCGAAGGGATCGCTGCTGCAATCCAATGACGTCGCGGCCGACCGCTGGTATTCGCGCGATGTCGCAGCAATCACGCAAAAGCGCGGCGTCAGTGCGGCCGCGCCCTATTTCATCGATGCCGATGCCACTGCCAACCCCGGAGGCCTGCCTGTCGGCGGCCTGACCGTCATCGATTTCCCCAACAACCATCTCCTCTACGCAATCACCTGGTACGGGCTGGCGGCGATGGTGCTGGCATTGCTGGTCTTCGTTCTTCGCGGTGAGAAGGCTGCTGCATAATGCAGCAGTGATCCGCTTATGACGCGACGCGGCTGATCGCCTCGGCGAGCTGCGCCTGCGAGAACGGCTTGCCGAGACGGGGCAGATTGGCGATGCCGGTGCCTTCGGGGATCTCGGCGTAACCGGTTGCGAGGATGATCGGCATCTCAGGCCATTCGCTGCGGATCGCCTCGGCGAGCTGCGCGCCCGTCATGCGCGGCATGGCATGGTCGCAGATTACCAGGTCGACCTGTTGTTTGCGCAGGATGTCGAGCGCCTCGGGACCCGCCATCGCCTCGAACACGGTATGGCCGAGATCCTCCAGCATCAGCGTCGTATTCATCAGGACCAGACCATCGTCATCGACAGCGACGATGCGCAGCCGGCGCGGCGCATTTTCCTCCTGCTGCGGTCGGTCGGCAGTCGCGCCGGTCACCTGTTCCATCATCGCGACCGGAAACCACAATTCGGCCGTCGTGCCTTCGCCGAGGCTGCTCTTCATCATAAGGCGGCCGCCGGACTGGGACGCAAGGCCCTGCACCATGGAAAGGCCGAGACCGGTGCCCTTGCCGACACCCTTGGTGGTGAAGAACGGCGTGACTGCCTGCTCCAGCGTCTTGGCATCCATGCCCTCGCCTTCGTCGATCACCGCGATGCGGACATAGCGGCCGGGCGACAGCGGACCCTTGCCTGATGGCAGCGACTCTTCGGATGCGCGAAGCATGATCCGGCCGCCTGATGGCATGGCGTCGCGGGCGTTGACGACGAGGTTCAGGATTGCCATCTCCAGCTGGTTCGGATCGGTCAGGATCGTCGGCAGCCTGATGGGGAAAGAGGTCTCGATCACGGTGAGCGGGCCGAGCGAACGGCTCAGCATATCCATCATGCCGCGGACCAGGCCGGAGACGTCGATCGGCTCCATATGCAGTTCTTGCCGGCGGGAAAACGCTAGCATGCGCTGCGTCAAGGCGGCGCCACGCTGGGCGCCCTGCATGGCATTATCGACCAGTGATGTCAGCGAGAGATCCTGCGGCATGCGTTTCTTGAGAATTTCGAGACTGCCGAGCACAGCCATCAGCAGATTGTTGAAATCATGGGCGATGCCACCGGTCAATTGACCGATCGCCTCCATCTTCTGCGACTGGAAGAGTTCTTCGCGAGCCTGCTCCAGTGCCCGCTGGGTCTCCATCTTCTCGGTGATATCGCGGGTGATCTTCGCGAAACCGAGCACATCGCCTTCGTCGTCGCGGATGACGTCGATGACGACGCTGGCCCAGAAACGGGTGCCGTCCTTGCGGACGCGCCAGCCTTCCCTCTCGAACCGGCCCTCGGCGCGCGCAATGCCGAGCGCCATCTGCGGCACGCCGGCTTCGCGGTCCTCGGGGGTATAGAAGGTCGAGAAATGCCTGCCGATGATTTCTTGCGGCCGATAGCCCTTGATACGCTCGGCGCCAAAATTCCAACTGCTGACATTGCCTTCGGGATCGAGCATGTAGATCGCATAATCCGAGACGCCCTGGACGAGCCGGCGGAACTGTTCCTCGCTCTGGCGGATCGCCTTTTCGGCCGCCCTGCGTTCGGTCAGGTCGCGGGTGATCTTGGCATAGCCGATAAGCTCGCCGGAGGGTCGGCGGATCGGATCGATGATCACATGCGCCCAGAAGCGGCTGCCATCCTTGCGGCGGCGCCAGCCTTCTCCCTCAAACCGGCCATGCTTCTCCGCCGTGGCCAGCGCGCGCACCGGCACTCCCGCGGCGCGATCCTCTTCCAGATAGAAACGGGAAAAATGCTCGCCAAGAATTTCGGAAGGCTTGTAACCCTTGAAGCGCTGGGCGCCGGTATTCCAGCTGGTGACGATGCCTTCGGGGCTCAGCATATAGATGGCGTAGTCGGTGATGGCATCGACCAGAAGGCGAAAGCGTCCCTCTTCGTCAAGAGACGTATCATGTCGATTCAACGCTTCCATCGGCCCCTCTGAGTCACCAGCGCTTTATAACGCCGCGGCGGATGGATGGTTCCGAGAAACAGCCTCAAATTTTCAGACGGCCTTGACCTGCGGGTAGAACCTCTCGCCGACACGCTCAGCAGCGGCATAGGCCTGCGAGACGATCTCCGGCACGAGATCGATATCGGGCAGGCTGCCGAGGCCGAGCGGGCCAACGGCAAAGAGCCCGGCGACCGTCGAACCGTCCTCTAGGAAGGGCTCGCCGCGCGCATTGACCGCCAGGCCAAGCGAGAGCTCGTCCGGCATGGCAAGCCCGGCGGAAAGCAGGCTCTGCATCAGCGGCGCTGAAAGATCAGGCGCCTGACAGCGGCAATCGATGATGCGCTCGGCATGGATGATCTCCTCGGCAGCGGAACCGGCCGGCGTGAAGAACAGGCCGCTCAAGCCCCGGCGGCCAGCCCGACCACGGCGCAGCACCGTACGGCCTTCGGCGAGCTCGCGTTTCAGCCGCAGGTGCATGGCCTCCGGCAGGCGGTTGCGATGGCTGTCGTAGATTGCTCTGAGGTGGCGGTTGAACTGATGCTTGTCGCGGGCCGGCAGCGAGCGCCAAAGCGAGCGGGCATGTTTTCTGAGGCCGTTCATCACCGATTGCCAGCTTCGCCCTGCTTCCTCCGCCTCGCGGCAGGCTTCACGGATAAAGCGCACGATCTCCGGCAGGCTCTGCGGCAGCGTTTCGGCCGGGAACACCGGATCGGCGGAATTCGGCGTATGACTCTGGGGCAGGAAGCCGCGCCTTGAAATGATCGTCACCTGGCCCGCGTAACCGGAATCGCGTAGCTGCAGCAGCTGGTCGACGACGCGGATGCCGCTGCCGAGCAGCACCGCATGCGGCCGCGCGACGAGGCGCTGGGCCCTGACCGGGGAAGCCTCCTCACCGCCGGCATCCGGCACCGTCAGGCCGTAGCCAGTGGCGAGGATGACGGTATCGAACAGCGGATTGGCGGGATTGGCGCTTTCGAGCAGGAAGCGGTTGCCGTGGCTCCTGCGGATCGCCACAACAGGATCGTTGCAGACCTGGACCGTGATGTCCCTGCGCGCGGCGAGTGCTTCCGAAAAGCGCTGGTAGACATAATCGCTGAAGATCTCCTTCGGCACGAAGATCTGCCGGAATCCGGGAATGGCGGCCGGTACGGCGGCGCGGAAGGCGGCGTTGCTGCAGAGCCAATCGTTGAAATCGTCGTTGTCGCCGACCGAGACCGAGAGATCGCGGACGCGGGTGTTGAGGATCGTCGAGGAGTGGGCCGAGGCCAGCGCCTGCCCGCCACTGACCGACGAATTCGGATCGAACAGCTGCAGGTGGAAGGGCGTGCGCACCGTCTTCATCAGCGCGATGGCCGTCATCATGCCGGAAAAACCGCGCCCGACGATCGCAATGCGCGGCACGGCTGATATCTGCGCCGCGGCATTGGCTCTCGCGGAAAAAAGTCCCTGAACCGTCATCGCAACTCCTTTGCGGCTTCATCCGCACCATGGGTCGATCGAGGTTTCAACGCATAAAACAGCGGTTCACGCGTTGATGAGGGTCATGCGGCCATTCAAAACACCTGCCGCGGCATCGGGTCCGAACCAGCGGTCCCGCAAGAGAACTAAGGGAGCAATCACGCTCGTCCATAGTCTATCAAACTGGTAGTGTATGAAAGCGCTAAATGGCGCAGGTGGCAAGAGGTTTGTTGCCACATCTTTTCAAGTTATTGAAATATAATACAATTTAGAAGTGTTCTCTGGAAATGTGGCCGGGTTTTGGATCCCGAACTGCGAATTGATCTCAAAAATGTCAGGTCGGCAGCGACCTCAGCTGCCCTCGCCCGGATATTGTTTTGCCTTCAGCAGACCTGCCAGATGCACCGTGTTGCGCGCCAGCATGTCGACGGCTTTGGTCACAATCTTCGGCACCTTGTCGAGATCGACGAAATTGGTGGAACCCATTGCCTCGCCGACCCAATAGGCGACCGCATTGGCCGGAATGGTGAAGCCGACGTCGTTCAGTGCCTGGAAGAGCTCGGCCGACACATGGTGGGCGCCGTCCTCATTGCCGACGACGGCAACGGCAGCGACCCTGCCATAGGAGACCATGCGGCCCTCATCGTCGGTCTCCTCAAGGAAGGCGTCCATGCGCTCCAGCGCCCGCTTGCAGACACTGGATGGCTGACCGAGCCAGATCGGCGTCGCCATCAGCAGGATATCGGCGTCCAGCACCTTGGCGCGAATATCGGGCCAGTCATCGTCGGCGCCTTCGTCGGAGGTGACGCCGGGCTTGACGTTGAAATCGGCCAGCCGGACCACCTCGGTCACGACGCCGTGTGCGGACATCGCCTTGTCGATCAGTCCGATCATCCGGTCGGTTGAGGACGCGTCCTTGGCGTCGCTGGTCTTCAGCGTGGCGTTGAGGGCGAGAGCTTTCAGAGGCATGGGTCTCTCCGGCACCGGTCGGCAGTTGGCATTTGCCTGCTGCAACCTGTTCGCGCCCAGATTGTTCCCGCCCGGACGCGAGGAGACCTCACGTAAAAATAACCAACTGGTGAATTCTTTACTTGAACCCCCAAATGGAATCGGCAAAAGTGAAGGTGCTATCAATCCCTTCATGGATTTGCCGTCTTTTCGGGCCAGCGTCCGACCACACATCTATTGGAAAAAATACCGTGAGCAGCGATGCGTTAATACGCGGGACGAAGCCTTCGGCTTCGATGGCGCTTGCAACTGCGGCAGGCTGGGGCCGAGGTCTCTTCACCTTGGTGCGTATCACCATGATGGCCTTCCGCCACCCCTGGCAATCCGGCTTTGCGATGGGCGCCACGCTTGTGGCCTCCACCTTCCAGCTGATGATCCCGCGCCTTCTCGGCCAGGCGGTCGACCACACGCAAATGGCGATGAGCGGCGGTGCGGCGGGACAGGCGGCGCAGAACGCGCTTCTGACCACAGCGTTGCTGCTGCTCGGCGCCAGCGTGCTGCGCGGCCTCTTTACCATGGTTCAGAACTATTACAGCGAAGCCGTCGGCCATCACATCGGCTACGAATTGCGGCTGGCCTGCTACGAAAAGATCCAGCGGCTCTCTTTCAGCTTTCATGACACCGTGCATTCCGGCGACCTGATCACCGTCGGCCTGCTCGATCTCGAAGGCGTGCGCATGTATTTTTCCACAGCACTGGTCCGGATGATCCTGCTGTCGATCCTGATCGGCATCGGCGCCTATATGCTGCTGTCGACCGATATCGTGCTCGGTCTCCTGGCGCTGAGTTTCGTGCCCTTCGTCGGCTGGCGCTCGTCGGTGACGCAGCTCAGGCTGCGCGCCACCTGGCTCGACCTGCAGGAGCGGCTTTCGGTGCTGACCCGCATCATGGAGGAAAATCTCGGCGGTATCCGCGTCGTGCGCGCCTTTGCCGCCCACGAACACGAGATTTCGAAATTCGAGGCGGCGTCGAAGAGCGCGCTCGCGCTCGCCCATCAGCGCGTCGGCATCCGTGTTACCAACACCAGCGCCATGACCTTCTCCTTCTTCGCGGCGATGGGCCTGGTGCTCTGGGTCGGCGGCGGCAAGGTGATGTCGGGCGAAATCACCGTCGGCACGCTGGCCTCGTTCCTGACCTTCATGACCATCCTGCAGATGCCGGTGCGCCAGCTCGGCCTCATGGTCAATGCCTTTGCCCGCGCCTCCACCTGCGGCTCGCGCCTCTTCGCCCTTCTCGACCTCGACATCGCGATCAAGGATGCGCCGGATGCCAAGCAATTGGCGGTGACGGACGGCGTGCTGCGCTTCGAAAATGTCAGCTTCGCCTATCCGGGTTCCGAAAAGCGCACCGTGCTCGACAATGTATCCTTCGAAGCCAGGCGCGGCCAGACGATCGGCATCGTCGGGCCTCCCGGCAGCGGCAAGTCGACGATTGCCCACCTCATTCCGCGCTTCTACGACGTCAGCGGCGGCAAGATCACGATCGACGGCCAGGACATCCGCAAGGCGACGCTGCAATCGCTGCGCCGGGCGGTTGCCGTCGTGCAGCAGGATTCGTTCCTGTTCACGACGACGATCGAGAACAATATCGCCTATGGCGACCCGTGGGCGAAGGAAGGCCGGATCGAACGCGCCAGCGAAAGCGCCCAGCTGCACAATTACGTGCTCGGCCTGCCCACAGGTTACGGCACCGTCGTCGGCGAGCGCGGCGTTTCGCTGTCCGGCGGCCAGCGCCAGCGTCTTTCGATCGCCCGTGCGCTGATGCTGAAACCGGCGGTGATGGTGTTCGACGATTCGACGGCGGCAATCGACGCCGCCACCGAACAGCGCATCCGCGGCGCCATGCGCCGCTATGCCGCCGACCGCGTGACGATCATCGTCGCCCACCGCCTGAGCTCGCTGATGCATGCCGACCAGATCCTGTTCGTCGAAGACGGCCGGATCGTCGAGCGCGGAACGCATGAGGCGCTGCTATCGCTCGGCGGGCGCTACAAGGCGCTCTACGACCTGCAGGTGCGACCGGGCGACGAGGTCTTGAGCGCCTAGCAATGAATTCCCTTCTTCTGCCCACCGGGGAGGAGAGCGGACAAGCAATGACTATGCAGGCCACCGGACGTGATGGCCGCGGGAGGAATGGCATGGCCGAGGAACTGGAAACCGAGCGTCCCGACGTTCGCGAGGATGGACGCCGCCCGCCGCGGGCGGTGGTCGGTTCGCACCGCGTCGAGGAGGAGATGTTCGGCAAGGCCTTCGACGGCAACATTGTCAAGCGCATCTGGGTTTTCGTTCACCCCTATCGCCGCCAGGTCCTGTGGTCCGTCGTCGCCGTTTTGACCTTCACGATGATGCAGCTCACCATCCCGCTGATCATCCGCTATGCCATCGACCACGGTATGTCGCCGGGTGGCAACCATTCGGCCCTGGTCTGGTCGATCGTCGCCTTCACCATCGCCATATCAATCAACTATGCGGCCAGCTATGCGCAGGAGACGCTGGTCGGCGGCGTGGCGGAAGACGTGCTCTTCGATATCCGCAAGGCGATGTTTTCGCATCTCCAGCGCGTCTCGCTCTCCTTCATGGACAAGACCGAAGTCGGCCGGCTGATGTCGCGCCTGCAGGGCGACGTCAACTCGATGCAGGAATTCCTCGAAACCTCGGTGCTGTCAGTCGGCGACATCGTGCTGCTCTTCGGCATCGTCTTCGTGATGCTCTATCTCGATTTCAAATTGGGGCTGCTGACGCTCTCGGTGCTGCCGGTGCTGTTCATCGTCCGGCTGTTCTGGCTGCCGCTGGCACGCAAATCCTTCATGGCCGCGCACGAGACCAATTCGGTTGCGAATGGTGCGCTTGCCGAAGCGATCCACGGGGTGCGTGCCGTCCAGAGCATGGATAGGCAGGGCGTCAACTTCACGCTTTACGACGACAAGGCGCATGCCAACCTCAAGACGCATCTGACGGCGGCGCGCTACGCGCAGGTGATGGTGCCGATCGTCGACAGCCTGACCGGCGTGGCGATGGCGCTCGTCATCGTCGTCGGCGGCGCCCGCGTTCTCAATCAGGCGCTCGATGTCGGCGTGCTCGTCGCCTTCCTGTTCTACATCCAGCGCTTCTTCGACCCCATCCGTTCGCTGACCCTGCAATATTCGGTGATGCAGCGCGCCATGGCGTCGGGCCAGCGGCTGACCGAAGTGCTCGATGTGCCTGTCGACATCAAGGACGCGCCCAATGCCAAGGCCTTGTCGCGCGACATGGACGGATCGGTGGAATTCAAGGATGTCGTCTTCGGCTACAATCCGAAACATCCGGTGCTGAAGCACGTCAGCTTCAAGGTCAATCCCGGCGAGACGGTGGCGCTGGTCGGGCCGACGGGGTCCGGCAAATCGAGCTGCATGTCGCTGATCCATCGCTTCTACGACGTGCAGCAGGGCCAGGTGCTGGTCGGCGGCGACGATGTGCGTGATCTAACGCAGGATTCGCTCGGAGCGCAGATCGCCATGGTGCTGCAGGAACCCTTCCTCTTTACCGGCACCGTCTTCGAAAACATTCGCTACCACAAGCTGGAGGCGACGCGCGAACAGGTGATCGAGGCCGCCAAAGCGGTCGGCGCGCATGACTTCGTGATGCGCCTGCCCGATGGTTACGACAGCGTTCTCGGCGAGCGCGGCGGCAACCTTTCGCTTGGCCAGCGCCAGCTTTTGAGCTTTGCCCGCGCATTGGTGGCGGACGCGAAGATTCTCGTGCTCGACGAGGCGACGGCCAATATCGACAGCTATACCGAGATGCTGATCCAGAAAGCGCTGGTAAAGCTGCTCGAAAACCGCACCGGCCTTGTCATCGCCCATCGCCTCGCAACGATCCGCGAGGCGGATCGCATCATCGTGCTGCAGAACGGCGAAATCATCGAAAGCGGCGACCACCGCCAGCTGATGAAGAACGGCAAGCTCTATTCCAAGCTCTACAATCTGAACTACTCCTCCTTCGATGATATTCCCGAAGACGTGCTGGAAGAGACGACGGCAGCGGAGTCGGCGACGTGATCTCAGGCGACATGCATTAATGCCTGTCGCAAAGTTTGAACGAACAAACGCCTTGCTGCCGCATTTATTTCCTATCGGGTGACGAGTGCCACTGAGGAGAATGTTATGAAGAGAGTTATTAGCAGCTTGTTGATCGCAACGGCCCTTGTTGGATCGGCCATTCAGCCCGCTGCGGCGCGTGATCGCCATCACGACAATACTGGCCGAATCATCGCCGGCGGCGTTGCCGCAGGCGTCGTCGGCGGCCTGATCGGCGGCGCAATCGCCAATGGCGGCCCCCGCTACGTTGATGAAGGCCCTCGTTATGTGGAGAGCCCCCGCTATGTCGAACCCGAGCCGAGATGCTGGTATGAGGACCGCGACGTCCGCAACCGCTATGACGGCGGCTACCACGCCGAAACCGTGCGGGTCTGCGAGTAAACACTGAACCTTTCGCAGCGGCGTTGATCCCATCGCCGCTGCTTTTGTCTCTCGGCCGAGGTTGCCTCCCGTGCAGCCTCGGCTTTTCTCTGCAAAAAATTACGGTTGCCATGCGGCCGGCTGTCATCCTGATGTCAGAGACAAGCAATAGCTGAGAGCCGATGAATGATGGTCCAGTGAACGGCGGCAAGACGCCAAAGAAAGAACGCATGCGCTTCGTCAGCGCCGAGCAGGTGGCGCAATTGGCGGGCGTTTCGCGCTCAGCCGTGTCGCGTACCTTCACGCCGGGCACCAGCGTGGCGCCTGCAACGCGCGAAAAGGTGCTGCGGGCGGCGCAAGAACTCGGCTACCATGTCAACGACCTGGCGCGCGGCGTGCTTGCCAATCAGAGCCGCCTGGTCGGCATCGTCGCGACCCGGCCGGAAGTGGGTTTTCGCGCACATCTGGCCGCAGCGCTTGCCAAATGCCTGATCAAACGCGGCAGCATCCCGATTCTCATCAATACCGGCCAGACGGAAGACGAGCTGCTTGCCGCCCAGAAGATGCTGATCGGCCACCGTGCCGAGGCAATCATCATCCTGTCCGGCTCGCCGCCGGCGAGTTTCTTCGAACTCGCACAGCGAAATGGCCAGCCGCTCGTGGTGATCGGCCGTTCGGAACCCGACGCCGACCATGTGCGCGCAGGCAACTCCGAGGCCTCCCGCAAGGCGGCGACGGCCTTTTACGAAAGCGGCAGACGGCGGCTGGCGGTCATCGGCTCCAACACCGGAACGCCTTCCATCATCGAGCGCGAAAGCGCCTTCCTGTCGACAGCCGAATCGCTCGGTGTATCCGTCGTCATCGGACGCGGCGGCGATTCCGACTATGACGGCGGCGTCACCGCTGCACGCGCGCTCTTCTCGCAGACAATAAAGCCCGACGCCGTTTTCTGCGCCAACGACCAGATCGCTTTCGGACTGATGGATGTCGTGCGACTGGAAATGCGGCTGCGCATCCCCGAGGATGTCGCCGTCATCGGCTTCGACGATGTGCCGGAATCCTCCTGGCTGAGCTACCGGCTGACCACCTTCCGCCAGGATCCGTTGACCATGGCGCAGCGCGCCGTCGAGCTGATGGAGCGGCGGCTTGAAAACCCGGGCTTGCCCGCGGGTTACGAACGCGTCATTCCGGAGCTCGTCATCCGCCAGAGCTTCAGACCCTGACCCTCTCCCACGGCTTTTCGCAGGCGCCATCCTGTGGCAAGAAGGGCTGACGCGTGACCTGGGAGGAAGATCGACGCAGATGAGGGGAATCCGCCAGCTCGCCGAGCATCTCGACATTTCGATCGGAACGGTGTCCCGTGCTCTGAACGGCAAGCCCGACGTCAACGACGAAACGCGCCGGCGCGTGCTCGCCGCCGCCGAAGAGCTCGGTTACGTCGCCAATCAATCGGGCCGCAGCCTTCGCCAGGGTATGACCAACGTCATCGGGCTGATGCTCGAGGTGAGCCGCGAGACGGTCGAAAACAGCGACGACTTCTTTCTTGGCGTCACCGACGGGCTGCAGAGCGTCTTTTCCCGCCACAAGCTCGATCTCGTCATGCTGCCCTGCCCCGATGACGAGGACCCGCATGAATATCTGAAGCGCATGGTGGCGCGCCGGCTTGTCGACGCGCTGATCATCTCGGCGACACGGCGCACCGATAGGCGCATCGAGCTTCTGGAAAAGGCCCGCATCCCCTTCGTGGCGCTAGGCCGTAGCGCGTCGGGCGGCAGCTACACCTGGATGGACCTCGATTTCGAGGGCGTGGCGGCGCGCGGCGTCGACCGGCTGGTCGCCAAAGGCCACCGGCGGATCGCGGTGGCCGCCCCCTCCTCCGACATCAATCTCGGCTATCTCTTTCTCGACGCCTACCGCCAGGCGCTGCAACGGCACGGTATTGCCTTCGACCCGGCCCTCGTCATCCGGGTCAAGTCGAGCGAACAGGGCGGTTATCAGGCCGGCCACGAATTGTTGATGATTGAAGAGCGGCCGACGGCGATCATCCTGATCCACGAGCTGATGGCGATCGGGCTTTACCGCCGGCTTGCCGAGGCCGGCATCGTGCCAGGCCGCGACCTCGCCGTTGTCGGTTTCCGCGAGGAGCCGCGCACGCATTTCCTGCAGCCGACGCTGACCTCCTTCCGCATGTCGCTGCGCGATCTCGGCGCCCAGCTCGGCGAAACCCTGCTCGCCACCATGCCGGCCTATGCCGATCACTATCCGCAGGGCGCCCGCAACAGGATATGGCCGCTGGAACTCGTTCCCGGCGAAAGCGACGCCTTCACGCTGACGGGCTGAAGCCCGCCGCGTAGATAGTCTTGGCGGCTTTGATCAGACCCGGCTCGGAGCCGCTGAATGCTCCCTGTGCGACAGCTGACGCGTGACGACGAAGACCAACAGGGCTCCGGCAGCAAGGCAGGCGGCCAGGAAGAACATCGGCGCGATCGTGCTGCCGCTCGCTTCCTTGATCCAGGGCACGACGTTCTGGGCGACGAAGCCGCCGAGATTTCCGACCGAATTGATGGCGGCAAGGCCCGCCGCAGCCCCCGCGCCCTTGAGGAAACGGGAGGGCAGGCTCCAGAACACCGGCTGGGGGGCGAAGATCCCGGCAGCGGCGACGCAGAGGAAGGCGAATTGCAAAGTGTGGTTCGGGATCAGCGCCGAGAGCAGCAGGCAGGCGGCGCCGATGAAAGCCGGAATGACGATATAGGGCGTCTTCGATTGCGCCTTGTCAGCCATGGCGGGAACGGCATAGAGCGCGATCGCGACCAGCACCCAGGGAATGATGTTGAGGAAACCGTTCACCGTGTTGCTGACGCCGAAAGCCTTGACGATGGTCGGCAGCCAATAGCTGAGGCCGTAGGCCGAAAGCGGAAAGGCGATATAGCAGACCGCCATCAACAGGACACGCGGGTCGATGAGCGCCTTGAAGCCGTTTCCGGCATGCTCGCCCATGCCGGCATTTTCGGAAGTGAGCCTCCGTTCCAGCCACTGCTTCTCCCCGTCATTCAGGAAGCTTGCCTTTTCAGGCCGGCCGGGGAGATAGAAGAAGGTGACGATGCCGGCGATCACAGCCGGAACGCCCGTCGCCAGGAACACCCACTCCCAGCCTGCAAAGCCGTAGAGACGTCGAGATCGAGCAGCACACCGCCGAGTGGCGCCCCGACGGCATTGGCGATCGCGCTGAAGATCATGAACAGCCCGACCATCCTGCCGCGATAGGTCGAGGGAAACCACAGCGTCAGCAGATAGAGCACGCCGGGAAAGAAGCCGGCTTCGCAGACACCGAGCAGAAAGCGCAGGATATAGAACATCGTCGCGTTCTGCGTGAAGGCGAGCGCGACGGTGACGATGCCCCAGGAGACCAGGATGCGCGCGAACCAGACACGGGCGCCGAGCTTGTCGAGGAAGAGTTGCTCGGCACCTCGAAGAGAAAATAGCCGATGAAGAAGAGCGATGCGCCGAGACCATAGGCATATTCGCTCATTCCAAGGGCATCGACCATCTGCAGCTTGGCGAAACTGACGTTCTGCCGATCGATATAGGCGATGAGATAGAGGATGCCGAGAAACGGCATCAGCTTCCAGGTGATTTTCGAGATCAGCCGCTTCTCGTCGACCATAAGTATTCTCCGGTATGACCATGCTTGGGGATCGGGTAAATAGCGCGGCCAGCCGATATTCAATCGGGCGCGGCATTTTCTCGCAGCCGCAACCCTGATGATGTGACCGTACCCGAAGACGGGTACGGTCTTTAATCATTCAGCGGCGGCGACGGCGGCGCGGCGGCCGATCGTTGCCTGAGTCAGCACGAAGGCCAAGAAGGCGCAAAGTGCGATGCCGGCGGCCATTGGAACGGCCGTGCCGTCGAAGAAGACGCTCGATATGACCATGGCGACGGCGGCGATCACGAAATGCAGCGTGCCCATCAGCGACGAGGCGGTGCCGGCGATCTCGCCGTGATCCTCGAGCGCGAGCACCGCGCTCGTCGGGATGACGAGGCCGAGGAAGCCGTAGCCGATGAACAGGAAAGTCGCCAGGACAGGCAGCTGGTTGAAGCCGGCGGCCATCACCACCGCCATGACGACCATGGCAAGGGCAAAAGCGCTGACCGCAATCCGCATGACGCGCACGAGGCCGAAACGCGCGCCAAGCCAACCCGTCGCCTGCGATACCGCGAAGAAGGACACGGCATTGATCGAGAAGGCGAAACTGTATTGCGTCGGCGTCAGCCCGTAATGCTGGATCAGCACGAAGGGCGAGTTGGCGAGATAGACGAGGAAGCTGGAAATGCCGAGGCCGCCGATGAAGGTCAGCGTGAGGAAGTTGCGGTCGGCAAGCAGCAGGCGGTAGGCTGCCATGGCGCTCTTCAGACCGCTGCCGCTGCGTTCGGCCGGTGAACGGGTTTCGTCAAGCTGGGTGGCGAGCAGGACGAGGCCGATGAAGGCTGCGATCGTCACGGCCCAGAATACGCCGCGCCAGCCGTAGAACTCGATGACGGCGCTGCCCGTCAGCGGCGCCAGGATCGGCGAGATCGAGAAGACCAGCATCAGCAGCGACATCAGGCGGGCGGCCTGCACGCCGGTATGCATGTCGCGGACGATGGCGCGCGGAATGACCATGCCGGCGGCACCGCCGATACCCTGAACGAAACGGAAGGCGATCAGCGTTTCGATATCGGTCGCCAGCGCACAGCCGATCGAGGCAACGGAAAAGAGGCCGATGCCGAGATAGAGCGGCAGCTTGCGGCCCCACATATCCGACAGCGGACCATAGACCAGCTGGGCGAGTGCAAAGGAGATGAAGAAGGCGAGAAGGGTGAGCTGGGTGACATTGTTATCGGCATGCAGGTCCTGGCCGATGGACGGCAGCGCAGGCAGATACATGTCGATGGCAAAGGGCCCGATGGCCGACAGAAGGCCGAGAATGAGGGCAATGCGAAAGAAGGGAGCCGTCATAATGGTGATCTTTCATAAAAGCGCAGCGGAAATACCGGATCGTCGCTCCGCGGCATTGCTCTGAGAGCGCCGTGCGTCCTCTCGGACGCACAAAAGACGCTCTAACTTTAAATCTACGCATCGTGCTTTCCGAAAAGCGGTTCCGATTTTCGGGCCGATGCGCGGGTTCAATGATGACCGTTCGCGCGAAGACGAAGTTGGGAGCTCATTATCTCAGCGGCGGAACCAGGAGTGTCAACAAATTTGGACACGGATGTAAAAATAGACGCCATTGTCTAAAACGTCAAGACGTCTTATCTTCGCTCTCATGAAAGATCGCATGACACCGGCAGTCCGGATGACGGGGCATACGCAGCGCGGACAATGCGCCAAGCGCATGTCGATCCTCGATGCCGCGGCCGACGTATTCTGCCGCCAGGGTTTTGCCGGCGCCAGCATCGACGAGATCGCCGCCGTCGCCTGTGTCTCCCGCCAGACGATCTACAATCACTACCGCGAGAAGGAAACGCTGTTCGTCGCCGTCGTCGAAGACGTCATGAACCGCGCCAACGCCATGCTCTTCTCGGTGCTGTCGACCTTCCCGGATCGTGCCGACAATCTGGAAGACGAGCTGACGGCCTTCGCCGTGCGCCTCAACAAGAACTGCATCTGCAACCACGACGGAAAATTCCTGCGCAAGCTGGTGCAGACCGAGGGCGAGCGATATCCGCACCTCTTCGAAAGCTGGCGCCAACAGGGGCCGGGCAAGCTGACCACTGCACTGTCAGCTCTTTTCGCGCGGCTTGCTCATAAGCAAGCACTCGTCATCGACGATTTCGACGTCGCCGCCCGGCAGTTCGTGGCGCTCGGCAATGCTGACCTGCAGATGATGATCCTGCTCGGCGGCACGCCCACCGACGAAGAATTGGACAAGGCGGCGCGCAACGCCGTCCGTACCTTCCTCAAGGCCTATGGCAGGCCGGCGGCGGAAAAGGCCGGCCATCCGCCGCAGCTCGCAGCCATATCCGGCTGATCAGGCGCTTCCGGTCAGGCCCATCCGATCAGGCAAAGACCGTCATTTGTGAGGGTACGACCGCGAACATGCCGACACGGCGCGCGGCAAGATATTTCACCAGCTGCTCGACAACCGAAGGCATGACCGGCTTCTGGACCACGCCGACCGCGCCCTTGACGCCGTCAGCCACCACTTCGGGATTGCCGGTCATGAACACGACCGCAATGCCATGCTCCTGCGCCAGCCGCCGGCCGATCTCAGGCCCGGTCGCGCCGTCGGCGAGATTGACGTCGACGAAAGCGATATCGGCAAGCGGCGCCAGCCGCAGCGCCTGTTCGCAGTCATTGGCAAGGCCGGCAACCTGCATGCCCATGCCTTCCACTGTCGCCTCGAGATCCAAGGCGATCAGGAATTCATCCTCGACAATCAGCACTCTCTGTTTCATGAGATCATCTCGTTGCCAGCGCCGCACGACATTGGTGGCCATGATACGTCCCCTTGGTTACGCCTGTACTTCTAAAGAGGGATCCGCTCCGCCAGCCTGTCCTCAAGCGAAACTCATGGCGGTAACGGGCAACTCGACGATATGTTCCGCGGTGGAACGCGATTTTCCGTATTTAAGATATTGTTAACGTTGACAAATTCTTAATAACAAGGAGAGTGGAGAAAAAGACGGCGCCGGATCGTGCTCAATATCGAGGGTACATCTTATGGCTGAGGGCGCGATAAGACGGTATAACCCTTCCGTTACCTAAAGACGAGAAATCATATTGAGAAACACATTTATCGTTTTGGCCGCCGTGATCATCAGCTTGTTCGTCTATACGAAATTGATGGGCAGGGTCGGCTCAGGCTCGCCGCCTCCGGATGTGCCTTTGGAGCAACAGGCTGACCTCATTCGCGTTTATAAAGCCGAACGCCGCATGGTCCTTCTCAAAGGGGATACCCCCATCTCGACATACCGGATTTCTCTTGGGCGAGCTGCCGATGAGGGTCCCAAGCAGCGAGAAGGTGACGAGAAAACACCTGAAGGGCGTTATGAAATAGACTGGCGCAATCCGAAGTCCATGGCGCATCTGAGCTTGCACATTTCCTATCCAAATCCTGATGACCAGCGTAACGCTGAAGCCGGTGGCTTTCCTCCCGGTGGCGCTATCATGATCCACGGGCTTCCCAATGGCTGGGGCCTATTCGGAAACGCCCATCAACTGTGGGATTGGACGGATGGGTGTATTGCGGTCACCAACGCGGAGATGCGCGATATTTGGGCCCGCGTCCCCAACCATACGCCCATAGACATCATGCCCTGAACTGTTGCGACGAACGCATTGCATCCCTGCGTTCAAAGCCGATAATCCCGGGACCGACAGGATCGATCAGCCCTTGACCTTCATCACTAGGACCGGTTTGCCGCGGTAGTCGGCGGGAAACAGCGACTTCAGGTTCTCGATTTTCGGCAGGTCGTTGTAGACGATATAGGGATAGGTCGGATTGAGCGTCAGGAAATCCTGGTGATAGGCTTCGGCCGGATAGAAGCCCGTGGTTTCAGACACTTTGGTGACGATCGGCTGCGGGAAGACATGCGCCTTGTCGAGCTGGCTGATATAATTCTCGGCGACCTTGCGCTGCTCGGGATCGGCAACAAACAGCGCCGACCGGTACTGCGTTCCCCGGTCCGGACCCTGAAAATTCAGCTGCGTCGGGTTGTGCGCCACCGAGAAGAAGATCTGCAGCAACTTGCCGTAGGTCACCTGTTTCGGATCGAACCTCACCTGGACGGCTTCGGCATGACCCGTCGAGCCGGTGCTGACGGTTTCATACTGCGCCGTTTTGGCGTCGCCGCCGGCATAACCGGAGACGGCGCTCTCGACACCCTTCACGTGCTGAAAGACGCCCTGGACACCCCAGAAACAGCCGCCGGCGAAAATGGCCGTCTCGGTGCCCGGGCCGGCCGCCTCGTCGACGGCTGGCGGCGGGATGACGACAGCATCCTCGGCCGCGCCTGCGCCACTCGCACCGAGCGAGAAAACAACGGCAGCAAAGAGCCCGGCAAGGCTCCTGCGGTGGAACGACGTGGACATCGCGTTACCTCCTGTGATCGCCCAAATCCTTGCTCATCCTTGCAAAACTCGCAAATCACAAGCCGGTCACTCACGTCGATGTGACAGCCAGACGAAAGCGCCTATGTGAAGATGAAACAGCGCTCAACTTGAGTTGACAATCTCGCGAGGAGTGAGGACAGTGCCCGCCGGTCAGAGCCAGCATTCCGGGGGAACCTATGTCCGTGCGCTCGTTCTTTGCTTTCGCGACAATCGCATTTTCCATGATCGCCGTCAGTTTTCCTGCAGCCGCTGCGGATACGAAGCGCGACATCCAGACGATCAAGGACGCCGATTTCTTCGGATTCGATCTTCGCACCGAACAGAACGTCTCGCTCGATCAGTGCAAGACCTCCTGCATCGGCGACAAGAGCTGCAAGGCCTTCACCTACAATCCCAAGGTGAAGTGGTGCTTCCTCAAATCCGATTTCAAGACAATGAACGCCTTCCCCGGCGCCATCGCCGGCAAGATTGTCGAAACGGCCGGCCAGCAGGAGCGGGATATAGGTGCTGCGCCGCGCCTGACCTTCCTGAGCAACGATCTCATCCAGCAGGCCCACGACTTCAAGGACAATCTTACCCTCGCCGACGGCCAGCAGGGGCAGGGCGTCGACAGCCTAACGGCCAACGCCCGCCTCGACCTCACCGCCAACAACCTGGCCGACGCGCTGAAGTCCTTCCATGGGGCGCTGTCGATCACACCTGACGACGCCGATCTCTGGCTCGAAACCGCCCGCGCAGCAGCCTCGCTCGGCAGCGCCGAGAGCAGCACGGCGGGACAAGCGGTGGTCGACGCGCTGAACGGTTACGAGCTGACACGCACCACCGCCAAGCGTGCCGAGGCGCTCGCCGTACTCGCCAATGCACTGGAACGAAACGCCAATTACCGCCCGGCGCTCGACGCCTACAAGGCGAGCCTGGCGCTTGTCGGTGCCAAGGATGTGCAGGCGGCCTACCTGCAGCTGAAATCGACGCAGGGCTTCCGCGTCACCGAACACACGGTCGATGCCGACAGCGCCACGCCGCGTGCCTGCGTCACCTTCTCCGAGGCGCTCGTCAAGACCACCGACTACGCGCCCTTCGTGACGCTGAACGGTGAAGCGCCGAAGGCGCTGGAAACCAAGAACAAGCAGATCTGCGTCGAGGGGCTGACGCATGGCCAGACCTACAAGATCGCCTTCCGCACCGGCCTGCCGTCATCAGTCGACGAGGTGCTCGAAGCACCTGTCAGCATCGACGTCTATATCAAAGACCGCAGCCAGATGGTGCGTTTCACCGGCGACAGCTTCGTGCTGCCCTCGACGGCGCGCCGCGGCATCCCGATCGTTTCGGTCAACATAACCTCGGCCAACTTGAAACTCTACCGCATCGGCGATCGCGCCATTGCACCACTGCTGACCAATTCGCAGTTCCTGAGCCAGCTCGACGGCTACAGCGCCCAGAACATCCAGGATCAGAGCGGCGAACTCGTCTGGCAGGGCTCGATCGATATCGCCAACGAACTCAACAAGGACATCGTCACCGGCTTCCCGGTCGACGAGGCGCTGCCCGAGCGCAAGCCCGGCATCTATGTGATGACCGCAACGGCGGCAAACGGCCCGGCGCAGGAGTGGAATTCGCAGGCGACGCAATGGTTCCTGGTCTCCGATATCGGCGTCACCACCTATGCCGGCACGGATGGGCTCAACGTCTTTACCCGCTCGCTCGCCTCGGCCAAGCCGATATCAGGCGTCGAGCTGCAGCTGCTTGCCAAGAACAACGAAGTGCTCGGCACCGCGACGACCGACGAAAACGGCCGCGCCACCTTCACCGCCGGCCTGATCCGCGGCACGGCGGCGCTGACGCCCGCCGTCATTGCCGCCAGGAACGGGACCTCGGACTACGTCTTCCTCGACATGACGCGGGCCGGCTTCGACCTTTCCGACCGCGGCGTGACGGGTCGCGCGGCACCCGGCGCGATCGACGTGCTGACGTTTACCGAACGCGGCATCTACCGCGCCGGCGAGACGGTGCATGCGCAGTCGCTCGCCCGCGACACCGATGGCAACGCCATCGAGAACCTGCCGCTCACCTTCATCTTCAGCCGCCCCGACGGTGTCGAAGACCGGCGCATCGTCAGTCAGACCAGCAATCTCGGCGGCTATACCGTCGATTTCCCGACCCAGGAAAACGCCATGCGCGGCACCTGGACGATGAACATCTATACCGATCCCAAGGGCAGCGCGATCGCCACAAAGAGTTTCCTCGTCGACGATTTCGTGCCCGATCGCACCGAGATGGAGATCAAGACCGAGGCCAAGGAAGTCGGTCCGGATACACCGGCGACGATCACCGTCTCGGGCAAATATCTCTACGGCGCCCCGGCCGCCGGCCTGACGCTCGAAGGCGACGTCGTCGTCAAGCCGACGCGCGAGAGTGCGGCCTATAAGGGCTTCCTCTTCGGGCTTGCCGACGAAGAGGCGAGCGAGGATTCGCGTCAGCCGATCGACGGCCTGCCGGAACTCGACGAGAACGGCGAAGCCTCGACGGATCTCACCATCAGCGAACTGCCGGCAACGACGCAACTGCTCAACGCCACGGTCTACATGCGCATGCAGGAGGCGGGCGGGCGCGCCATCGAGCGCACTCTGACCATTCCGGTGAAGAACGAGCGCGCGTCGATCGGCATTAAGCCGGAATTTTCCGATGATCTGCCGGAGAACTCGATCGCCAACTTCACGGTGATCGGCGTGAATGCCGATGGACAGAAGCAGGAGGCGAAGGGCCTGCGTTGGAAATTCTACAGCCTCAACCGTGAGTACCAATGGTATCGCGAGGGAACGGCATGGAAATACGAGCCGGTCTACACCGCCGAGCAGGTCTCCAATGGCAGCGTCGACGCGACCATGGACGGCGGCAAGATCTCCGTGCCGGTGGGCTGGGGCCGCTATCGCCTCGAAGTGGAAAGCCCCGATGCCGACGGTCCGACCTCCAGCGTCGAATTCGACGCCGGCTGGTTCGTGAGCTCGACCTCGACCGAAACGCCCGACGGGCTGGAAATAGCCCTCGACAAGGACAGTTACAAGATCGGTGAAACGGCCAAGCTGAAAGTCACCTCGCGTTATGGCGGCGAGCTGATGGTGACGGCGGGAACCGAAAAGCTGGTTGCCGTACAGAACGCCACGATCGGCGAGACCGGCGGCGAGATCGACATCCCCGTCACGGCTGATTGGGGTGCCGGCGCTTATGTCACAGCCACCCTCTTCCGCCCCGGCGACGCCCAGGACAGCCATATGCCGATGCGCTCGATCGGCATCAAATGGCTGAAAGTCGACCCCGAACAGCGCGCCCTGCAGGTAACGCTCGACACGCCCGAAAAGATGTTGCCGCGCGGTCCACTGAATATTGGCCTGCAGGTGGCGGGCGCCGGCGCCAACGAGGATGCCTATGTGACGGTTGCCGCCGTCGATGTCGGCATTCTCAACCTGACGCGCTACGAACCGCCGAACCCGGAGGACTGGTATTTCGGCCAGCGCCAGCTCGGCCTTGAAATCCGCGACCTCTATGGCCGCCTGATCGACGGCTCGCTGGGTACGACCGGCAAGCTCCGGACCGGCGGCGATGGCGGTGCCATCGCGCTGCAGGCCAGCCCGCCGACGCAGAAACTCGTCGCCTTCTTCTCCGGGCCGGTGAAGCTCGACGCTGAAGGCAAGGCCAATGTCTCCTTCGATATCCCGCAGTTCAACGGCACGGCGCGCGTCATGGCGGTCGCCTGGTCGAAATCAGGCGTCGGCCACGGCGTCAAGGATGTCATCATCCGCGATCCTGTCGTGGTGACCGCAAGCCTGCCGAAGTTCCTCTCCCCCGGCGACAAGGCCAATCTGCGCCTCGACATCGCCAACACCGATGCACCGGCTGGCGATTACAAGCTGCAGCTGACCGGCAATGGCGCGGTCGGCATTGAGCAGGCATCCGCCTCGCAGACGATCCGCCTTGAGGCCGGCGCGAAATCCGAGCTGACGCTTTCGCTCATCGGCAAACAGCCGGGCGCCGGCAGCGTCTCGATCAACCTCTCCGACGCCTCCGGCCTTTCGCTCGACCAGACTGTCGACCTGCCGGTGCGCCCGGCCTCCTTGCCGATCACCGAACGGCGGGTGCTGGCGCTGAAGCCGGGGGCAAAGCTCACCGTCGACAAGAACCTGCTTGCCGACAGCGTGCTGCCCGGCGCCTCGATCAGCGTCAATGTCACCCGTTCGGCCGCCTTCGACATCCCGGCCCTGCTGATGACGCTCGACCGCTATCCCCTCGGCTGCGCCGAGCAGACCACCAGTCGGGCGCTGCCGCTGCTCTACCTCGCCGAGGTGGCGAAGCAGGCCGGCATGGCAAACGATGATGATGTGAAGAAGCGCGTGCAGGATGCGATCTACCGCGTGCTCTCCTATCAGGCCTCAGCCGGCAGCTTCGGCCTCTGGGGGCCGGATTCAGGCGATGTCTGGCTCGATTCCTACGTCACCGATTTCCTGACGCGGGCCCGCGAAATGAAATATGAGGTGCCGGAAAGGGCTTTCGTGCAGGCGCTCGAAAACCTTCAGAACACCCTGTCCTACACCACCGACATCAAGGGCCAGGGCGACCAGATCGCCTATGCCATCTACGTCCTTGCCCGCAACAAGAAGGCCGCGATCAGCGATCTGCGCTATTATGCCGATACGATGATCAACGACTTCCCGACACCGCTCGCCAAGGCGCATATCGCCGCCGCACTGGCGCTCTACGGCGACGCGCAGCGTTCGAAGACCATTTTCCTCGACGCGCTGCAGATGTCGGAGCAGTCGATGGTGTCACGCGTGAACCTGTCGCGCACCGACTACGGCACGATCCTGCGCGACGGCGCGGCGATCCTGGCGCTCGCCGCCGAAAGCCGGCCGGTGCCGCCCGTCATCCCGGAACTCGCCAGGGCGGTCGGCAAGGAATGGCAGCGCAGCAAATACAAGAGCACGCAGGAAGAAACCTGGATGCTGCTTGCCGCGCGCGCCATCCAGGGCGGTGACGATGGCCTGAAGGTCGATGTCAATGGCGCCGCGCACACCGGTGCCTACATGGCACGCATGACCGGCGATGCCCTGGCTGACCATCCGTTGACGCTGACCAACCAGACCAACGACACGGTCTCGGCTGTGGTCACCACCGTTGCCTCCCCGACAGTGCCGCTGCCGGCCGGCGGCGACGGCTTCATCATCGAGCGGACCTATTACACGCTCGACGGCGAGCAGGCGAATGTCAGCGAGGCGAAGCAGAACGAACGCTACGTCGTCGTCATCCATGTGCGCGAAACCAATGACTGGCCGTCGCGCATCGTCATCACCGACCTTCTGCCCGCCGGCTTCGAGATCGACAATCCTAACCTCGTCGACAGCGCCCAGATGACGAATTTCGACTGGATCGGCGAGATTTCCGCTGCCCATACCGAATTCCGCTACGATCGCTTCGTCGCCGCCTTCAACCGCGCGGCAGGCGACAACCGCGAATTCAACGTCGCCTATGTCGTGCGCGCCGTCACCCCCGGCACCTACGACCATCCGGCCGCAAACGTCGAGGATATGTACCGGCCGGAGCTTTCGGCCCGCACGGCAACCGGCAAGATGGAGGTCCTGACGGCTCAACCATGAGGCGGCGGCACAAGTTCGCGATCGGGTCCGCAGCCGGCATCATTCTTGCCGGCGCGGCTCTCTTTGCGCTCGATGCCGCCGACAGGGCCTTTCCGCCGCCTCTGGACAGGGCAAATGCCGTCTCCGCCGAGGTGCTGGATGCCGATGGGCAATTGTTGCGCGCCTTTGCGACGTCGGAAGGCCGCTGGCGGCTGAAGACGACGGTCTCCGACGTCGACCCGCAATTCCTGCGCATGCTGATCGCCTATGAGGACCGGCGTTTCTACGATCACGGCGGCATCGACCCCTGGGCGCTCGGGCGCGCTGCCGTGCAATTAGTCAGCAACGGCCGCATCGTCTCCGGCGCCTCGACGCTATCGATGCAGGTGGCGCGGTTGATCGAGCCGCGCGAAGGGCGCTCCCTTTCGGCGAAGCTCTTGCAATTGGTGCGCGCCGTGCAGATCGAGCGGCGGCTGTCGAAGGAAGAGATCCTCGACCTTTATCTGACGCATGCGCCCTATGGCGGCAATCTGGAAGGCGTGCGCGCCGCAAGCCTTGCCTATTTCGGCAAGGAACCGCGGCGCCTGACGGTCGCCGAGGCGGCGCTGCTCGTCGCCCTGCCGCAATTGCCTGAACGGCGCCGGCCGGACCGCAATCTTAAGGCAGCCGAGGCCGCACGCAAGCGTGTGCTCGACCGCGTCGCGGTCGCCGAAGCCATTGGCGACGGCGAAGCCGAGCGGGCTGAAGGTGTTGCGGCCCCACCGCGGCGCATGCAATTGCCTGCACTTGCCGCCCATGTGGCCGAAGCCGCACTTCGCAACGAGCCGACGGTTCTCAAGCATCAGACGACGCTGAAGAAACAGGTGCAGCAGGGGCTGGAGGCGGTTGCGAGGGCAGCGGCCATGAAACTCGGGCCGAAGCTTTCGCTCGCCATGATAATGGCGGATGCGCAAACCGGCGCGATCGTCGGCGAGGTCGGCTCGGCCGATTATTTCGATGCCAGCCGTTCCGGCTGGATCGACATGACGCGCGTCAACCGCTCGCCGGGCTCGACCCTGAAGCCCTTCATCTACGGGCTCGCCTTCGAGCAGGGGCTGGTGTCCCAGGAGACGATGATCGAAGACCGGCCCGCCGATTTCTTCGGCTATCGGCCGCGCAATTTCGACATGAGCTATCAGGGCGACGTCACCGTGCGCGAGGCGCTGCAGCTTTCGCTGAACGTGCCGGCCGTCAAGCTGCTCGATGCCGTCGGCCCTTCGCGTCTGATGGTGCGCTTCCGCCGCGCCGAGGTCCGTCCAGTGTTGCCGCCGAACGAGACGCCGGGGCTTGCGATCGGTCTTGGCGGCGTCGGCATAACCCTGAAGGATCTGGTGCAGCTCTATACGGCGCTCGCCAATCGGGGTCAGCCGGTTAGGCTCGGCGACGGCGTCACCGGCGAACCGGCCAAGCTCGACGGTGAACCGCTGCTCGAACCTGTTGCGGTCTGGAACGTCGCCGATATTCTGTCCGGCGTCATTCCGCCTGCCGGCGCGCCGCAGCGAGGTATCGCCTATAAAACCGGCACGAGCTACGGCTATCGCGATGCCTGGTCGGTCGGCTATGACGGGCGTTATGTGCTCGGCGTCTGGGTTGGACGGCCTGACAATAGCGCCGTGCCGGGGCTGACCGGCTATGGCACTGCCGCGCCGATCCTGTTCGAAGGTTTCGCTAAATCCGGCATCGCTACGACGCCGCTGCCACGCCCGCCTGCGGGCGCCGTGCGCATCGCCCAGTCCGAGCTGCCGATCAGCCAGCGGCGTTTCGCCCTCAATGCCAGCGGCCTGCTCGCCTCCGGCCGCGAGGCCGCGCCCCAGATCATCTATCCGCCCGAGGGGGCGCATGTCGATCTCGGCGCCGGAGAAGGCGAGCTGTCGCCGCTGATGCTGAAGCTGCAGGGCGGCCGTGCGCCGTTCCGCTGGCTTGCCAACGGCAAGCCGCTGCCCGATCTCTCCCGCCGGCGCACCCAGCAATGGCTGCCGGATGGCGGCGGCTACTCGAAACTGACCGTCATCGACTCGGCCGGACGCGCCGCAAGCGTCGGCGTTTTCATCGACTGAAGCATCGTTCTTTGCGCGTCTGAAAAGACACCCGCGCGGTAAGGAACAAAAGCCGCGCTGCAACCGTTGGGGACAATCTCCTTCCAACGTCAGACGGCCCCATGACACTTCCGACAGCGACCTACCGGATACAATTCCGCAACGGCATGACCTTTGATCGCGCCTGCGACCTCGTCCCCTACCTCAAGACGCTCGGCATCAGCCACCTCTACGCCTCGCCGATCTTCACCGCCGTCAGCGGCTCGACCCACGGCTATGACGTCACCGACGCCAACGAGATCGATCCGGCGCTTGGCGGCCGGGCAGGATTCGAACGGCTGACGGAACGCCTGGCCTCGGCAGGCATGGGGCTGGTCCTCGACATCGTCCCGAACCACATGGCGGCCTCGCCGGAAAACGGCTGGTGGCGCGACGTGCTGACATTTGGCCGGCAAAGCGCCTATTTCAACCACTTCGACATCGACTGGAGCGAGCCGCTCACCCTGTCGCAGCTCGGCCAGGATTTCGATGGGGCGCTCGCCGGCGGCGAACTGCGCATAACGCTCGACGAAACGCATGGCAACTTCGCCTTCGGTTATTTCGAGACGCTGTTGCCGCTGAACCCCGGGAGTTACGGGGCGATCGCAAACCGGCTCGACGATCCGGTCGCCATCAGAATGGCGGAGGCCGCGGCCGCCACCTCCGGCGAGGACTTCAACCGCGCGATACGTGACATCCTCTTCGAAGGCGGCGATCGGGCAGTCCTCCGGCAAAAACTCGAAGAGGTCTCCTCGGATCGCGAATTCGTGAGAAACCTGCATGAGGCACAGCATTGGCGGCTGACCCACTGGAAGGACGCGGCACGACATCTGAGCTATCGCCGCTTTTTCGAGGTGACCGGACTGGTCGGCACCCGCGTCGAAGATCCCGTCGTGTTCCAGGACATGCACCGGCTGGTGCTCGAGCTGGTGCGCCATGGCAAGGTCCAGGGCCTGCGCATCGATCATGTCGACGGGCTCGCCGAACCCACCGCCTATCTCGAAAGGTTGCGGGAGGCGGTGGGACCGGACACCTATGTCGTCGTGGAAAAGATCCTGGGAACCGGTGAGGTCCTGCCGGAGAGCTGGCCGGTCGCCGGCACCACGGGATATGAATTCATCGCCGCGCTGAGCGAGCTGTTCATCGACGGCGGCGGTCTGCGCATATTGGACGATGCCTACCGCGGCGTCGCCGGTGAGACGGGCGATCTCGAGGAGGGTCGGCGAATTGCCAAGCGACTGATGGTCGAACGCAATTTCGCCGGCGAGACCGGCAGGCTGGTGTCGATCGCGGCCGGCATCTTTCCCGAGCTAAAAAGAGACGAGATCGCCACCGCCCTCAGCGAGTTGCTGATCGCCTTTCCCGTCTACCGCACTTATGGCGACGGCGGCCCTCTTTCCTGGCAGGATTCAGCGGTGCTTGCGGCGACCGCCTCGCAAGCCATGGCGCAGCTCGACGACCGGCGTGCATGCGACCATGTGCTGAAGCTTCTCGAAGGCAAGGTGGAAGGTGACGCGGCCCACGAATTCCGTATCCGCTTCCAGCAATTGAGCGGGCCGGTGATGGCGAAGGCGACGGAAGATACGCTGTTCTACCGCTATAACAGGCTGCTTGCCGCAAACGAAGTCGGCGGCGAACCGGGTAAGGCGCCTGGCGGCCCGGAGGAATTCCACCGCCGCATGGCCGAACGGGCGCGGCTGCAGCCGCATGGGCTTTCGGCAAGCGCCACCCACGACACCAAACGCGGCGAGGATGCGCGCGCAAGGCTTTATGCGTTGAGCGAGGGCGCCGATGTTTTTGCACAGGCGGTCGAGCGTTGGCGCGACATGAACCGGCCGTGGCTGAATGACCTGCCGGAGGGTGCCGCGCCGGAACCAAATGTCGAATGGATGCTCTATCAGGCTCTCGCCGGCATTTGGCCGGAGGATTTCGACCGGGGACAGACCGAAGAGCTCCACGAACGCTTCACCGATTACGCGGTCAAGGCGGTGCGCGAGGCGAAACTGCGCAGCGGCTGGACGGAACAGGATGCCGCCTACGAGGAAGCGGTCACCACCTATGTCGCGGCACTGGTCTCGCCTGACAATGACGTCTTCCTCGAGGATTTCGAAAGGGCGCTGCAGCCTTTCATCGCGGCGGGTTACCTCAACAGCCTGTCGCAGACGCTGCTCAAGCTGACGGCCCCCGGCATTCCCGATATCTACCAGGGTGCGGAGGGCTTCGATTTCAGCCTCGTCGATCCCGACAACCGCCGGCCGGTCGATCATCAGCGGCTGACGGCCTGGCTTGATGAATCCAGACCGATCGCCAAACTGCAGGCCGCAGCGTTGAAGCAGCGCCTCGTCGGGATCGGCCTGCAGCTGCGCCAGCGGCACGTGGACCTCTTTACTGGAGGCGACTATCTGCCGCTGAAGGTGACGGGCAACCGGCGCGACCATGTGCTTGCTTTTGCCCGGGTGCATAAGGGTGATTTCGCCATCATCGCGGCGCCGCGGCTGATGTTCGGCTGGCTCGACCCCGGCGTGCTCTTCGCCGGCCCGGAATTCTGGGAGGATACGGCGATCGCCATCCCCTCCCCGCTTCACGGACTGAAGGCCGATCTGGTGACCGCAAAGACGATCGAGCCCGGTGGCAGCATTTCGGTCGCCACCCTGCTCGGGAGCCAGCCGGTCGGGCTGATCACCCCGATCTGAGGATCAGCCGCCGCAAAAATCGAGCCCATGAAAATAGTGCTTGACCTTCCAGTCGCTGGAAGGTTGATAAGCCTATCCAAGTGCCCCTCCGGGCACAGGAGATAGTCATGCATATCAAGCACGAACACGATCACCATCACAGTCACACCGATGGCGACGATCATTGCCATTGCGGCCATGAACAGGAGAAGGCTGTAAGCGCCGTGACCCGTGATCCTGTCTGCGGCATGACCGTCGATCCACAGGCCGGCAAGCCCTCGCTCGACCGTGACGGCCGCATCTATCATTTCTGCTCCGACGGCTGCCGGACGAAATTTGCGGCTGCGCCTGAGGATTACATGACCGCGAAGGACCCCGTCTGCGGCATGACCGTCGATCGCTCGACGGCGAAACACTTTCTGAAAGCCGACGGCGAGAAATTCTATTTCTGCTCGGCCGCCTGCCAAGCGAAGTTCGAAGCCGACCCCGCAGCCTATCGCAACGGCAACCGCCCAGCGGCACAGCCGGCACCCAAGGGTACGCTTTATACCTGCCCGATGCATCCTGAAGTCGTCAGTGATCGTCCCGGCGACTGCCCGAAATGCGGCATGGCGCTGGAGCCGATGGGCATTCCGCCTGAGGACGAAGGCCCGAACCCGGAACTCGTCGATTTCATCAGGCGGCTTTGGGTGAGCGCCATTCTTGCCATACCTTTGTTGGCGCTCGGCATGGGGCCGATGCTCGGCCTGCCGCTCCGGGAAACGATCGGCGAGCCGCAGGCGACCATCATCGAACTCTTACTGGCAACGCCGGTGGTGCTCTGGGCGGCCCTGCCCTTCTTCCGCCGCGCATTGGCGTCCCTTGCCAACCGCAGCCCGAATATGTGGACACTGATCGGTCTCGGCGTCGGCACCGCCTATGTCTACAGCGTCGTCGCCACGCTTGCGCCCGGCATCTTCCCGATGAGCTTTCATGGCCATGGCGCGGCCGTGCCTGTCTATTTCGAGGCGGCCGCCGTCATCGTCGCGCTCGTCTTCGTCGGCCAGGTGCTGGAATTGAAAGCACGCGAACGCACCGGCTCGGCAATTCGCGCCTTGCTCGACCTTGCGCCGAAGACGGCGCGGCGCCTCGATGACGAGGGTAGCGAGAGTGACGTGCCGGTGGACAATATCCAGACTGGTGACCGGCTGCGTGTGCGCCCTGGCGAGCGGGTGCCGGTGGATGGCTCCGTCCTCGAAGGCCAGTCGACCGTCGACGAATCGATGATATCAGGTGAGCCCCTGCCCCTGGAAAAGTCGAAGGGCGACTCGCTGACCGGCGGCACGATCAACAAGAACGGCACCTTCGTCATGACCGCCGAGAAGGTCGGCGCCGACATGGTGCTGTCGCGCATCGTCGACATGGTCGCCAAGGCACAACGCTCGCGGGCTCCGATCCAGGGCGCGGTCGACCGGGTGTCGGCCGTCTTCGTGCCGGCGGTGGTCGCCGCCGCCGTGCTTGCCTTCCTCGTCTGGGCCGCGATCGGCCCGGAGCCGAGCATGGCCAATGGGCTGCTTGCCGCCGTTGCCGTTCTCATCATCGCCTGCCCCTGTGCGCTTGGCCTTGCGACGCCGATGTCAATCATGATCGCGACCGGGCGGGGCGCGCAGGAAGGCGTGCTGATCAAGGACGCCGAAGCACTGGAGCGTTTTTCCAAGGTCGACACGCTGATCGTCGACAAGACCGGCACGCTGACTGAAGGCAAGCCGAAGCTTACCGATATCGTCGCCTTCGGCGGGGTTAGCGAAAACAGGCTGCTGTCGCTGGCGGCAAGCCTGGAGCGCGGCTCGGAACATCCGCTGGCCGAAGCGATCGTTTCCGGTGCCGAGGAGCGTGGTGTCACCTTCGTCGAGGTCACCGGTTTCGAAGCCAAGACCGGCAAGGGCGTTCAGGGCCGTGCCGACGGCACGTCGGTGGCGCTTGGCAATGCGGCGATGCTTACCGATCTCGGCATTGATCCGGCGGTACTCGCCGAGAAAACCGAAGCCCTGCGCGGTGACGGCAAGACAGTGATGTTCGTGGTGTTCGACGGTGCGCTTGCCGGTCTTGTCGCCGTCGCCGACCGAATCAAGCCGACGACAGCAGCCGCCATCAAGGCGCTGCACGACAGCGGGTTGAAGATCATCATGGCGACAGGCGACAACGAGCGCACGGCACGCGCGGTGGCAAAGAGCCTCGGCATCGACGAGGTGCGCGCCGATGTGCTTCCGGAAGGCAAGAAGGCGCTGATCGACGAGTTGCGGGCCAACGGCGCCATCATCGCCATGGCCGGTGACGGCGTCAACGACGCGCCGGCGCTTGCCGCCGCCGATGTCGGCATCGCCATGGGTACCGGCGCCGACGTCGCGATGGAAAGCGCCGGCATCACATTGGTAAAGGGCGATCTGAACGGCATCGTCAGGGCGCGGCGGCTGGCGGAGGCGACGATGCGAAACATCCGCCAGAACCTCGGCTTCGCCTTCGGCTACAACGCGCTCGGCGTACCGGTCGCGGCCGGCATGCTCTATCCGATCTTCGGGCTGCTGCTTTCGCCGATGATCGCCGCCGCGGCGATGAGCCTGTCGTCCGTTTCGGTCATATCAAATGCGCTGAGACTGCGCTTTGCAAAACTATAGGAGATGGCGATGAATATCGGCGAAGCATCGGAACGGTCCGGCCTGCCTTCCAAGACCATCCGCTACTACGAGGATATCGGCCTCATCCGCCCCGAAAAGGGCGGAAACGGCTATCGCGACTATGCCGCGACCGACATCCACAAGCTGCGCTTCCTGCAGCGCGCGCGCGGCCTCGGCTTTTCCGTCGAGGAATGCCGGCAATTGCTGGCGCTCTACGAGGACAAGGACCGGGCGAGCGCCGACGTCAAGGATATTGCTGAGACCAAACTTGCCGAGATCGACCGCAAGATCCGCGAACTGACGGAACTGCGCCGGACGCTGGAGCATCTCGTGCATGCCTGCCACGGCAACGACAGGCCGGACTGTCCGATCCTCGAAGAGCTTTCGGACGGCAGCTGACTATTCCGGGAGAGCAGGCGTCGCGTTTCAGGCGAGACCTGCCTCAGGAAAGCTGAGGCATGTTCTGGTTGGCGGCCTTCGAGGATTGAGGTTGCTCGTCAGGCCCCTCATCTTCGCTGTCGTCCAGTACGCCGTCATCCAACCGATGCTTGATCGCGAGCGCATAGATCACGTCGAGAATATTGCGGTCCTTCAGGTGAGAATCGGTCAGGGCGAGAAGCGAGGCCCGAACGATCTTCCTGCTGGTGGCCTTCGGACAACGCGCCTTGACGAAATCGTAGAGCGCCTGATCGGTCAGCCCTTCCATGGCGCCGTCCACGAGAGCTTCGTAGACCCGCTTCTTTTCCTTCATTCTTTCTATTCCCCTCCAAATCAGCGGCGCCATGATCTGTCATGTAATTGTCATAAACAATCGCGGATTTAAGGCGCCCGTCCGCTGGAGAGGGATATTTGAGATGATCCGGCGACGGTTTGGGCCCGGCATGATTTTTTTACGCCCGCTGGGAATAATATCCGCCGGATTTTCGTATACTCAATCATGGAACGCAAAGATCGCCCCTTTGATGTCATTGGACAGCTTGCAGCGCTGCGGCGCTACGCTCGCTCGCTGGTGCGCAATTCGGACGAGGCGGAGGATCTGGTGCATGATGCGCTGGTGCGCGCCTTCGAGAAGCGGAAAAGCTTCCGCAGCGGCGGCAACCTGCGCACCTGGCTGCTCTCCATCCTGCACAATGCCCATATCGATCGTCTTCGCCAGAACCGGTCGCTGACGCGCCGCCACGACGAGGCGGCTGTCGAAGCCGAGCAGTCGCTGCCGGCCGGCCAGGAGCATGCCGTGCGCCTTCAGCAGGTGCGCGACGCCTTCTTCGACCTGCCGGAGGAACAGCGCGAAGCGCTGCACCTCGTCGCGATCGAAGACCTTTCCTACCAGGAGGCCGCCCAGGCGCTTGGCATTCCTGTGGGGACGCTGATGTCGCGCATCTCCCGCGCCCGCGCTCAACTGCGCGAATTCGAGGAGAAGACGCCGCGGGTTTCGCATCTAAGAATAATCGGAGGGAACGGCAATGAAAGCAGTTGATCCGATCATCGATGCCGATCTCGACGCCTATGTGGATGGCGAGTTGGATGTCGCCCGTCGCATCCAGGTGGAATCCTATCTTTCCGAGAATCCGGCGATCGCCGCCAAGGTCATGGCCGACCTCAGCATCAAGGGTGAACTGCGTCTGGCGCTTGCCGGCGAAAGTGCCTTCGGCCGCCCCGAGACCCGCGATGCCGCTCGCCGGCTGGAACGTGGCCTTTCCTATGGCCGCATCTTCCATTCCTTGCAGCGCGTTGCCGCCGTCGGCATTCTGATCGCCGCCGGCTGGGTCGCGCACAACTCCTTCGGCGCCTTCTCGGCGACCGAGGTGGTGGCATCGGTTCCGGCACCCGCCTATGTCGAGGATGCCGTCCGCGCCTATCAGACCGCGGCCTTGCGCCAATCGATGCCTCCGCAGACGCCGGCCACCTATAGCCCCGACGATATTCGCGCCGCCACGGCGATCGTGATGCCCGAACTGCCCAGGGATTGGAAGGTCGCCGACGTGCAGATCTTCCCGTCCGAATTCGGCCCCAGCGTCGAGATGGCGATCGAACAACCGGATGGAAAGCAACTGTCGCTTTTCGCCGTCCGTCCGGGCGCCTTCGAGGTCAAGCCGGTCAGTCATCTCACGCTGGAAAAAGCGGAAGCCGCCTATTGGCAGATCGGCGAGGTCGCTTATGCGCTGATCGCCGACGATAGCGGTCTCAATCTCGACCAGGCGGCCGAAAGGCTCGCCCGCTCGCTCTATTAATTCAAACCGAGGAGATCAGCATGAACCCGATCAATTCCCGCTACGGCGCCGTCGCCGGCTCCCAAGCCCTCTTCGACGAGGGCCTGCGCCAGCACATGCTGCGCGTCTACAACTATATGGCTCTCGGCCTCGTCATCACGGGCCTAGTGGCCTTTGTCGTCGGCTCGACGCCGGCACTTTACGTCCCGATCTTCGGCTCGCCGCTGAAGTGGGTGGTGATGCTTGCCCCGCTCGCCTTCGTCTTCTTCTTCTCGTTCAAGATCCAGACGATGTCGGCCGGCACCGCTCAGATCACCTTCTGGGCCTTCTGCGCTGTGATGGGCCTGTCGCTCGCTTCCGTCTTCCTGGTCTTCACCGGGGCGAGCATCGCGCGGACCTTCTTCATCACCGCGACGATGTTCGGCGCTACCAGCCTCTACGGCTATGCGACGAAGCGTGATCTCTCGCGCATGGGCTCGTTCCTGATGATGGGCCTCTTCGGCGTCATCATCGCCGCTGTCGTCAACATCTTCCTGGGTTCGAGCGCCCTGCAGTTCGCGATCTCGGTGATCGGCATCGTCGTCTTCGTCGGTCTCACCGCCTACGACACGCAGAACATCAAGGAACAGTATTCGGAAAACTACGATCAGGAATCGAACCAGAAGCTCGCCGTCTTCGGTGCGCTCTCGCTCTACCTGAACTTCGTCAACATCTTCCAGCTTCTGCTCAACTTCACCGGCGAGCGGGAATAGGACTGCGCTTCTGGGGGCAAAGGAAGCGCAAGAGCGCCTGGTCTGCAGTCTGTGACAGGATGGCGGACTGGGTGCTCACCTAAAAGGAAACGGCCGGGCCAACGCCCGGCCGTTTTCGTTTCAGATGATACCCCAGGCGCGGTAGCGACCCCGGCCGGTGATCTCACGAATGCCGATCTCATTGACGAGGTTCAGCGCACCGCGCGGTGTGATGCGCAGATGACGGGCGATCATCGCCGCCGAGACCATTGGCCGCGACAGGACGAAATCGGCAAGTTCCGGCAGGCTGCTGTTCGAACGGCGGCCACGGAAGCGCAGCTCCATTTGCGTGCGCGCCAAGGTCAAGCGGTCGATTTCCTTGAGGCCGGCCACAGCGCCCAGGTGCATCGCCTCCAGAAAGGCTTGTAGCCGCGTGACGCGATCGCGTGCTCGACGACGCTCATGGCGCACCAGCTTCAGCCCGCCGTAAAAAGAAAACAGATGCGAGGCGACCTTGCCGCGGGCGCGTAGATGGCTTGCGACCAGAAGACCGCCCAGCCAGTGCTGCCGCCGCAACGGCTCGATCCTTTCCCAGGCTTCGAAGAGGATGATGGCGCCGAGAACCGGCGGCAAGCTATCGGCCAATGGCTGGACGCTTCGCCACTCCGCAAGCCGCTGTTCCTCGTCCCACTCGTCGTCACCGAGCAATCCGAGAGGATCCTCGTTGCGCCTTGCCAGGCTAAGGGCAGCCGTCTCGCTTGGCGGCGTTTTCCCCGTATGGATATCGAGCAGCTTCTGCGAGCGGGCAAGAAGCGCATCGATCTCCGCCATCTCGGCAGCGAGCGGGCCGCTCTCATCCTCGCCTTCCTCGTCGGTCTCGACCGGAACTGCGGGGCTCTTCGCGTCCGGCACCCCCTCCCCTTCCCCGGTGGTCGCAGTCAGCGTCGCAAGACCCGAGACGCCGAGTGCCCAGGAGGGTTCGCCTGTCCAGATGCGCCGACGTGCCCGCAGCACCGAATGGGCGATCGTCAGTTCGTGGGTGGGAGCGCGGCTATCCATATGCGCATCATGCAAAACGAGATCCTCGACATGCACGAGTTCGCCGGCCACCCAGAGCGCGCCGGCGGCGTCGAAGAAATGGCTGCGTTCGGCAAATCCCTCGCCGACCGGCGAGCGCAATACCCGCTCGTCCAGCCGCGCCACCGCATCCTCCGCCGCGGCAAGGGCTGGAAGCAGGGTTTGAAGCATCGTGCCGTCAATATCGTAGCGCATTGTTAAGCTTTACGGTTTTCCACAAATGGAAGCAAAAGACGTGTTTCCTTCCGCCATGTATGACATGGTTAACAGCGTTTTTCAACAAAACTAGGGAAATGGAAGCCGTTAACCTGGCTGATCGATCGGCCGCATATGCTTCTACCCGTCGCAGCTGGCGCGAAGCTTTTTCATAGCCGCTCATCCGGTTTTCCTCGCCGTCGGACCATTTGCCCGCATCAGCGCCATCAGCATCGGTCCGAGCGAGAATTCGCCGCGCTCCGCCCGCCGCGTCAGGTCACGCAGGTAGCCGCCGGCCGAGTTGATATGTCCGCCCCTTTCCAGGATACAGGCGATCACCGTGGCGGCGTTTTCCGGCCCCATGACATCGCAGGCCAGCTGATAGGCGCTGGGGCTGACGCCAAGAGTGGAACGGACGATGACGGCCGCGGCCATCAGATCGCGCCAGCTGCCAATGCCGCCACCCGGGCCGTAAGCGATGATCTCAGGGCAGGCCTGCAGCACCATGGCGAGCGGGAAGGATTTCGGCGGCTCGCGCCAAGGCCGCGGCTCTTCGTCCGGCTTTGCGCCCTGCTTCGTTTCGAAGCTTGGTTCAAATTCAGATATAGGGTGTGGGTTTGAATTATGTATGTGCCGACCGTTTTGGTTATCATTGGCGTCTGTTTTTTCTGTTTTCGACTTCGATTCCAGCGTTTTGACGATCAATTCCCGGAACGCTTCGAGATCGCCCAGCAGGCTTTCCATCTCCGCGGCCGACGGGCGGCGCGGCAGGCTTGTGGAAAGCAGATTGAAATGCTTCTGCATCTCGATCCATTCGCCGGCAATTTCCTCTTCCAGCGCGATCTCGATGAGCTTGGTGATGTCACGCCGGCAAAGTGTCAGGCGCTCTCTCAGGCGCTTCCATTCGAGCTTGGCGGCCATCACCTGAGCCGCCTGCGCCTCGATCTCGTGGGCGCGCACCAGGAGCGGCGCCAGGCTGAAGCCAAATGCCTCTCCAAGCCCGCCCTCGCCGTTGCGCCGGGCAAAACGCTTCCCGTTCGGGCTATCCCGGCGGATGATCAGACCGGCTTCCACCAGCATCGCCAGGTTCCGCCGCAACGTCGTGCCGGCCATGCCATGCGTGCGCAACGACAGCTGCTCGTTCGAGGGAAAGACGACGAAACCGTTGGCCTCGGCAATCTCGTTCTTCGGATAGAAGGTCAACAGCGCGTTGAGAACAGCCAGGGCACGGTCGGATACGCCGACCATGTCCTTTGCCTCGCAGAGCGCGCGAAATATCTTCCACTTATCGACCGATGCGTCCGGATCGACCTTGCTGGCGCTTTCCTGGCTTGCCAGCATGCCAAGCGTCATCGATCGCCGCCCAAAGGGCGTCGATACATATTGAGGCTCCATGTCCCTCACCTTTTCTCAAGGCAAAAGAAAGCTACCACCCAAAAGGATGCCGAAGACGCTTGACAGTGATTCGAGGAAGTGCGATTCTCAGATTGTCCAGATATGAGAAAGGCTTCCGCGACGGCAACGTTCGGAGGCTTTTTTCTTTTGCGGCCTACTCTCCTGCTTGCAACTTGCCGGCCCGATAGGCTTCGTAAAGCTCATCGAGACGGCGTGAAATATAAGCGCCGAAGTCCGGCGCATCGCCGGTCTTCAACGCGATCGTGAAGGAATTGCCGGCGCTCTTGATTCGGCCGGCAATCTTACCGCCGCTCTTCGGCTTCCAGTCAAATTCCGTGGTTTCGGGCTTTGCCTCTTTCTTGGCGAGCTCAGCGACCAAAAGCTCGAAACGGCGGTCGCTCTCTTCCGCCATGAAACTTCCCGAGGCAATGAGCTTCGCAAGCCGGGCGGCCGTCATCCCATTCCAGTCCTGGGCAAGCGCCATCCAACGGCGCCGCCCGATGCCGGGTGCGGCTCCGACCGAGCTGACGATCTCGGCGGGAATAGCTTTTGCGACGGATATCAGCTTCGATAGCTCCGTCTTATCCGTCGAAAGCGCCTTCATGATGACCGGGCGCTCAAAACCCTTGAGCTCAAGATTAAGGGCAAAGACCGCGCGCTCTATATAGGAAAGGTTGCGGCGCGCCGAATTCTCGATGCCCTGCGCGATAACGACATCGGTATCGTCGAGCTTACGGACGATCGCCTGCACTTTGAGGCCGAGCAGCTTGACCGCCTGCAGGCGGCGATGGCCGTAGGCGATCTGGTAGCGGTTCTCATCATTCGGATGGCGGCGAACGAGGATCGGCACTTCCTGGCCGTTCTCGGCGATCGACCGCACCAGCTCGTCTTCGATATCGAGGGGCTGGTCGGCAAGGCGGTCGCGGACGAAGGAGGAATCGACCAGATCAGGATCGAGCTCGACGATGCGTTCGCCGGAGAGCAAGGCCTCCTGCATCGCCCTGCTCTCTTCCTCCATACGGCCAAGGGTCAGCGCCATCGTGCGAACCGGCCCGGCCGATCCGCGCGATGATGACTCCTCGTAGTTGGCCGCGGCCAACTCCTGGGCCGTATCGTCGAAAAGACCTTTCAGGCGATCGCGTCTGCTCATGCTCGACCCCAGGCTTTGTGAATACCGGCGAGAACCTCGCTGTTGGCGGCATTGACCGATTCCAGCGCCCGGTCATAGGTCGAGCGGCGCACCTGCCCCTTCTCGATCTCGTAGAGCGTCTGTTTGGTCAGGCCGACATCGGCGATCGCCGTCGATTTGAGAATGGTCGCCGTCAACACGTCATCACTGAAGAGGCCGCGCAGCAGCGCGACGATCTGCGACTGCGGCGCATCGAAGGGTTCGTGACGGGTGACGACATATTTGATGAAGTCATGCTGCAGATCGCCGCCGGCCTTGCGCACGACAGAAAGCAGATCCGAAGTCATCAGCAGGAACTGCGACATGGAAGCGACGTCGACCATTTGCGGATGGATGGTGATGAGCAGCGATGTTGCCGCGCAGACGGCGCCAAGCGTGAGGTAACCAAGCTGCGGCGGGCAGTCGATCACCACGATGTCGTAATCCGCCTCGACCTCGGCAATGGCGATGCCAACGCGACGGAAGAACAGCTCGCCGGGTCGCTGCCGGTCGTTCAGTGCCCGTGGCGTCTCATGCTCGAACTCCATCAGTTCGAGATTGCCCGGCACCAGATCCAGCCCATCGAAATAGGTCTTGCGGACGATCTCCTTCAGCGGCTTGCGGCCCTCATCATAGCGAATTGCGCCATAGAGCGTATCGCCCTCGGAAAGATCGAATTCGGGCTGAACGCCGAGCATGGAGGAGAGCGAAGCCTGCGGATCGAGATCGATCGCAAGCACCCGGTAGCCCGCCAGCGCCAGATACTGCGCCAGATAGAGCGTCGTCGTTGTTTTGGCCGAGCCGCCCTTGAAATTGGTGACGGCAACCGTCTGCAGCTTTTCGCCAGGGCGACGCCACGGCTGATAGGAAAGCGCGTCCTTCGGCTTAAGCTTCGCCATATACTGGCGCAATTCGTTGATCTGGCCGAGTGTGTAGGAACGCCGGCCATTCTGGGCAAGATCCGGCTGCGGTCCCTTGCCGTCCAGTGAAAGCTGGCGAAGATAGCCGTCAGAGACGCCGATCATCTGGGCCGCCTCGCCGGAGGAGAATGTTCGTAGCGTCTTTTGCGAGAGCGGCGGAAACAACTTGTCGCGGAGGAGCTTCAGTTGCCGCGAAAGCTGGTTCGCATGCCGCTCGATCCGTACATCTGTCGTCGATACGCTAATGTTGTCCAAAACACCCAATCCTTTTCGATGCGCTTTTCTGTCAACATAGCGTCAAAAAGCGTATCGAAAGTGACACGATTCGGGATTTGCAGCAACAACAGGGCTTAGATGCCACCCACAGGCCCGGTTGGCCGCGGCCAACTCCCTCTTCGGCCCTTGCGACGACCGGGCTTTTTCGGCAAGACCGCCGGGACTCAACGGGGGAGTATCCGCTTGAAGCATATCAATATCATCGGCATCGGCACGGGCAACCCGGAGCACCTGACCATACAGGCAATCAACGCGATGAACGCGGCCGACGTGGTCTTCCTGCCGGTCAAGGGCGCCGGCAAGGAAGAGCTCGCCGAAATCCGGCGGGATATCTGCCAACGCTACATCACACGGCCGGCCGGCAGGATTTCAGAATTCGCCGTGCCGCAAAGGCAGACGGCTGACAAGACCTATGCGCAGAGCGTCGACGCTTGGCACGGCGAGATCGCCCGCATCTATGGAGAGCTGATCACCGGTCTCCCGGATGATGGCAGCGGCGCCTTTCTCGTCTGGGGTGATCCCAGTCTCTACGACAGCACGATCCGCATCATCGAACGCGTCCGCCAGGAAACTAGCCTGGATTTCGATTACAGCGTCATTCCCGGCATCACCAGCATCCAGGCGCTGGCGGCCAGCCACAAAATCCCGGTCAACCTCGTCGGCAAACCGATCGAGATCACCACAGGGCGCCGACTGGCGCAGGCGGGGCTTCTGACCGACAGCACCATCGTCATGCTTGACGGCGAACAGGCTTTTGCGAAGATCGACGATCCCGATGCCGAGATCTTCTGGGGCGCCTATCTCGGCACCAAGGACGAGATCGTCAGATCAGGACGACTTGGCGATATCGCCACCGACATTCTAAGGCTCAGGGCCGAAGCCAGGCAACGGCACGGCTGGATCATGGACATCTATCTCCTGCGCAAGGGACGGGATTTCGAGGAATAGCCGGTCCAAGGCCTTTCCATCATGCTTTGCCGGGTCGGCTGCGATCATGTAAGAAATGGTCAGAGGATCGAGAATGAGCATGCAGACAGCAAAGGCGAGCGACAGGACAGGCGAGGCGGATCTGCACGGTCGCTCGGCGGCGGAGATACGTAGGCGCGGCGCCTGCCCCGCCCTTGCCGCGCCCATGCCGACCGGCGACGGTTTGCTGGTCCGGCTGCGGCCGGCCGGCGGCGCTTTGACGCCGTCGCAATTCGCAAGCCTTGCTCGCTCAGCCGCGGCCCAAGGAAACGGCATTCTGGAAATCACCGCGCGCGGCAATCTGCAGATCCGCGGGCTGCGCGCCGAGACCGTCGGACAGCTCGCTGCCGACGTCGATGCGGCCGGGATCACCGTGTCGGACGGGCCGGCGATCGAAACATCACCGCTGCACGGCATCGACCCGGAAGAGATAAGCGATCCGGCCGCAATGGAAATGGCCTTGCGCAGCACGCTCCGCGATCAACTTGCCTCACCGCAGCTCGCGCCAAAACTCTCGCTCGTCGTCGACGGTGGCGGATCCTTCGGCTTGTCAGCACTGTCCGCCGATATTCGTGTCGTCGCGCAATCCCACACAGATTGGCTTGTCGCGATCAATGGCGACGGTGAAACTGCAATGCCGATCGCGATCGGTCCTGCGGAGGTGGCGATATCGGCCGTCGGCGAAATTCTGAGCCTGATGGCGATCCTCGGGCAGGGCAGGCGGGCGAGAGATATCGATCCGGCGCTTCTGCGGGCGCGTTTTCCCGCGATGGATGGTATGCAGTTCATTCCGTCACGCGCGGCAGCGATGCCGCTTGCCGGCTCGCACAGGCTTGAGGACGGCAAAACCATAATCGGCGTCAGTCCGGAATTCGGGCAGATGAGAGCCTCCGATCTCATCGCTTTGCTCGATCTGGCAAAGGCCCGTGGCGCAACAGCCATCCGGCTCGCGCCCGGTCGCGGTTTTTTCCTCATCGGGCTTTCCGCCGATACAGTGCCGGCTATGCAGATCGCCGCAGCCAGACATGGCTTCAGCATCCAGCCTGGCGACAATACCGAGCATATCGCCGCCTGCGCCGGCGCCGGCGCCTGCGGCTCCGCTTTCTACGAGACGCGAACTCTGGCGCGCCAGCTCATTGCCGCAGCACCTGCCCTTTTCGACGGTTCGCTGACGCTGCATCTATCCGGCTGTGCAAAGGGCTGCGCTCATGCGCGGCCGGCGCTGACCCTGACGGGCTCGGCGGAGGGTTATGGCCTCATCCTCAATGGGCTTGCTGCGGATCTGCCGGACGAACGGGTCTCTGGCGGTCGGATCGATTTCGCTATAGAGAGGCTCGCCCGGGCCATCGAAGATAACAAAGACGCTGGCGAATCGACCGCCGCCTGCCTTAAACGGCTTGGCGCAACCGGCGTTTCGAAGGCGCTGCGACAGGAATAGGAATGCCAGACTACGATTATATCCGCAGCGGCGATGCGATCTACGAGCGTTCCTTTGCGATCATCCGTGCCGAGGCCGATCTTTCGCGCTTCACCGACGATCAAGCCGAAATTGCCGTGCGCATGATCCATGCCTGCGGGCTGGTCGAGGCGGCGGCGCATTTCCTGTTCTCGGCCGATTTCGTCAGTGCAGCGCGCGATGCACTGAACGGCGGCGCGCCGATCTTCTGCGACGCGGAAATGGTATCCCAGGGCGTCACTCGGGCGCGGCTGCCGGCGCTGAACGAGGTAATCTGCACGCTGCGCGATCCGGCAACACCGGAGCTTGCGCGCGAGACCGGCAATACGCGCTCGGCGGCCGCCATGCATCTCTGGCTCGATCGGCTCGGCGGAAGCGTTGTCGCGATCGGCAATGCACCGACCGCCCTCTTCCATCTGCTCGAACTCCTGCGCGACGGCGCCCCGAAACCCGCGGCGATCCTCGGCATGCCCGTGGGCTTCGTCGGCGCGGCGGAATCGAAGGATGCATTGGCGGAAAATTCCTACGGCGTACCCTTTGCCATTGTCCGCGGCCGGCTCGGCGGCAGCGCCATGACGGCAGCCGCCATCAATGCATTGGCGAGGCCAGGCCTATGACCAGAAGCGGCCGTCTCATCGGCGTCGGCACGGGTCCCGGCGATCCGGAGCTCCTGACCCTCAAGGCCGTCCGCGCCATCGAAGGCGCTGATGTGATCGCCTATTTCGCCAAAGAGGGCAGGGGCGGCAACGGCAAGGCGATCGTTGAGCCGCTGCTGAAATCCGGGGTGACGCTGCTGCCGCTCTATTATCCTGTGACAACCGAGATCGACAAGAACGACGAACGCTATCAGAGGCTGATCACCCAATTCTACGATCTGTCTGCCAAAGCGGTCGCCGGGCATCTCGATGCCGGCCTGACCGTCGCCGTTCTCAGCGAAGGCGATCCGCTCTTCTACGGCTCCTATATGCACCTGCATGTCAGGCTTTCCACGCGCTACCCGACGGAAGTGATCCCAGGCATCAGCGCCATGTCGGGCTGCTGGTCGCTGGCGGGCATGCCGATCGTCCAGGGCGACGACGTGCTTTCCGTACTGCCCGGTACGATGGCCGAGACCGAGCTGACGCGCCGCCTTGCCGATACGCAAGCCGCCGTCATCATGAAGGTCGGCCGCAATCTGCCGAAGATCCGCCGGGCGCTGGCGGCAGCCGGCCGGCTTACGGAAGCCGTCTATGTCGAGCGCGGCACCATGGCGAATGCGGCGATGGAAAAGCTTGCCGACAGGACCGACGGCGACGCACCGTATTTTTCGCTCGTGCTGGTGCCGGGCTGGGAGGGCAGCCGATGAGCGGCAGGCTTTTCGTGATCGGCACCGGTCCAGGCAACCCCGAGCAGATGACGCCGGAAGCTTTGGCTGCTGTCGATGCGGCGACGGATTTCTTCGGCTACGGACCTTATCTCGACAGGCTGCAGCTCCGCCACGATCAGCTGCGGCATGCCTCGGACAATCGCGAGGAGCTCGGCAGGGCAGGGGCCGCACTCGCCATGGCGGCCGATGGCGCGAAGGCCTGCGTCGTCTCCGGCGGCGACCCCGGCGTCTTCGCCATGGCCGCCGCGGTCTGCGAAGCGATCGAGAACGGGCCGGCCGCATGGCGCGCGGTCGATCTCATCATCCTGCCTGGCATCACGGCGATGCTGGCGGTGGCGGCAAGAGCAGGCGCTCCGCTTGGCCATGATTTCTGCGCCATATCGCTGTCTGACAATCTAAAGCCTTGGAATATAATAGAAAACCGTCTTGTATTGGCGGCAAAGGCGGGCTTTGTCATCGCGCTCTATAATCCGATCAGCCGGGCGCGGCCCTGGCAGCTCGGCGAAGCCTTTAAGCTGTTGCGTGACCATCTGCCTGCAGCAACACCGGTTATTTTCGGGCGGGCGGCCGGGCGGCCGGACGAACGCATCGCCGTCCAGCAGCTGTCGCAGGCAGATGCGTCGATTGCCGATATGGCGACCTGCATCATCATCGGCTCCGCTGAGACACGCATCGTCACGCGGCCAGGCCGGCTGGACCTCGTCTATACGCCGCGCTTCATGGCGGGGGGGAACAGGTGATCGATCGCCGCCAGCGCCGCCTCGACAGTTTCGACCGCCTTGACGATCGAGTCCGGCGCGCGCGCGACCATCATCACCTCGATACCGAGCAGTCGGGCTGCCTCGATCTTCGCATAGGTAGCGGCACCACCGCTGTTCTTGGCGACGATGGCGTCGATGTGGTGCTGTCTCAGAAGATCGCTTTCGCCTTCCAGCGTGAACGGACCCCGATCGAGGACATAGTCTACATTATCAAGCGCAAGCGGTGGTTCGACGGGATCGACGCTGCGGACGAGATAGTGATGTTGTGGTGCCGCTTCCGTATGATGCGCACCTTGCCGGCCCGTCGCCAGAAAGACATGGCGGGGGGAGGGGCCGAGCGCTTCAATGGCAGCCGGAATGCTCCGCACGTCCCGCCAGCGATCGCCGGCCACGCGTTGCCATTCGGGACGGCGCAGAGCGATGGCAGCGATGCCGGTGGTCTCGGCCGCAAAAGCGGCATTGGCCGAAATGCGCTCGGCGAATGGGTGCGTGGCGTCGATCAACAGGTCATATCCGCCGGCCTTCAGGAAATCGGCAAGTGCGGCGCCGCCGCCGAAACCGCCGATGCGAACCGGAACAGGCTGCGCGGCCGGTTTTTCGGTACGGCCGGCAAGCGACAGCAGAACATCGCATTCATCCCGCGCCGCGAGTCCCTCGGCCAGCAGCCGCGCCTCGCTGGTACCGCCAAGGATCAGGATGCGGAGTCTTCCCATGTCTGATGTCTCTCCTGCGTCCGGCCAGCGCTGGCTGACTATTATCGGCATCGGCGAAGATGGTCCAGAAGGGCTGGGCGATGAGGCGAAGAGGCTGATCGCGACCGCACCTGCCGTCTTCGGCGGCGTGCGGCACCACGCGCTTGCTGCATCGCTGATCACAGGCGAAAGGCTTTCCTGGCAGAGCCCTTTCGAGCGCTCGGTCGGGGCTATCCTCGAAAGGCGCGGCACGCCTATTGTCGTGCTCGCCTCCGGCGACCCGTTTCTCTATGGCGTCGGCGCAACACTTTCCCGCCATGTGGCGGGCGAAGAAATGCGCACCATCCCCGCACCCTCGGCCTTCAGCCTTGCTGCCTCCCGCCTTGGCTGGCCGCTGCAGGACGTCGCGACGATCTCTCTGCATGGAAGGCCGATCGATCTGGTCCGGCCGCATCTGCACCCCGGACGGCGCATCGTCGCGCTGACCTCGGACGAAAAGGGGCCCCGCGATCTGGCTGCGCTGCTGACCGCTGCTGGCTTCGGTCAGTCGCGACTTACTGTGCTCGAGGCACTGGGCGGCATTCGGGAGCGGCAGCGAAGTGTTGTGGCGGTGGATTTCGACCTTCTGGACATCGATCCGCTGAATGTCTGCGCACTCGATGTTGCGGCAGGGGAGGGGGCTCGCATTCTGCCTTTTGCCGCCGGGCTCGAGGACGAGCTGTTCGAGCATGATGGGCAGATCACCAAACGCGAAATCCGGGCGATGACGCTTTCGGCACTCGCGCCGCGCCATGGCGAACTGCTCTGGGATATCGGCGCGGGATCGGGATCGATCGGCATCGAATGGATGCTGGCCGATCCCAGCCTGAAGGCAATCGCCGTCGAACAATCGCCGGAGCGGGCCGCACGTGTCGCCCGCAATGCATCCGACTTCGGGGTGCCGCATCTCGCCGTCGTAGAAGGTGCAGCACCCCTCGCGCTGAAGGGCCTGCCGGAACCGGATGTGATCTTCCTCGGCGGCGGCGGCAGCGAACCGGGTGTTGTCGACACGGCGATTGCCGCGCTGAAGCCGGGAGGGCGGCTCGTTGCCAACGCCGTGACGCTGGAGATGGAAGCGGTGCTGCTCGCCGAACATGGCAAACACGGCGGCTTCCTCACGCGGATCGAAATATCGCGCGCAAAGCCCGTCGGCGGCATGAGCGGCTGGCGGCCGGCCATGCCGGTAACGCAGTGGCGCTGGACGAAAGGATGACGAGATGACGGTGCATTTCATCGGCGCGGGGCCAGGTGCTGCGGATCTGATCACGGTGCGTGGCCGCGATCTCATCGCCCGATGCCCGGTCTGCCTTTATGCCGGCTCGATCGTCTCGCCCGAACTGCTGCAATATTGTCCGCCGGGTGCGCGCATCGTCGATACGGCGCCGATGTCGCTCGACGAGATCGAGGCAGAATATCTTCGCGCCGCCGCGGCCGGCCAGGATGTCGCCCGGCTGCATTCCGGCGATCTCTCGGTCTGGAGTGCGGTCGCCGAGCAGGTGCGCCGGCTTCAAAGGCATGGCATCGACTTTACGATGACACCTGGTGTTCCGGCCTTTGCCGCCGCAGCCGCAGCGCTCGGCCGAGAGCTGACGATCCCGGCCGTGGCGCAAAGCCTGGTGCTGACCCGCGTTTCCGGCCGCGCGTCACCGATGCCGAACGACGAAACACTGGCGAAGTTCGGCGCGACGGGCGCCACGCTGGCGATCCATCTGGCAATCCACGCGCTGAAGCAAGTGGTCGAAGAGTTGACGCCGCTTTACGGCGTCGACTGCCCTGTCGCGATCGTCGTGAAGGCCTCCTGGCCGGACGAGCGCATCCTGCGCGGCACGCTCGCCGATATCGAAGCAAAGGTTGCGGCCGAACCGATCGAACGCACAGCGATCATCTTCGTTGGCCCATCGCTGGCAGTGGAGGATTTCCGCGAAAGCTCGCTCTACGATCCGGCCTATCAGCGCCGGTTCAGAGGTAGAGAATAGCGTCAAGCGACCGCGCGGCCTTTAGACCCGCGCGCTGAGATACTCCATGCTGGCGCGCAGCGCGCCGGCCGGATCCTTCAGCGCATGCACCTCCGCCGCGAAGGGCTCGAAGGAGAAGGGGCCGGTATAGCCCGCCTGCAGCAGCGCCCTGACCTGCCCGGCATTGTCGAGCAGGTCGTCGGCATTGACCAGAACACGGTGGGAATCGCGCATATCGGCAACGGGAACAGCCGGATCTTCGACGCCGGAAATGTGTACGAGGCCGGTCAGCTGCGGAAAGGTTAGCGCTTCGCCGGCAAGATGATGGTGGAAGGTATCGTGGACAAGCCTGAAGGTCGACTGCGTGCCGAGTTCCTCGATCGCGTCGGCCGCCTCTGTCTTCGAGCGCAGCGAGCAGATCTCGAAGCCCAGCGGCTCGACGAGACCGATAATGCCGGCTTCCTCGAGTATCGGCTTCAGCGCGGCCAGAGACTGACGCAGATTGGCCTGCCGTTCGCCATCGGCGCAGCCGGTGCCGTCGTTCTTCGGAACGAGGACGAGCGCCTTGGCGCCTGACGCGCCGGCATAATCGATCAGCTCCTGCGCTTCGGCGGCCCGGGTCGCGTTCCACTCATTGAAGCGCTGCAGGGCGTTGATCGAGATGATCGTCACGCCATGGCGGGCAGCCGCTTGCCTGATCGTTTCGGGTTTGGTGCCGTCAAGGATGGCATTGCCGGAAAGGTCGTTGCGGATCTCGACGGCATCGATACCGAGCGATCTGGCCAGCGCGAAAAAATCATCGATGGCAAGCGATGGTGCGGCCATATGGTTGAGCGCAAAACGGATCGAAGTCATGACTGCTATCTCCTCCTCATCTCCGCGACAGGGCGGAGCGGTCCTCGTGAATGGGTCCGCGAATCTCTATCGGAATTCGCGTCGCAATCCATCCGCCATCGCCGGTGCTCGCTTTCATTGCTGAGAGAATTTCGAGCGGAATGATGGAATTCCATCATTGCTTAGATGTTCTCCGAAATATGGATATCGAAAGGCAGGAAGAGTTGCCCGGGAACAGCCGTTTCGCCGTTTTCGATGGCGCCCGTCATCAGCACCATCAACTCCTTGCAGAGGGCGGGCAGCGGGGTTCCGATCGCCATGGCGACGATATCGTCGGCAAGGCCGGCTTTGCTGTCGGGCGTCAGCTCGTTAACCACGAGGACGATCTTGCCGCCGACGCCTTCTTCGCGGAATGCCGAGATCGCCCCCTCCATGCCGCCACCGCAGACATAGAGGCCGACGAGATCGGGATGTTTCTGCAGAAGTGTCAACGTCGCCTCATGGGTGATTTCGGCAGTCTCGAGATTGATCAGCGTGTCGACGACATCGAATTCCGGCGCATTCTCGCGAAAATAGGAGCGGAAGCCGATTTCTCTGAGCTCATGGCCGTGAAAACGGTGGCTGCCGACGAAGCAGGCGACCTTGCCGGGCCTGCCTGCCGTGCGCGCAATCGTCCAGGCTGCAGTGCGCCCGACCTTGCGGTTGTTGACGCCGACATAGGCGTCGCGCACGCCCGTTGCGAGGTCGGAGAGCAGCGAGAACACCGGAATGCCGCGCTCCTTCAGCTCCTCGACCGCCGTCGTCACCGCCGGATAATCCGGTCCAACCAGAGCAACGGCCTGGTTGCGGGCGCCGAGCGTCTTGATCTTTTCGACGATCGCAGCCGGTGTCGCGGCTGACGGAAAGTCGATCTGCGTCTGGATGCGCGCGGACGTCAGCGCCCGCGCTGCGGTTTCGATCTCACGCACGAAGCTCTGATAGAAGGGCTGCATCGGCTTCTGCAGCAGGAAGGCGAGCTTGTATTGCGGCAGATCTTCGAAGACGCGCTGCTTGATCAGCCCGACAGCGTGATAGCCGATCGACTGCGCCGCATCATAGACCTGTCGCGCTGTTTCCTCGCGCACCCGGTGGCGCGCGTTGAGAACGCGGTCGACGGTGGCGACGCTAACGCCAGAGGCGCGGGCAAGATCGGATATGGTGGGACGGCGCATGGGCGTTCCTGATGGATTCAATCATGAATGCAAGTCATTCGTGATGGCTTTTGATAGATTATATCAAGCCTGCATTGAGCGCTTTCCAAAGTCAACCTATTCTCCCGGGCAAGGGCAACGGGAGGCGGATAATGGCGACCCAGACGAAGAAACGTGACTACGACCTTCTCGGCGAAAGCGGCCGCACCGCCGTCGAGACGGGGCTGGCGGCAGCCGAATGGTATCACACCGACATTCCCCGCAAGGAGATGAAGGCGCTGATGCAGCGCTCCGATGCGCCGGCGATCCGCGACACGGCCCTCTGGCTCGGCAGCATGGTGGTCCTTGCCGGGCTCGGCTTCTATTTCTGGGGCTCGTGGGCCGCGCTGCCCTTCTTCCTCGCTTATGGCGTGCTCTACGGCTCTGCCTCCGACAGCCGCTGGCACGAATGCGGCCATGGCACCGCCTTCAAGACGCGTTGGATGAATGACGTCGTCTATCAGATTGCCTGCTTCATGATCATGCGCAATCCGGTGACCTGGCGCTGGAGCCATGCCCGCCATCACACCGATACGGTGATCGTCGGCCGCGATCCCGAGATCGCCGTGATGCGGCCGCCCGATCTGTTGCGGCTGGTGCTTAATTTCTTCGGCATCCTCGACGTCTGGTATGCGGTCGTCGACATGCTGCGCAATGCCTTTGGCGGCGTCAGCGCGGCGGAAAAGACTTTCATCCCGGAGATGGAGCAGCCGAAGGCGATCCGCATCGCCCGCATCTGGTTGGCAATCTATCTGGCCACGATCGCAGCCGCGATCGCCATGGGTTCGATCCTGCCGCTGATGCTGATCGGCCTGCCGCGGCTCTACGGCGCCTGGCACCATGTGCTGACCGGCCTGCTGCAGCATGGCGGCCTTGCCGACAACGTCATCGATCACCGGCTGAACAGCCGCACGGTCTATATGAATCCGATCAGCCGCTTCATCTACTGGAACATGAACTACCACGTCGAACATCACATGTTTCCGATGGTGCCCTACCACGCGCTGCCCCAACTGCACGCGATGATCAAGCACGACCTGCCGGCGCCGAACCCGTCGATCTGGTCCGGCTATCGCGAGATGATACCGGCCTTCCTGCGCCAGCTGCGCAACGAGGATTATTTCCTGAAGCGCGAACTGCCGGCCACCGCGCGGCCCTATCGCGAGGAATTCCACAACGAGCTGGCCCCGGCCGCGCAATAAAGACAATCAAGGGAGGACAAGATGAGCGGAAATTGGATCCAGGTCTGCGACAAGGACGAGATCGACGAAGAGGATGTCATCCGCTTCGATCACGACGGGCGCACCTTCGCGGTCTATCGCAGCCCGGATGACGAATTCTTCGCGACTGACGGGCTCTGCACCCATGAGCATATCCATCTCGCCGATGGGCTTGTCATGGATGAGATCATCGAATGTCCGAAGCATAACGGCCGCTTCAACTACAAGACGGGCGAAGCCAAGGGCGCACCGGTCTGCGTCAATCTCAAGACCTATCCGGTCAAAATCGAAGACGGTGCCGTCTTCATCTCACTCTGAGGGGGCCGGCATGGTTCATTTCGTCATCCTGGGAGCCGGCGAATGCGGTGCGCGCGCTGCCTTCGCCTTGCGGGAAAAGGGCTTTGCCGGCGAGATAACGCTGGTTGGAGCCGAGCCCCTTGCCCCTTACGAGCGGCCGCCGCTTTCGAAGGCCGGTTCCGTCGATGCACGCGATCCGAAATTCATTGCGGCCTTGGAAAAATACGCCGAAAACGGCATCCGGCTGCTCACCGGCCTGGCGGCCAGGGAGTTCGATCCCGTATCCAGGATCGTCACGCTTTCGGACGGCACGGCGCTGTCCTACGACAAGCTTCTGCTTGCGACGGGTGCGGCCGCGCGTTCATTCCCCGGTGGACCGGAAGGCAGCCGACATATTCGTTCGCTGAGGACGCATCACGATGCGGCGGCATTGCGTGACGCAATGAAGCCGGGCCGGCATATCGCCATCATCGGCGGTGGCTTCATCGGCCTGGAACTTGCGGCAACGGCGCGGCTGCTCGGTGCCGACGTCACCGTCATCGAGGGGCTGGAACGCGTTTTGAAGCGTGGCGTGCCGGAGGAGATCGCCCATCTGCTCACCGAGCGCCATCGCGCCGAGGGCGTCGACATCCGCTGCGGCGTCTCCATCGAGGCGCTGACCGAGGAAAGTGAAAAAGCCTTGATCCAATTGTCGTCCGGCGAGGTGATCGCAGCCGATCTCGTTCTCGTCGGCATCGGCGCCCGGCCGAATGTCGAGATCGCCGAAAGGGCCGGGCTGGCGATCGACAATGGCATTGCCGTCGACACTTATCTCCAGACCTCCGCACCTGATGTCTTTGCGGCCGGAGACTGCTGCTCCTTTCCGCTGTCGATCTATGGCGGCCGCCGGGTGCGGCTCGAATCCTGGCGCAATGCCCAGGAGCAGGGCACATTGGCCGCGGCCAACATGCTCGGCCTCAACCAAGCCGTTTCAGCGGTGCCGTGGTTCTGGTCGGATCAATACGACATGACGCTGCAGATATCAGGCCTTGCCGAAGGGGCCGCCACGCATCAGCGCCGCGATCTCGGCCCAAGCGCCTTCATTCTCTTCCATCTCGACGCCGACGGTCGATTGATCGCCGCAAGCGGCATCGGACCGGGCAATGCGGTGGCGCGTGACATCAGGCTCGCCGAAATGCTGATCGCAGCACGCGCCCATCCGAACCCGGCAGCACTCGCAGCCAGTGACATCAAGCTGAAATCCCTGCTGGCTGCCTGAGCCGCCCGTTATTTTCAAAGGAATTGATGATGAAGAAACATAGACGCGCAACCGTCGCCGATCTGCTTGCGGAAAAGGCAAGCGCCAGCTCACCATGCTGCGCGTCACCTCGCTGGAGGAGGCGGACGCCGCGGAAAAGGCGGGGATCGATATCGTCTCCGTACCGCCCTCGCTGCTCGGGCCGGTCTTTCGCGAAGCCGCGCCCACTCCCTTTGCCATTCCGGGGCTCGAATATGGCGACCATGTCTCGGCTGAGGACTATCTGCGTGCGGCCTTCGCGGCACTGAAGGCCGGCGGCGACGCCGTCTATTGCGCCGCAAGCCTGCAGACGATCCGGCGCATGCGCGATGAGGGCATCCCTGTCTGCGGCCATCTCGGGCTGATCCCTTCGAAGGCGACCTGGACCGGCGGTTTCCGCGCGGTCGGCAAAACGGCGGCAAGTGCCGTCGAGATCTGGCGGCAAACCAAGGCGCTGGAAGAGGCCGGCGCCTTCGCCGCCGAAATCGAAGTCGTGCCGGGAGATGTGGCTGCCGCGATCAGCAGCAACACCTCGATGCTGATGATCTCCATGGGAGCGGGCAGCGGCTGCGACGCCCAATATCTCTTCGCCGACGACGTGCTCGGCGCCAATCGCGGCCACTATCCGCGCCACGCCAAGATCTATCGCAACTTTGCCGCCGAACACGATCGACTGCAGCGCGAGCGCATCGCCGCCTTCACGGAATTTGCCGAGGATGTCAGGACCGGCACCTATCCGGAGAAGCGCCATCTCGTCGGTATCGACGACGCCGAACTCGAGATCTTCCTGCAGCGGCTGAAAAGCGAGACGGGCAATAGCTGAGCGCAAACGAGTTCTCTTGCCTCGATGATGTGGGAAGCGCCGCAAAGGCGCTTCCTCTCCATTGGCTTCCGTCCCGGCCTGTGTCAGGAATTATCCGTTCGATTCATTCGGAACGGAGTATTCGGTCCCCTGTGACGATCGGCTTTGCGCATGCGGAATTGATTGCGGTGCTCGTCGCGGTGACGGGGGACGAACCGCGCGTCATGACCATCCGCTCCGGCAATGCGCTGCCGTCAGGCCCCTTCGAGATGGGGCATCGCACCCTGCAATCGGGCCTGCGCGAATGGGTTCAAGAGCAGACGGAACATCCTGTCGGCTATCTCGAACAGCTCTATACCTTCGCCGACCGCGACCGGAACAACGACATCCCAGGCGGACGGACGATCTCGATCAGCTATCTCGGCCTCGTCAACGAGCAGTCGGGCGCCGGCCGGCCGGGATGGCACGGCTGGTACGAATATTTCCCCTGGGAAGACCATCGACAGGGCCGGCCGGCCGTGCTTGACGAGATCATGGCGCGTCTGAGGAGTTGGGCCGATGCCGATCCGGCAAGGCGTGACCATCGCCATCGCCGGGCGGATTTCACCTTCGGCCTCGACGGCGGCGGCTGGAACGAGGATCTGGCCCTGCAGCGCTACGAACTGCTTTACGAAGCAAGGCTCGTCTCGGAAGCCGGATGCGGGGCGGAGGCCAATCTCGGCCGCGCAATGTTTGCCGATCACCGCCGTATTCTCGCAACCGGAATCGCCCGGCTGCGCGCCAAGATCAAATACCGCCCCGTCGTCTTTGAGCTGATGCCGGAGAGTTTTACCCTGTTGAGGCTCCAGCGCACCATCGAAGCCTTGGCGGGGCTGACGCTGCACAAGCAGAACTTCCGCCGCCTCATCGAACAGCAGGAACTGGTCGAGGAAACCGGCGGCACCGAAAGCGAAACCGGCGGCCGGCCGGCCAAGCTTTTCCGCTTTCGCCACACCGTGCTCGAAGAACGGGCGCTGGCAGGAACGAAATTACCGCTCTCCCGCAATTGACATATGCTCATCGTGAGAATATCTCTCTTGCCTATGATATGCTCACAATGAGCATAATTAGGAGCCGGTCATGAATTATCCTGTTTCCGCATCCTCGCTCTACGAGCGCGTCAGTCGCGTCATTCCCAAAGCCGAATGGATGACGTTCGAAAATGACGTCGACGCGATCCTCGAGCTCAAGCGCCGCCGCAACGCCGTCATTCTCGCGCATAACTATCAGACACCGGAGATCTTCCACGGCGTGGCCGATATTGTCGGCGACAGCCTGGCGCTCGCCCGCAAGGCGATCGAGGTCGACGCCGATGTCATCGTGCTTGCCGGCGTGCATTTCATGGCCGAGACCGCCAAGCTGCTGAATCCCGAGAAAACCGTGCTGATCCCGGATCTTGGCGCCGGCTGTTCGCTGGCGGATTCGATCACGCCTGAGGATATCGCGCTGCTACGCCAGGCCCATCCCGGCGTGCCCATCGTCACCTATGTCAATACCTCGGCCGCGGTGAAGGCTGCCTCCGACATCTGCTGCACCTCGGGCAATGCCAAGCAGGTCGTGGAATCGCTCGGCGTGCCGAAGGTGCTGATGATTCCGGACGAATATCTGGCGCGCAACGTCGCCCGCGAGACTGATGTCGAGATCATCGCCTGGCATGGCCATTGCGAGGTGCACGAACTCTTCACCGCCGAGGACGTGCGCCAGCTGCGCGAAAACCATCCCGGCGTAACCGTGCTCGCCCATCCGGAATGCCCGCCAGAGGTGGTGGCCGAAGCCGATTTCGCCGGCTCCACCGCTGTCATGTCGGACTATGTCGGCAGGCAGAAGCCGGCGCGCGTCGTGTTGCTCACCGAATGCTCGATGAGCGACAATGTCGCCGTGCACCATCCCGATGTCGAATTCATTCGCCCCTGCAATCTCTGCCAGCATATGAAGCGGATCACGCTGGCCAATATCCGCGCGGCACTCGAGGAAAACCGCCATGAGGTCACCATCGATCCTGCAATTGCGGTGGCCGCGCGCCGCGCCGTCGAGAGGATGCTGGCGATATGACCGAAATTCTCGAGCAGCTATCAGGACGCACGGTGATCGTCGGCAGCGGGCTAGCCGGATTGATGACCGCGCTGACACTGGCGCCTGAACCTTCCGTGATCGTCACTCGCGCGGCCCTTGGCGCGGAGACGTCAAGCGCCTGGGCGCAGGGCGGCATCGCCGCCAGCATGGGCGCCGACGATAGCGTAGCGCTGCATCTTGCCGATACGCTTGAGGCCGGCGACGGTCTTTGCGATCCGGCTATTGCCGCCGGCATCATCGTCGAGGCGCCGGCAGCGATCGCCGCGCTGGAGCGGGCCGGCGTGCGTTTCGACCGGAATGCCGCCGGCGAATTCTCGCTCGGGCTGGAGGCGGCCCATAACCGCCGCCGCATCGTCCACGCCGAAGGCGACGGCTCGGGTGCTGCGATCATCGCCGCGCTGATCGAGGCGGTAATGAAGACCCCAGCTATATCCGTGTTCGAAGGCTTCGAGGCGCGACGAATTCTTATGGACGGCGAGCAGGTCGCCGGCCTGCTCTGCGCTACCGCGAGAGGGGCCGTCATCCTGCCGACATCGAAGGTGGTGCTCGCCACCGGCGGCATTGGCGGACTTTACGACGCGACCACCAATCCGATGGGCAATTTCGGCCAGGGGATCGCGCTGGCTGCAAGGGCCGGTGCCGCGCTCGCCGATATGGAATTCGTCCAGTTCCATCCGACCGCACTCGATTCACGCCGCAAGCCGCTGGCGCTCATCAGCGAGGCGGTGCGCGGGGAGGGGGCTTTGCTCGTCAACGAACGAGGCGAACGGTTCATGGCCCGCATATCCGGCGCCGAACTTGCACCGCGCGACGTGGTGGCGCGTGCCATCAGCGCCGAAATCGCCCGCGGCGGACGAGTCTTCCTCGATGCCCGCGACGCTCTCGGCAGCCGCTTTGTCGCCCGTTTTCCTGTCATTTCCGCTCTTTGCGGCGAGGCCGGCATCGATCCGGCGAAAGACCTCATTCCTGTTCGCCCGGCCGTTCACTATCACATGGGCGGCGTGGCCACGGAGGCAAATGGCCGCAGTTCGGTTCCCGGTCTCTGGGTTGCCGGTGAGGCGGCCTCGACCGGTCTGCACGGCGCAAACCGGCTTGCCAGCAATTCGCTGCTGGAGGCTGCTGTCATGGGCATGCGGGCGGCGCGCGACATTTCAGGCATGCCGGCGAGTGGTGCCGGCACCATCTCCGCCGGGAGTCTCCCGGCGCCGGCCGATGCGTCATTCGTCCGGCCGATCGTCTCGCGCCATCTCGGCGTGTTGCGCAATGCCGGCGCCATTCATGGCGCGATCGCCGCACTGCTGCCGCTTGCCGAAGGCAACGGCCCTGCCGCCGATCCGGCTATCGTCGCGCTGCTGATCGCCGTCTTTGCCAGCCTGCGGATGGAATCGCGCGGCGCCCATGCCCGCACCGACTTTCCGCTGAAGCTCGCCAACGCCAACCGGCGCCATATGTGCCTTTCGGATGCTCTGGAGATCGCCCGCGCGACGCCGCCCTATGCCCTTGCAAGGAGTGCCTGAGATGAGCCTCGTTCCCCTTCCGCGCCTGATCGTCGAGCCGCTGGTGCGGGCGGCCCTTCTCGAAGATCTGGGTCTTGCCGGTGATATCACCTCGGCCTCCGTCATCCCTCGCGATCACCGTTCGACGGTGGTGATGGCGGCCCGTCAGTCGGGCGTGATCGCCGGTCTCGATGCCGCCGAACTCGCTTTCTCTCTCGTCGATCCTGAGATCGTCTTGCGCCGCCATCTTCAGGATGGCGACGCGGTCAAGCCTGGCGACGTGATCGCCACCATCGAAGGCCGGTCGCGCGGCCTGCTGAGCGCCGAGCGCACCGCGCTGAATTTCCTCGGCCATCTCTCAGGTATTGCGACTGTGACGGCTCAGATCGCCGCCGCCATTCGCGGCACCAAGGCATCAGTTGCCTGCACGCGCAAGACGACGCCGGGGCTGAGGGCGCTGGAGAAATATGCCGTGCGGGCCGGCGGCGGCATGAACCACCGTTTCGCGCTTTATGACGCGGTGCTGATCAAGGATAATCACGTCGCCATCGCCGGCGGCGTCGCTGAAGCGATCCGCCGGGCAAGGGCCGGCGTCGGCCATATGGTGAAGATCGAGGTCGAGGTGGATACCCTCGATCAGCTGCGCGAAGCGATGGAGACCGGCGTCGACGCCATTCTGCTCGACAATATGACACCGGATCAGCTGCGCGAGGCCGTCGCCATCGTCGCCGGCCGAGCGATCACCGAGGCATCCGGCCGCGTCACGCCGATAACAGCTGCCGAAATCGCGGCTTCCGGTGTCGACCTCATTTCCGTCGGCTGGTTGACGCACAGCGCGCCGGTGCTCGATATCGGGCTCGATTTCGTCGAGGCCGTGACCGCGACGGAGGTTAGCCCGAAACGGATTGCACAGGTGCTGTAATCCCTCATGCCTGCTTCGGCTGAACTTCCTTGTCGCTGTCGAATTCGCCACGCTGGAGCAGGCGGTGGCCCTTGTCTTCCAGATAGCGGGTTCGCTCGGTGAGATTCTTCGTCCTGAAGGCGATGTGGTGGCAGCCGGGGCCTTTCTCCTCCAGCAGATCGCGCCAGGCGCTCTTTTCCGGGCCGGGCTGCAGGAACTCGACGTCGATATTGCCGGACGTGAACATGACAATCCGGACGACTGGCGCCGCTTTGCCCAGCGTTCGATCGAGCCCATCAAGGTACTCGGACTGTAACGCGATCACGATCGGACCCATCAGCCGGCGAGGAAGGGCGGCCAATAACCTGCCGCCGCAGAAGGCAACCCGCATCCTCACGAAAGTGTTGGCAAAGCATTGCCTCCCCGTGTGGCGCGAGAATATGCAAATATTCGATGAAACTTCTTCTTTTTAAAGCAAAACCGCTATGCGCCGGCCTCTTATGGCTCTAACATGTTTCTTGATTGGCCGGTGCGCTTGCGCGCCTTGGCTTTCAGGGGTGAGAACCGAGATGCAACGGACATCCGGCAGATGCTGACGAACAGGCTGTGCCTGCTCGGAAGACCGCGATTGCTGGCGGCGGGGAAGGAACTCCCCTTGCCGGAGAAGTCGTATTTTCTCCTCGCCATGCTCGCCGCCGAACCCAATTTCGAACTCGACCGCGAAACCGTCAGGCGGCAGCTCTGGCAATCGGAGCTGCCGGAAAAGCGGGCTGGCAGCCTGCGCCAGCTGCTGGCACGCATCGAACAGAGCATTCCCGCCGGCCTTCCACCGCTGCTTGCCGCGACCCGAACCCATATCGGCCTTGCCGATGGCTGGGAGGTCGACGTTCATATCCTGAAACAGAAAGGGCCGCTCGTACCGGACGTGTTGCAGGGATCAGATTCTGTACGAGATAACCCCACCCTTGGGATTTTTCATACAACACGCCGCAATTCTGGACGGCCAAGTTCAGTCATCCGGTTGAGAACGTGGACGCCGATCTTGGCTTCTGTTTTCTGATTGTCGAAGTTCCTCGCTTTGAGTTTTGGCCCAATGACCGTCTTCCATCTACCCATCTGGGTCTCCACCCGGCTGCGCTGGTTATAGCCGGTGGATTTCTGCCAAGCCATCCGGCCCTTGTTTTCGATTTCGGCGATATGGCGGTCCCGTACCGTTGGATTGAACGCCGATTGCGGACTTTCAACTGCTGTCTTGGGAGGCGGGATAATGATCTCCACGATCTCGCCGAAGCGTGTCTCCAGAAGATCACGGGTCGGCGCTCCGTCATAGGCGCCATCAGCGATAAACTTGGCAACTGGGCCATCAATCTGATCCAGAAGACCTGGCAAAGCGGTCGGATCGCCAACATCATCCGTGGTTAGATCCGCGCAGACAATCTCACCACTAGCAAGATCAAGACCAATGTGAAGCTTGCGCCATCTTTTACGTTTCACCTTGATTGTGTGCTTGTTTTCCAGCCACTCGCCCTCACCGAAGACTTTTAACCCCGTGCTATCGACCACCAGATAAACAGGACCGGACGCTCTGGCTCCGGACTTTGTCGACGGCAACGCCAGCCCTTTGCTCCGGCGCGACAGGGTGGAGAAGTCAGGCACGGCAATATCGAACTCCATCAGCGCCGCAACGCTGCGCATCAGACCTTGGGTCTGGCGTAGCGCCAGCCCGTAGACGACGCGTAGGGTCAAGCACAATGTGATCGCCAGATCCGAGTATTTCGGCTGACCGCCCCGCGATCTCCGCCTCGGCGCCGTCCATAAAGCAAGGGCCTCATCACTCACCCACACGGTCAAATCACCACGTTGACGCAGGCTTTCATTATAGGCCGCCCAATTCGTCACCTTAAACTTCTGCTTGGCTATCTTGTCCCGTCGGTCGGCATTGAACTTATGCGGCATCATCAAAACCCCGATCAGGAGACTGAAAACCAAAGCCCAATATCAGTCGCCGGGTGATCCGCGCAACAACGCCGTCTCGTATGACACGTCGATTCCACGCTCGAGCAGCATTTCCTCAACTTCACGCAGACTAAGGTTGAACCGCAAATAAAGCCAGACCGCGTGAGAAACGATCCGTGGCGGAAAACGGTGACGTTTGAAGCTGATGTCTCGTGTCTGCATCGCCGAAATCTACGCCCAACCCGTCAGACAGGCAACCGCAGCCCAGTTAACGTGACAATACCTTGCAGTTACCATCTGCGGCACAGCCGAGAACGCGCAAGGCATGAGAGCGGCATAGTTCGTCAGCCGCGCCATCTACTTCTTTTCCGATTTGCCCATGCCGACCTCATCGGCATTGGTCGCGTGTTGCACGACGCGATGGAGGTCGAGCAGCATTTGCCGGAAAATTACGGCGATGAATAAGAGCAGCGGTGTTGTCACGTTAAGTTTCTCTGGCTGGAAAGGTCAGCGGCTCGTGGATATTCAGGCGACACAGGCCGCAATTTTCCATGCATCGAAAGCTTCGAGCCGATGGTAGCGAATTGTTTGCGCGGCGCGGCGACGGGACGGAACTGAAAAGCAATTGCGGGTCGCTGAGTGCATGGAGACGAACCGTTGCAACGTGCCTGGGGATCGGTGGCCTTGCATGGTTCGTTCCCGTTTTCGAAACGGCAGATGGCTGTTCTCGGCCCGATTATTGAGGCCCTTGTGCGACCAATGGGCAAGGCCGGGTGCCACTTCCGCCTTTGCTGCACCGTAGGAGCGGAGCTTATCGGTGATGATCCGTTTGGGAGCAAAGCCATAGCGCTTCATTAACGCCACCAGCACGCGCTTCGCTGCCCTTTTAGCGTTGGTGCATGGATCCTTTGTCAACGGTTTGGCGATAGGCAGGCAGGATCGAAATCAGTTTGATCCGAGTGCCATGCCGTACAAACACAACGCCGATCGTCGTCATCACGTCGGAAAGATGAAATTCAGGGTGACGAAGTGACTACGAAGCAGGTCTGCGCCGGCGTGGTAGCCTGACCTTATGGGTAACGCCGGAGGCACTGGCAGGATGGCGCTCTCCGCGACGCAAGACCCGCGGCGGCCAAGCCCAGTATTCCGATCTCGCCATTGAGACTGCGCTGACGCTGGGTTGCGTCTTCGCAATGCGGCTGCGCCAGACCGAGGGATTGCTCCACTCGCTGCTGGATCTCATGGGGCTGAAAGTCCCAGTTCCAGATCATACGACGCTGAGCCGTCGGGCACAGAAGTGGGAGCCATCAGCCCGACGAAACCCGCCGCTGCCGGACGGCCCGCTGCATGTGCTTGTCGATAGCACGGGATTGAAAGTCTACGGCGCCGGGCAGTGGCTGGAGCAAAAACATGGCGCCAGATCACGTCGCACCTGGCGCAAGCTGCATCTGGCAGTGGATGCCAAAAGTGGCGCGATCATTGCCCATGGGCTGACAGACCAGAAAACGGATGATCCTTCCCAGGTGGCACCGCTGCTCGATCAGATCGACGGCGAGATCGACCAGTTCACGGCCGACGGAGCCTATGACGGCAAACCAACCTATCGGTCTATCCTGCAGCACAGCGCAACCGCGAACATCGTCATTCCACCGCGTTCCACGGCGGTGGAAAGCGGTGATACCGGACCGCCTGGTCAAAGGGACAAGCACATTGCCGCAATCGCAAGCGACGGTCGGCTGAAATGGCAGGCAGCCGCCGGCTACGGCAAGCGTGCGCTGATCGAAACCGCCATCGGACGATACAAGGGGCTGATCGGATTGCGCCTGCGGGCCCGCTCCTTTCCGGCTCAACAGACCGAGGTTGCCATCGGTTGCATCGGACGTGTTGCAGGGATCAGATTCTGTACGAGATAACCCCACCCTTGGGATTTTTCATACAACACGCCGCAATTCTGGACGGCCAAGTTCAGTCATCCGGTTGAGAACGTGGACGCCGATCTTGGCTTCTGTTTTCTGATTGTCGAAGTTCCTCGCTTTGAGTTTTGGCCCAATGACCGTCTTCCATCTACCCATCTGGGTCTCCACCCGGCTGCGCTGGTTATAGCCGGTGGATTTCTGCCAAGCCATCCGGCCCTTGTTTTCGATTTCGGCGATATGGCGGTCCCGTACCGTTGGATTGAACGCCGATTGCGGACTTTCAACTGCTGTCTTGGGAGGCGGGATAATGATCTCCACGATCTCGCCGAAGCGTGTCTCCAGAAGATCACGGGTCGGCGCTCCGTCATAGGCGCCATCAGCGATAAACTTGGCAACTGGGCCATCAATCTGATCCAGAAGACCTGGCAAAGCGGTCGGATCGCCAACATCATCCGTGGTTAGATCCGCGCAGACAATCTCACCACTAGCAAGATCAAGACCAATGTGAAGCTTGCGCCATCTTTTACGTTTCACCTTGATTGTGTGCTTGTTTTCCAGCCACTCGCCCTCACCGAAGACTTTTAACCCCGTGCTATCGACCACCAGATAAACAGGACCGGACGCTCTGGCTCCGGACTTTGTCGACGGCAACGCCAGCCCTTTGCTCCGGCGCGACAGGGTGGAGAAGTCAGGCACGGCAATATCGAACTCCATCAGCGCCGCAACGCTGCGCATCAGACCTTGGGTCTGGCGTAGCGCCAGCCCGTAGACGACGCGTAGGGTCAAGCACAATGTGATCGCCAGATCCGAGTATTTCGGCTGACCGCCCCGCGATCTCCGCCTCGGCGCCGTCCATAAAGCAAGGGCCTCATCACTCACCCACACGGTCAAATCACCACGTTGACGCAGGCTTTCATTATAGGCCGCCCAATTCGTCACCTTAAACTTCTGCTTGGCTATCTTGTCCCGTCGGTCGGCATTGAACTTATGCGGCATCATCAAAACCCCGATCAGGAGACTGAAAACCAAAGCCCAATATCAGTCGCCGGGTGATCCGCGCAACAACGCCGCTTTCCACCACAGATTATCGCCCGTGCGGTGTGGCTGTATTTCCGGTTCCCGTTGAGCCTGCGGCTGGTCGAGGAAATGTTGCTGGAGCGCGGTATCGTCGTCTCTTACGAAACGATACGGCGATGGGGCCGCAAATTCGGGGCAGCCTACGTCAAGCAGCTGCCTAGAAAGAAGCCGTCGCGGAAAATATCTGGCATCTGGACGAGGTCGTGATTTCCATAGGCGGCCGAAAACATTGGCTGTGGCGTGCTGTCGACCAAGACGGCTACGTTCTCGACGAGATCGTCCAGACCCGCCGCGATACCAAGGCTGCCAAGCGATTGCTGGTCAGGCTGCTGAAGAAGCAAGGTCTGTCGCCGAAGCGCATCGTCACCGACAAACTGCGCTCATACGGCGCGGCAAAACGGGATGTAATGCCCGGCGTCGAACATCGATCGCACAAGGGCCTTAACAATCGCGCAGAGAATTCTCACGTGCCGCTTCGAAAACGAGAGCGGATGATGCAGGGCTTTCGATCCGTCGGAGGTTTGCAACGTTTCATCTCGGTCTTTTCAGCAGTCCGAAATCTTTTCGTCGCGCCGCACCAGAGACACTCAGCCCTAGCCACCCATATTCATCGGATCCGCGCCATGGCGCAGTGGAAAGCCGTGACCGCTGCAATTGCCTGAGTTTACCGACAAGCGACTTTTCGGCCGTTGATCAAACAACGTGACATCGCCTGAGGGAGAGCTTCAGCCGTCATGTCCTCGATAATGCGGCAGGTCTCCTCACCAGGGAGACCAGTCCGGCCAACCGCCCACCGGAATACGCGGGCCGTTGAAGAGGATCGGATCGTCGAGAAGCTTTTCCGTTTCGTCGTTCATGTGGTTTGTCAGCTTGTCGAATTCACGGGATTCCTTGATGTCGGCATAGGCGGTTATCGCGAGCCAGATCGCGTTGGAAATGAAGCCGGCCCCCCCATGACAGTGCTGAACGTCCTCGTGAAGGACAGAGCGCTGGCAAGTTCGGGAATACCGTATTGAAGCCCCTTGGACACCGCGCCGATGACCGAGCCGAAACCGACAATGCTGTCGGCGATGGTCGCGATCGAATACATCGAGGGTTCGAGCGCGTCGGGATCGCTTCTTTTGGCGCCAGTCGTCCAAAATATGTCGAGGCCGATCCAGCTCAGGCCAATCAAGGCGCCCAAGGCGCTGGACGCCATCTTGAGCGTATCGGCGGCGAACATGGTGGACGCCTTTGCGTTCCAGGAGGCTCCATTGCCGAACAGTTTGCCGACGTCTCCCACCGTGGACAGGAAGTGGCCGGTTCCACTGAGAATCTTTGAGGCGAAGGAGGTGCCATAGAGAACCGTCGCGGCGATCGCATCCGGCGTGGTATTGCGCCCGGTTGTCGAGCGATAGGCGACCACGGTACCGTTGATGAGGGCGTTGGCGCCGTCCATCAGGGCGTTGAAGTATTTATTCTTCTCCACGCCCGGCGGAGGCGTGACATCGACCTCCAGCTTTTCCCGCAACTCCTTCATGAGTGTGGAGACGTCTCCCCCCGGCTTGGCCATGCCCCAGACAGAGGTGACGATCGACATGATGTTGATGGAGAACTGTTGCTGCGCCGGCAGATTGTTCGCAAACAACTCCTGGGCCATCGTCGAAATGGTCGGCTGTAGCACGGTGGCGAGGTTTTCGGCCCGCTGTGTCGAATCCAGGGCGGTCACCACCTTCGGCCGCGTCACTTCATACTCTCCCGAATAATTCTCGACGAAATCGGAGAGTTTTGTCGATGCCGTTTCCACATCCTTGGTCGCGAAAGCTCCCAGCATGGCCTTGTCCCAGGCCTTATCCTTACTGCCGAACATATTGTTGTCGATCGTAGCCGTATTGGCCCGATCGGCGCGCGATCGGCCAGCGAGGCCGGTCGCGGCCGCGATCATCGCCGAAATCTCGTCCTTGCTATAGGTGTTGAGGCCGGACTGGCGGATGAAATTACCATCGGCATCCCGAACCACCAGCGGCTGTGCGATGTCTGTCGGCTGGGCCTGGGAGACGAGCGCGCCGCCCTGAATAAGGGCACCAACCGCTTCCCGGATGCCGGTCTTGTAGTCCGTTGCATTGACGCCGGCGGGAACCTCGATTTTCTGGAGAAGCCGGTCAGAAAGTCCATAAAAACCGAGCGTCGACATGCCGTTGGCCATTTGGTCCCATCCTGCGGGGAGAAGCTCCATCACCTTTGCGGTGAAGGCGTCCGCTGCCACCTTGTTGTCGCCGTACATCTGATTGGCGAGCAGCTCTACCGTTGGTCTGAACAGCTCGGTTTGGCCCGATAATGCCTGCATCAAGTTCTTGTCATAAAGGCCGTCGCCGAAGACTGTGGTGGCAAGCCCGTTATCGGCCATGGTCGGCAAAACGCTGTCGAAACCATAGCCACTTCTGACCGGCGTCGGGGCGGTGACGGTCAGATCCGGGGCGCGGGCGTTGACAAGGTCCGTCAACTTGGAGGCGGCGGTCTCGACGTCCTTGAAGGCAAAAGCACCGCTCACCGCGCTATCCCACGCGTGGTTTTCCGTGCCGAACATATTGTTGTCGATCGTAGCCGTATTGGCCGGATCGGAATCATATCGGCTCTCGTCGCTACGAGAGCTGGTATCGGCGCGCGATCGGCCAGCGAGGCCGGTCGCGGCCGCGATCATCGCCGAAATCTCGTCCTTGCTATAGGTGTTGAGGCCGGACTGGCGGATGAAATTACCATCGGCATCCCGAACCACCAGCGGCTGTGCGATGTCTGTCGGCTGGGCCTGGGAGACGAGCGCGCCGCCCTGAATAAGGGCACCAACCGCTTCCCGGATGCCGGTCTTGTAGTCCGTTGCATTGACGCCGGCGGGAACCTCGATTTTCTGGAGAAGCCGGTCAGAAAGTCCATAAAAACCGAGCGTCGACATGCCGTTGGCCATTTGGTCCCATCCTGCGGGGAGAAGCTCCATCACCTTTGCGGTGAAGGCGTCCGCTGCCACCTTGTTGTCGCCGTACATCTGATTGGCGAGCAGCTCTACCGTTGGTCTGAACAGCTCGGTTTGGCCCGATAATGCCTGCATCAAGTTCTTGTCATAAAGGCCGTCGCCGAAGACTGTGGTGGCAAGCCCGCTATCGGCAACCACCGGGAGGATGCTGCCGAAGCCGGGGAGCTTATCAAGCGCGCCGGTATTCCCTCCGGTGTTTGCCGCCAGGCCATCAAGCGCGCCCGTCGGGTCGGAACCGTCCAGGAGATTTGTTTGAAGGAAATCAGAGTAGTTCTTGTCGGCTTCAGAAGCCATGCTCTTGAAGTCCGCATCGGACAGAACCTGGGTATAGAAATAGAGGGCTGACGAGTAGTTGTTGAGGACCTCCTGCAGCGGTTCGCCAGCAGCCAGCCCAACCGTCAGCATTTTTCCGCTGACGACATTCGCCGCGAAATGATCCTTGAAGGCGGCATAGGCCTCGGGATTCTTGCCTTCCGCGAACATCTCCCTGATTTCCTGGAACAAGCGCTTGTTGAGAAGCGCTTGAACATCGGTATCGGCTTCCAGCGAGGAAATCGCCCGGTCGTAATCGGCTTTAATTTCCTTGTGCGTGCGAAGCATGACGCCGGCCGTCGTGTTGGCATCGGCTCCATACCAGGAATAGTACTGGCCGACCGCATCGGTGTAACCGTTGTAGTTGGCCTTCGACTGCAGGAGATCGAGGAACATGATCAGCTTCTGCTCGGCCGTATATTTCGATGGGTTCTTCGCTACATCGATGCTTTCGAAGCTGCGGTCCGCATTCTTGTATTCGTCGACAAGGCGCTTCGTTGCGTCGTTCTGGAGCTCGCCGGTTTTCGACATGTCGTGTTGCAGGAAGTCCGGATAGGTCGAGTTATTGACGGAATCCACCATATGTCTGTTCCCCTCTGGTACATGTCGCGACTGTGTTCAGTTTCAGCCTGATTGGGCTTGTTACTACGCAGCGTTTTCTTGCTGCACTCCGACCATGCCCACGACATCGGAGGTGATGTCGTGGTCTATTTCTTCGATTGCGACGACCGGCACGCGGCAATTGTGCCGGATCATCAATGCTTGCGTCAGGAAGCGCAGTTCGCCCGGCATGACGACGACCGGATCGAAGCCGCGCTCATTGGCATCCACCAGGGCGTCCTTGGTTTCGTTCGCCAATCGGCGCAGCTTTTCGCTGATCTCTTCCTTTTCCGTCTTGTCCGAGGCGTCGCCGTAAGATCGGACGAAGCGTTCCCATTCCGGTGAAAGCGACAGCACGGGCAGCAGTCCCCGCTGATCGAGAAGACCGAAGGCGATCTGCCGCGACAGAGCCCATCGCGCCTTCTCGGCCAATTTGTCCGGATCCTGCTCGTGCGGCTCGATCTTGAGCATTGTCTCCAGAAGGCCGCGCGGCTGCGATAACGTGACGCCGGAATCGAGCAGGCGCCGAATGACCGCAACCAGCAGCATCGGTGAAACCTGGGTACGAACGTCGATGGCGAGCTTGCCCAGTCTTGGCTCAAGGCCCGCAAGCCACTGCGTTGCATCATCGACGCTGAAAATCGAGCCGGTATGGCGCCGGACAATGCGAACGATATCCTGGGCGATCAGCTCCGCCGGACGATCAGCCTTGCAGGATATGAGCCCAGCCGGCACATTCTCGACCTGGATATGGATCATGTCCTCCCCTATGCGGGGGTCGGCGTTGAAGGTCGGCACGGTGATGGCGACGCCCACCGCGCGGGCCGCAACGCGGATGCGCGCATCGAGATGGCCGCCGAGATTATCGGTCTCGAGCCGGGACATCGTGGCCGCCGAGAGCGTCGCGACGATGGGGTCGCCATATTTGGCGCGATCGAGGGCGGCTGTCGCTGTGCCGTTCTGCTGATGAGCCAAACCATTTGCGGCGTCGATTGCGGGGGATTGGGGTCTGCGCTTGCGGACGAGGACAAGCGCCAGTGTCGCCAGACCGATGCCGATCGGCCAGAGGATGGTGGTCGGAAAGCCAGGGATGAGGCCGGCTGCCAGCGTGATTGCAGCGGCAATGCCGAGGGCGCGGGGCTCCTTCACCAACTGGCGGCCAATTTCGCTGCCGAGATTGCTGCTTTCGTCGGCGCTGACGCGGGTGACCACCGTGCCGGCGGCAACCGCCATCAGCATTGACGGGATCTGGGACACGAGACCGTCGCCGATGGACAGCAGCGAATAGAGGTGGGCGGCCTCGGAAAAGCTCAATCCACGCTGGAAGATACCGATCGTCAGGCCGCCGAGGAGATTGACGGCGACGATCACCAGTCCGGCAATGGCGTCGCCCTTGACGAACCGCATGGCGCCGTCCATGGCGCCGAAGAACTGGCTTTCCCGTTCCAGCTGCGAGCGCCGCTTCTGGGCGGCTTCGCCGGTGATATGGCCGCTGCGCAGGTCGCTGTCGATGGCAAGCTGCTTGCCGGGCATGGCGTCGAGCGTGAAGCGGGCGCCGACTTCGGCAATTCTTTCAGCGCCCTTGGTCACGACGATGAACTGAACCAAGGCGATGATTAGAAACATGATGAGGCCGACGACGACATTGCCGGCAACGACGAAGGAACCGAATGCGGAAATGATCTCGCCGGCATCGCCCTCGGCAAGCACCAGCCGGGTTGTGGAAATCGTTAAGGCGAGACGAACCAGGGTTCCGATCAGGATGACGGCCGGAAAGGTCGAAATGTCGAGCACGGTGCGCAGGTAGATGGTCGTTACCAGGACAACGAAGGCAAAGGCGAGATTCAAGGCAATCATCGCATCGATCAGCGCCGTCGGCATCGGCAGCACCATCATGGCGACGATGACGGCGAAAAATCCCGCAAACAGGATGTCGGTCCGTTTGGCGATGGCTGCGAATGGCGGCAGGAGGCGGATCATGGATTACGCTCCTCCGTCGCCTGCTGTGCGCGCCAGCCGCAATTTCTTGTCCGGCGCGGGATCGAAGCTGATCGTGTCCGTTTCCTTGCCACGGGCGACCACCATTTCCCCAGGACGTATCTCCTTGATACGCCAGTCGCCGGATACCGTTTCCCCCTCACGGTAACGTCGACCGTCATTGCCAACGACGAATTTGACAGGTGCATAGCCGGCGGCGGCGACGAAGCCGGCCAGGCCAGACGAGAGCGTCGTCATGTCGACGACAGGAACGGGGCTGCGGCGCGAGATGGCGGCGAGAATGCCGTCCAATTGTGTCTTGCTGGCAATGTCGAGCGGCTTGGAGCCTTCGCCGATACGGATCTCATTCCCGTTGTTCGCGAGTTTCGCACCGAGCTTTAGGCCGGCCAGTCGCATAGCCTCGCCCAGCTCTTCCGTGATCGAACTGGCGGTTGGCTGCGGGGCAACCGTTTTGATTTGTGCCGTCTGGATGTCGCGCGCCGGCTCCCGGTCCGGACCGAAGCCGATGTACAGGAGGGGAGCGGCGAGTATCAGAAGGCAGGCGGCCGCCATTCTGCGGAAGGTCAAGGGCTGTCGGACAGGCGGATACGCAGAGAGGTTCTCGATGTGGCACTCGACGTCCGCAAAGTGGATGGTTTCGCTGGAGCCGATGGAAACGCGCTCGCCGCGATGCAGGATAGAATCGCCGATGGCCACGCCGTCGCGTAGTGCTTCGATAGTTGCAGCCATCCGCTTTGCCTCATCGGAAACATGCAGGCGAAGCGCCGGTTCCGGATCGCAGCCCAGAATGACGAAGTCACAGGTCGGGCCACCGCCGACGGTGTATGTCCCCGGGCCAAGGTTATGGACGGATGCTCGCCCGGCACGCGCAATGCGCAAGGTCGGCGGGTTGTTGCCGCCCGTTGTCTGGCGTGAAGTGACGGATGATGGAGATGGAACCGTGCGCATGATCTTCAACGGCGGTTTCTGTTTCCGACGCCTTTCCGGCCAATCCGAGCCGTCAGACTATCACTGTGATGAGGGAAAGGCGTGGTGCCGTGAACTGCCCGGCAACCAGAAAGAGAGGCGAAGCCGACAATGGCCGGCTTCGCCGAAAGCATCAGGCCGGGCCGATTTTCTTGATGGCGTTGGCAACGCCGTTGATCTTGGTGATCTCGGTCGCGACCTGCAAGCTCTGAGCCGTTGCTTCGTTCTGAGCGGACTTGAAGCTCGCGATAGCGGAGTTGATGCCAGCACCCAGAGTGGAGCTGCTGCTGGTAGTGGTAGTAGCCATTGCTGGTCTCCTTTGCGGTTAAGCGAGTGCAGAATTGCCGAAAATAATGTAATAATCAAGATATAGTTGTTAAAATTCCGTTAGATCGCATTGTGGATATGATTATCGTAATACGGATATTCAGATATTGTTGAATAAACTGAGTATTATTTGGATATGTCGATTATGCCGCAGAATTATGCCAACTGTATATTAAAAATAGGCAATCGCGAGCTGTGATGTTATGGAGAGGATGCTAGGGGATAAGCCGAAAAAGATTGGAGATTATGGAGATGAAGTTGCGCGTGTCATCGATTACCCTTCTCATCCTGCTGGCGCCTTTGACTGTGCAGGCAGCCGCCAGCGGGAAAGACGTCCGCCTTAATGTCGTGTCCCAGCCGGTGGCTGACGTTGTGGATACCTTGTCCTTCATGTCCGGAATACCGGTTACGACTACAGGCAAATTAACCGGCCAGGTAGAAAACTGGTCGGTGAAGGAAGAGGGCGTGGCCGCATTTGAGGCGCTCGGCCGTGTCAGCAATCTGTTCGTCGCTTTTGATGGGATCCGGGTCATCATCGCCCCCAAGAACGACATCACGACTGTGATCCTGGAGCAGAAAAGGCGAGGCTGGAGAGTGACACGGAGCGCCATAGACGCGCTCTTTCCGCTCTACCCCGAAGACGCCATCCGATATGATCCGGCCAGCGACCTTGTCATCGTGCGCGGCCCCACCGCTTTCGTCTCCGCGGTGGAAATGGTGGTGAACCGATCAACCGTCGAAACGGTGGAGGTGATCAAAAGCGGCCATGTGGAAATGATCACGCCTCCTGCCGCGGCGAACTGATCTAACTTGGCCAATGGTAACCCGAATGGACGACGCGAGCTTATTTGAGAAGCTCTTGCAGATCAGAAATATCCGCGCTGATGGTCTTGCCCGACAGCTTGCGGCGTTGCGTCATCGATTGGTTGATATGGAAGCGGAGGCAGAGGCCCTTGCGCTGGATCTTCACTCCACAGGCGAGCGAGCGGATGCTGCCTCGCCGACGCGGTTGCTGCAGCTAGGCCAGCGGGTCAACGGGCAGGATCTGCACAAATCACTACGGCAAGCAGCTATGGTGAAAGCGGAGCTCGAGCAGCTTCGTCACCGTTCCGTGGAGGGGGAGCGCCTCAATGTGAAGGAGGCTGCCGCCCAATATGCGGTAGGACTTGCGCGCGCTGTTCGCATCGTTCGCCGCACGGAATGCGTCTTGGAAAGCCTCAAGGAAGACGCGCCTGGCGCCGATGATGGCTCAGGATAGGCGGCGCTTGAACCCACCCCCGCGCCAGGGCATCTCAACGCTAACCGAGCATCGCGAACATGCTGCGGGCGAGAACACGCGCTCAATATCAGCAATGCAGTATTCGTGCAACAACGCGAGCTGACGCCACCCACGCGAACGACAACTGGCTTGTCGCAAATTTTTGGCGCTTAACGGTATGTTGACCATGGGAAGAGAGATTGCCGCTCCGAAAATTGTGGAACGAGCCGATGATTCTGAATGCTATTGCCGAAAAGCTGAAGCGGCAATCGAAGGATGATTTCAAGGGCCGGCATTTCGAGGCATGGCTGATCGTGCAGGCGGTTGCCTGGTATTTGGGTTATCCACTCAGCTATCGGGATCTTGAGGAGATGTTCCGGGAACGTGGCTTCGAGGTCGATCATAGCACCGTCAACCGTAGGGTTCTGGCCTACGCGCGGATGATCGAAAAGCGGCTTCGCCAGTTCCGGCGCCGCATTACGGCTCTGTCCGGATTGACGAGACCTACGTCAAGATTCGCGGCAACTGGCGATATTTGTCTCGAGCCGTCGACAAACACGGAAATCCGGTAGATTTCCTGCTGACAGCGAACGGGATCTCGATGCCGCTAACGGCGGTTTTGTCGGGGAAGATATCGGTAAAGGCGATGCGGGAGGCATCGTCGATGCAGATGTGGACGTATGGCCGGGACGATCGGTCCGCCATCCCGGCGCGTCCTTGTGCCCTGAACCGTTCGACTCAGCGCGAAACGATCTTTGACGAGACACCATAAAGGCGGGCAGCCTGGGCTTTGGACACTTGGCCTTTGGCAACGGCCAAAGGCATTTCCTCTCGCCGCAACGGTGTCAGTCGGGCATTCTTATGGATGTTCATTCGGAGTGATCCTGGAAAACTGAGGTGTGGTACTCCAGTCTCCTAAATCCGCTCCGAATGGACAACCTCCGGAAAGCTCACATCTAGCCTCTTTTCCGGCTTTTCCTTGCGTGGCGGAGCGTTTCGCATTTCAGCGCCGACGCGGCGGCGTGCCGATTTCAGATGCGGATCCCCTTGCGTGTCCTTGTGTTCCCGCCGGGCTTCTGTCTTGGTCATGCGATGTTCGCGGCGGAACAACAGGCGCGAGATGGAAAGGTCGAAGAATGCTGCGGCAAGCATGATCGCGGCCGCTATGACGACAACGGTGCCGATCAGGTAGGCCGCGACGGATAGCGAGCAGGCCTCGCCGCAAAGCGGTGCCCAGAAAATGCCGTTCAGAAAATAAAGGATGGCACCACCGCCCGCGAAGGAAAGGATAATGACCTTGACGATGCCTTTGAGGAACTCCACCAGGTTCGTCACGGAAAAGAGCTTCTTAATCCCACTTACCGGATTGAGCCGGTTGAGATCGAAATTCATATGCTTCGTCGTCACCGGAAAACCTTGGCCGTCGAGGATCGAAACGGCAATGACGATCGCAAGACCGAGCAGCATGGGCATCCACAATATGCCGAACAGTATCTCGGCCATGTCCTTGACAGCCGTCAAAGGAAAACCCGGTTGGGTTCGCTGGCTTCCGGTAAGGCCCGCGGCATCAAAGCCTATGCCGAATATCCTGGCAAAATCCCGCAGGATATTGCCGAGCGCCCAGGCGAGATAGGCGGCGATCGCCAGCAACGACATGGCGACCGGAATTTCCTTGGAGCGGGCAACCTGCCCCTCCCGTCGCAACCGGTCGAGCTTGACGCGGCTGGGCGGCAAGCTTTTTTCCTCTGTATCGTCATTTTTGGACATCGGCAGCCTCGAAGATCGATTTCACCTCGGCAAAACCCCGCGTCCAGATCTCGTTGAAATAACTGCCGGCGAACATGGCGTAGAGCACCAGCACGCCGGCCACCGCCAGGTTCTTGAACGTCGCCACGCTGTCGTTCAGCGGAAACTGCTTGGCCGAACGGCCGACAAAGCCGAGCGATAGTTCGATCGCCCCGATGACGATGACGAAGGGCGCCGCCAGCAGCGTACCCATCCGGAAAAGCTCTGTGAAAATATCCAGAATGATCCTGAACGCGTCCCCGTCGAAGGCGGGTTTCAACGCGAACAGCGGCCAGAATTCGAAAGACTTGTAGAAGATAGCGACGAGGTCGGTAATGCCGCCGGTTGCGACAAAGATAGCCAGCGCGATCGACATCAGCACTGAGCCGAGCGTCGTCGTCTCAAGCGCATTGACCTGATCGAAGAGATTGGCCGCATTGGCCCCACGATAGACGTCCGTCATGTCGCCCGCCGATTGCGCTGCCCAGAAGGGAATGCCGAGCCCCATGCCGATCACTCCGCCGAAGACGAATTCCTTCAGGAACAGGACACCGAGGATGAGATAGCTCGTGTGGCCCTCCGCTAGCACCGTATGAGCAAAGGCGACGGCCGGCGCGGAGAGACCGATGGCAAGACCGATCCGCAGCAGCCCGGTGATGCTGAACAACGAGAACAGCGGAAAGATGGAGAGAATGCCGAGCGCCCTCGCCGCCCCGAGCGCCATCGCCGCCGGGATCGCGGTCTGCAAATTGACGACGGGGAACTGGGCAAGGCTCGTGTCCATCCGGCCTATTGCACGATGGTCGGAAAATCGTTGAAGATGTGGATCGAGTGCTCCAGCAAGGGCGTTGCCAGCGCACGCCCGAAAACAAGCAGCACGAAGGACAGGACGAATATCTTGACGATCTGCGCGATTGTCTGCTCTTGGATCTG